>JBBIMH010000027.1:0-42032 GCA_037444505.1 Nitrospirota bacterium | reverse complement strand
GAATCCCTTGTCGTAACAAACTACAAGGCGGCGATAAGACCTTAAAAAACAGATGTTTTGTTTGACATCCATGCGTGATTCTGGTAAAACTATATATCTTTTTCCCTGCTTCACGACTTCATTGTTATATTCGATTTTAGGAGGGATGGGATGAGGTCGCCTGCGGCTTATATAGCAGTACTCTTCCTCATCATGACAGCGGCTGCCGGCTGTAATCAGCAGCCTGAAAAAACAACACTACAGGAGAGCACAATGTCCAAGACAAAGGCAGTCATCGAGACCAAGTTCGGCGAAATCACGCTCAGGTTCTTTCCTGACTCTGCACCGGGCCATGTCAAGAACTTCATAGATCTGGCGAAAAAGGGCTTTTATGACGGGACCACATTTCACCGCGTTATTCCGGGATTCATGATACAGGGCGGAGATCCGAATTCCAAAAATCCGGACAGGAGCAGGCACGGCATGGGAGGGCCGGGCTATACTATCAAGGCGGAATTCAATGACCGGCCTCACAAGCGCGGCACGCTCTCGATGGCGAGGGCGGGCCATCCGGACAGCGCGGGCTCTCAGTTCTTCATCTGCGTTGCAGACGCGCCGTTCCTGGACAGGCAATATACGGTCTTCGGCGAGGTAGAGAGCGGCATGGAGGTTGCCGACAAAATCGTGTCCCAGTCCAGGGATGGAAACGACAACCCCCTCGATCGCATCGAGATGAAGGTGAGGATTGTCGAAGGCAAATGAAAGGGCACTGCCTTTCGGCCCTTCCTAAAAGGAGTGTATCTTGGCTCACGATATAAAAAAGATCGTCGTTGCATATTCAGGAGGCCTCGACACCTCGGTCATTATAGCCTGGATCAAGGAAACCTACAGGTGCGAGGTGATTGCATTTACCGCGGACATCGGCCAAGCAGAGGAGCTGGGGCCGCTGCGGGAGAAGGCGATAAAGACAGGTGCAAGCAAGATATATATCGACGACCTCAGAGAGGAATTCGCAAGGGATTTCGTCTTCCCGATGCTCCGAGCCAATGCGGTGTACGAGGGCCGCTACCTTCTCGGCACTTCCATTGCCAGACCGCTTATCGCCAAGAGACAGATAGAGATTGCAGAGGCTGAAGGCGCCGATGCAGTGGCGCACGGCGCCACCGGAAAGGGCAACGACCAGGTGCGCTTCGAGCTGACCTATTACGCCTTGAGGCCTGACATAAAGATAGTCGCCCCTTGGAGGGAATGGAGTTTCAGGGGCAGGGAAGAGCTCATCGACTATGCAGCCAAGCACGGCATCCCTGTGGCTGCGACGAAGGCAAGGCCATATTCCACCGACAGGAACCTCCTCCATATCAGTTATGAGGGCGGTATCCTCGAGGATCCGTGGAGGGAGCCGACGGATGACATGTTCACAATGGCCGTGCCCGTCGAAAAGGCGCCTGACAGTCCAGAATATGTGGAGATTGAGTACGAGTCCGGCGACGCGGTTGCAATCAACGGCCGCAGGCTCTCTCCTGCGGCTCTGCTCGAAGAGGCCAACAAGATAGCGGGCAGACACGGCATAGGCCGGGTGGATTTGGTGGAGAACCGCTATGTGGGCATGAAATCGAGAGGCGTATATGAAACCCCAGGCGGCACGCTGCTTCATGCGGCCCACAGGGCCGTCGAGTCCATTACCATGGACAGGGAGGCCATGCATCTGCGCGACAGCTTTATCCCGAAATATGCGGAGCTTGTGTACTACGGCTATTGGTTCTCTCCGGAGCGTAGGATGCTCCAGGCCGCTGTCGACGAATCCCAGAAAAACGTGACCGGCACTGCCCGGCTCAAGCTTTACAAGGGCAACTGCGATGTGGTGGGCAGAAAGTCCCCCGTGTCTCTATACAGCCCTGAGCTTGCGACATTCGAGGCGGAGCAGGTATATAACCAGAAGGACGCAGAGGGGTTCATACGGCTCAATGCATTGAGGCTCAGGTCGGGCCGCAGAAAGGATAGATGACGCAGGTGAGGGGCGTTATTCATTTTCTATGCTTTCTATGCAGTGATCAGGCGCAGGTACATCATGCCTAAAAATAACAGTCAATCAAGAAAAACCGCTAGGGCCGGAAAGAAGACCAAACCCTGGTCCGGCAGATTCAAAGAACCCACTGCCGAGCTCGTGGAAAAATACACGGCATCCATTCCGTATGACTGGCGGCTCTATGCTTACGACATACAGGGAAGCATCGCCCATGCAGAGATGCTTGCAAAGACCGGCATAATCACAAAGGCGGAATCGAAAAAGATAATCCAGGGTCTTCTCAGAATCAAGAAAGAGATCTCCACTGGCGCGTTCAAATTCAGCATCGGCCTCGAAGACATCCACATGAACATCGAGAGCAGGCTGATCGAGCTGATCGGCCCGGTAGGCGGAAAGCTTCATACCGCACGGAGCAGAAACGACCAGGTGGCCCTGGATGTGAGATTGTATCTGCGCGACCGGATTGCGATCATATTCAGGCTTTTGAGGATGCTGCAGGCCGTGCTTGTGGAGCTTGCCGAGCGCCACAGCGATGCAGTCATGCCTGGATACACCCACCTCCAGCGGGGCCAGCCTGTCTTGTTCGGCCACCACCTGCTTGCATATTTCGAGATGTTCGAAAGGGACAGGGAAAGGCTTGCGGACTGCTTCAGGCGCGTCAATGTCATGCCACTCGGCTCCGGTGCGCTTGCAGGCACGGTGTTTCCAGTGGACCGCGGCTTCGTGGCCAAACAGCTCGGCTTCGACAAGGTGTGCATGAACAGTATGGATGCCGTCTCCGACAGGGATTTCGTAATCGAGTTCCTCTCTGATGCAAGCCTCATAATGATGCACATATCGAGGCTCTCCGAGGAGCTCGTGCTCTGGTCGTCCGCTGAGTTCGGGTTCGTCAGCCTTGCGGATTCATTCACGACCGGTTCTTCCATCATGCCCCAGAAGAAGAATCCTGATGTGGCTGAGCTCGCACGGGGCAAGACCGGCAGGGTGTACGGCAGCCTCATAGCCCTCCTCACCATCATGAAAGGCCTTCCGCTCGCCTACAACAGGGATATGCAGGAGGACAAGGAGCCCCTCTTCGACGCAGCGGATACAGTCATAGAGACGCTTTCGGTCTTCATCGAGATGCTCAAGACCATCGAGGTAAACAAGGATGCTATGCGCCGCGCCGCAGAAGACGGCTATATAACCGCCACAGACCTTGCAGACTATCTTGTGAAAAAAGGTCTTCCGTTCAGACAGGCGCACGAGGTGGTGGGCAGGGCGGTGCTCAGGGCAGGCGAGCTCGGATGCAGTCTGCTCGACATGCCCATAAAAGAGTACAAAAGGCTGTCGGCCCTCATTGACGAGGATGTATATGACGCCATATCCCTCGAGACCTCTGTGGGCAGGCGCACCTCTCTCGGAGGGACCGCTCCGGCCAATCTCATAAAAAGAATTCAGGAGCTCAAGCAGGCGGTGAGGAGGCCGTAGTAAAGGTATGCCGAGGCTGGAATGGTGCGGCGCATAGCGTTCATATTCATCGCTGGAATCGCTGTCATTTCTGCATCCTGCGGGCGGAAGACAGAGCCGTTGACTCCGGACAGCCCGAGGCCCGGCCAGGTCCAGGGTCTCACGGCAGCTGTGAGGGATAACGCCGCCTTCCTTTCCTGGCGGGTTCCGACTAAGAACATAGAGGGCAAAGAGATAAAACAGGAGCAGATCAGGGGCTTCGGTGTCTTCCGCGCCGAGATAGAAAAGGGCCGCAGGCCCAGGTACAGGCCTGTGCTCGAGATAGACATGAAGAACCCGGCCCCTGCTGAGATAAGAGACGGCACCGTGTATTGGTCTGACATCGACCTTAAATACGGCCGCGTATACGGCTATCGTATAAGGGCGTACGGCACCGCCGGCGGCGCCGGTCCTTTCTCCGAAGAGGTGCGGATCGCCCCGCTGCTCTCACTCGCACCGCCCAAGGGCGTTACCGCTGTTGCAGGCGACGGCTATGTACAGCTTAGCTGGGAGCCTGTCACGACGCGCACAGACGGCAGTAAGTACGAGGGGTTCGTGGGCTATAATATCTACCGCGGCACGGAAAGGGGACGCTACAGCCCGAGCGCCGTAAACAAGGAGCCTGTGCGGACGAACACATACAAAGACTTTCCAGTGGAGAACGATGTGGCATATTATTACATCGTCCGCTCTGTGGACAGCCCCGCTCTTCCATGGAAAGAGAGCCTCGACTCAGAAGCTGTTTTCGCCACTCCGAAAGACATGACCCCTCCTGCTGCGCCGTCCGGGCTGACAGTGGTGCCGGGCCTCGGCAGGATATTCCTGACATGGAACGAGACCCCGGAGCGAGATCTGGCAGGCTACCATGTATATCGCACGCAGAAGAGCGGTAGGTATTACGAGAGGCTTACAGAGAGGCCGATCCTGCGCAGCACGTTCTCTGATGAGACGGCGCTGCCGGGAGTCATATATTACTATGCCGTGACCGCAATAGACAAGGCGGGAAACGAGAGCCCCCGCTCCAAGGAGCAGAGGGGTTTTGCAGAGAGGCTTCGCTGAGCTATGCACGACTTCGTATACAAGAACGGCGAATTGTACTGCGAGGGAGTCTCCGTCAAGGCCGTCGCCCAGCGCGTAGGCACACCTTTCTATCTCTACAGCAGCAATACGCTCGTAAACCACTTCAGGGCGTTCGACAGAGCCTTTGAAAGACTTCCGCACCTCATATGCTTTGCGCTGAAATCCAACTCGAACAACGCCGTCCTGAGGCTCTTGTCCAGAGAGGGCGCGGGTGCGGACATAGTCTCCGGGGGGGAGCTCTTCAGGGCGCTCCGTGCGGGCATAGAGCCGAAAAAGATAGTTTATGCAGGCGTAGGCAAACGTAGCGACGAGATCGAGTATGCGCTCAAGATGGGCATACTCATGTTCAACGTAGAATCCGGTGAAGAGCTCCTGGCCATTGAGAAGGCCGCGAATGATATGCATGCCAGAGCCAGGATAGCGCTCAGGGTGAATCCGGACATAGATCCGCATACTCACGCCTATATATCCACAGGGCTCAAGGAGAACAAGTTCGGGATCGCCATCGACCAGGCCCTGGAGTACTACCAGACAGCGAAGAGGCTCTCGAATGTGGAGGTGGTGGGCATCCACCAGCACATAGGCTCCCAGATAACAAAGCTCCAGCCGTTCGTTGACGCCCTGGCCAAGATTATTGACTTCGTAAAGAGGCTCAAATGGAGCGGCATAGACGTAAAATACATAAACATCGGCGGCGGACTCGGCATTACATACAAGGACGAGACCCCTCCGCACCCGAGGGACCTCGCCGAGGCGATCGGTCCGATGCTCAAAGAGAGCGGCTGCACCCTCGTGATGGAGCCTGGGAGGGCCATCGTGGGCAATGCAGGTATACTCGTGACCCGCGCCCTCTATCACAAAGAGAGCGGCAAGAAGAGATTCCTGATCGTAGACGCCGGCATGAACGACCTCATCCGGCCGAGCCTCTATGAGGCGTATCACGAGATCAGGCCTGTGGTGGAGCCTGGACCCGGCCGCTCATATGTCATGGACGTGGTCGGCCCGATCTGCGAGTCGGGCGACTTCTTCGCGAAGAACAGGGAACTGCCGGAGGTGGAGCAGGGGGACCTGCTTGCAGTTATGGGCGCCGGCGCATACGGATTTTCGATGTCCTCGAATTACAACTCGAGGCCGAGGCCGGCGGAGGTGATGGTAAAAGGGAACGAGTTCTTCATCGTCAGGGAGAGGGAGAGCTACGACGACCTCATCCGCGGGGAAAAGCTTCCGAGATGGCTGGAAGGATGACATATTGGACCGGCACGGCGCAGTATGCGATAACCTCATGAGAAAGATTCCTTTCCATAAAATGCAGGGAAGCGGCAACGACTTCATCCTGATTGACAACCGCAGAGGGATCCTCAAGGGCATGGATCTCGCCGACCTCGCGAAGAAGGTCTGCGACAGGCATTTCTCAGTGGGAGCGGACGGGCTGATCGTCATCGTGCCTCCGACATCGAAAAGGGCCGCCCACTTCAAGTGGAGGTTTTACAATGCCGATGGGAGCGAGGCAGAGATGTGCGGAAACGGCTCGCGCTGCGCCGCGCGCTTTGCTTATATCAAAAAAATAGCCCCGAGGAAGATGGCCTTCGAGACGCTCGCGGGCATCATCCGGGCAGAGGTTAAGTCCGACAGGGTGAAGGTGCAACTGATGCCGCCCAAAGAGCCGAGGCTCGATATATCCGTACCGCTTTCAACTGGCGTGCGGACCGGACATTTCATAAACACCGGCGTACCGCACATCGTATATTTCACGGACTCCCTCGATACGGAAGATGTGAGGCGGATCGGCAGGGAGACACGCTACCACGAGCTCTTCCGGCCTGCGGGCACCAACGTGAATTTCGTCCGAGTCGTGGGTCCAAAGACCCTCAAGGTCAGGACATACGAGCGCGGGGTGGAGGATGAAACGCTCGCATGCGGCACAGGCGCGGTGGCATCCGCTATAATAGCCGAGATGCTCGGAAAGGTCGCTCAGCCCGTGGCTGTCCTCCCCAGGAGCAACGAAAGGCTCGAGGTTGCCCTTGAAAAAAAAGGCGCATATGTGAATAATGTCTATCTCGAGGGAGAGGCGGGGCTCATATGCGAGGGAAGGCTGTTCATATGAGTCAGCCCGGTCTGAGACCTCAATCTCAACCGAATGGACGATATGAAGACATTCACAGCATCGCAGGATGAAAGACAGAAGATAATCGAGCGCCTGAGGGCGGAGCTTCGAAAAGACAAAAGGATAATATTTGCCTATGTCTTCGGCTCTCTTGTGGATCAGGACGCTCCATTTTTCAGAGATGTCGATATAGGTATTTATGTGGACGAAGCCGCCGTATCCCCGGATCGGCTTATGGACTTGAGCATCGGTCTTTCTCTGTCGCTCGAATCGCAGTTGGGAAGATATCCGGTCGATGTAATTGTATTTAATGACGCACCTCTGGATATAGCATATAGAATCACCTGCGGAGAATTGCTCTTCTCGAATGACGAAGACCTTATGGCGGATATTGTTGCAAAAACATGGTCTATGTATCATGATCATGCTATAACCAAGAGATGTATCTTAGAGGAAATTATCGCCGCTTGATGATAGACAGAGATAGAATAACATCATACGTATCGGAGATAAAAACCGCGCTCGAGACTTTAAAGAGTTACGCCGCACTCGAGAAACATGTTTTCAGTCGCCCATTATAGTGAGGGACACAAAATATTGTTTCATCATCGCGGGACAGGCGGCCATAGACATGTGCTATCATCTTGCCGCCAAGATGGTTAAAAAGGCGCCTTCCGATTATGCGAATTGTTTCGAATAGCTCGGCGAAACAGTCAAATTCGAGAAAGAGACGTTGCGATGCATGGCTGACATGGCCAAGTTCAGAAACCTGCTTATACATCATTACATCAAGGTCTCTGACGAACGGGTATTCGATAAATTAAAGGAGACGGACTGCTTCGAGAGGTTCCTTAGGGAGATCGACATGCTCATTAGGGAGTAGGTAATCGCCTCGGCAGTCCCTAACATCGAAGGAGGAACTCATGTTCAAAGGCTCTATGGTAGCAATAGTGACTCCGTTCAGAAACGGACAGGTGGATGAGAAGGCACTTGCCGAGCTTGTCGAATTTCATATCAAGAGCGGCACGGACGTGATCGTCCCCTGCGGGACCACGGGGGAATCTGCCACCCTTTCGCACGAAGAGCACCATCGTGTGATAGAGATCGTAATCAAGGCGGTCGACGGACGGGTTCCGGTCGTCGCCGGAGCCGGCTCCAACTCCACGGAAGAGACACTCGACCTCACGAAATTCGCGAAGAAGGCGGGCGCGGACGGTGTGCTGCTCATCACGCCGTATTACAACAAGCCAACACAGGAGGGGCTCTACAGGCACTTCAAGAAGGTGGCCGAGACCGTGGACATCCCGATAGTGCTCTACAATGTGCCTGGAAGGACCGGCGTGAACATGCTCCCCGGCACTGTGGCGAGGCTCAGGGAGATAAAGAATATCGTCGGCATCAAGGAGGCCACCGGAGACATGAAGCAGGTGAGCGAGCTCATAAGGCTCTGCGGCAGGGACTTCGATGTCATATCGGGAGACGATTTCACTACCCTTCCGCTCCTGCACCTGGGCGGCGTCGGCGCCATATCGGTCACCGCCAATGTCGCGCCTGCGGACTGCGCAGCCATGTTCGATCACTTCTTCGCAGGGAGATATGAAGAGGCGCTCAAGCTCCACTACAAGCTCGAGCCGCTGCACGGCGCCATGTTCATAGAGACGAATCCCATCCCTGTCAAGACCGCCCTCGCAATGATGGGAAAGGCGGGCGAGGAGTTCAGGCTGCCGCTGTGTCCTATGTCGGATGCGAACAAGGAGAAGCTCAAGAAGGTGCTCAAGGACTACGGTCTGATCTGAAGAGAGGGCGCTCCTCCGAGGCGGGTTGATCCAGCAAAAAGGGATGGAGCATGGTGCGGATTAAGATTCTATGATAAATGGAGATGACATATGATAAAGGCGGTGGTAACAGGCGCAGCAGGCAGAATGGGATCAAGGATAATCAGCGTGCTTGCGACGGCGGATGGCATACGGCTCTCTGCAGCGGTCGAGAAAAAGGGGCACCCGATGGTGGGCCAGGACGCCTTCGCCCCTGCAGGCATACCTTCTACAGGAGTGCTCATACTCATCACGGACGACCTGCACGCAGCGCTCAAGGCAGGGGATGTGCTCATAGACTTCACCCTTCCGGAGCCGAGTATAGAGCATGTTCGGGTATGCGTCGAGCTCAAAAAACCCGCGGTCATCGGGACGACCGGATTCTCGAAGGAGGCCCTTGAGGAGATAAAAAAGGCCGCGCAGCAGGTACCGCTCATTCTATCTCCGAATATGAGCATAGGCGTGAACCTCTCGTTCAAGGTCCTGGCGGAGATTGCAAGAGCCCTCGGAGACGACTATGACGTGGAGATCGTGGAGGCCCATCACAGGATGAAGAAAGACGCCCCATCCGGCACCGCGCTCAAAATGGCCCAGGTGCTCGCGCATGCGCTCGGAAGGAACCTGGACGAAGTAGGCGTGTATGCAAGAAAGGGGATCATCGGCGAGCGCTCCAAGAAGGAGATAGGCATACAGACGGTCAGGGCCGGGGATATCGTGGGCGAGCATACGGTGATCTTCGCCGGAAAGGGAGAGCGCATAGAATTTACGCACCGAGCCCACAGCAGGGACACATTCGCGGCCGGTGCGGTCAGAGCGGCCAAGTGGATCGTGGGAAAGAAGCCGGGACTGTATGACATGCAGGATGTGCTCGGCTTGAAATAGGAAAAAACCGGCTGATACGGTCGGCACGGCCTGTTATAGGCTGGGCGCGGTTATTGTACTGAATTCTTAAAAAAAGGAGTAATCGATGAAGAATATATTTTTCTGGGTTGTTATCGCGGCGGTATCTTTTCTGCCAGTGTCCGTAGGTGCATTCCCTCCGGACAACAAGACCTGGACCGATTGCGCAAAGTGCCATAAGCTCGAGAGACCAGAGGCGGAGAAGATCGTGAAAAAATTTGTGAAGGGCGGCAGGCTCATAGATATCCAGTCCGCGCCGCTTAAGGGCTTCTGGATGCTCGAGGTGGAGCGCAAAGGCAGGCGCGGCGGCATACTCGTTGATTTCTCCAAGAGCTTTGTGGTCGGTCAGATGGCGCCTATCAGGCCGCAGGAGCGGAAGGTGGACTTTTCGCGGATACCTCTTTCGGACGCGGTCGTGCTGGGCCAGAAGAATGCAAAGCGGAAGGTGGCGGTCTTCACAGATCCGGACTGCCCCTTCTGCCGCAGGCTGCACAAGGAACTAAAAAAAATCGTTGCGAAGCGGAGCGATATCGCTTTCTACCTCATGCTGTTCCCGCTCGATATACATAAGGACGCATACAAGAAGGCGCAGGCGATATTGTGCGAAAAATCGCTCAGCCTCGCTGATGACGCGTTTGCAGGCAAGTCTGTTCCAGAGCCCAAATGCGGCAACGCGGCCGTGGAGAGGAACAAGGCATTGGCCAAGTCCCTCGATATATCAGGGACGCCCGCCATCATAAAGGACCAGGGCGTCTTGATAAGCGGCTATCTCGAGGCCGATGAGCTGATTGAGTGGATCGACGGGAAGTAATCTTTATCTTCACCGGCCGGATTCAGAAACTGTGTTATCATGAGACTTGTGCGCTTTCAGATCGACGGCAGGACAGCCCACGGTATACACAACGGGGACGAGGTGGCGGAGATGGACGGAGATTTCTTTTCGTCCTTCAAGACGCTGAGTGCGTGCCACGCGGCTTCCGGAGTCAGGCTCATCGCGCCGTGCGTGCCGTCCAAGGTAATAGCGGTCGGTTTGAACTACAGAGACCATGCCGAGGAGCTGGGCTTCAGCATACCTGATGAGCCGATAATCTTTCTTAAGCCAGCGACGGCCGTCATAGGCCCGGGAGACCATATAATCCATCCATCCATGAGCACGCAGGTGGATTATGAAGCTGAGCTCGCCGTTGTTATAAAAGACAGGATACGCGGCATAGGGCCGGATGAGGTGGACGGTCATATCCTCGGATACACCTGCGCCAATGACGTAACAGCGAGGGACCTCCAGAAGAAAGACGGGCAGTGGACAAGGGCGAAGTCGTTCGATACCTTCTGTCCTCTCGGCCCCTGGATAGAGACGGATCTGGATCCGTCCGATCTCCTTGTAGAGTCCTATCTGAACGGGGAATTGAGGCAGTCTTCGCGCACATCCAGGCTTATATTCGACGTAAGGAGGCTCGTGAGCTTCATCTCGGAGATCATGACGCTCTTTCCGGGAGATGTCATTCTCACCGGCACGCCTGCCGGCATAGGCCCAATGAGGCCTGGAGACGAAATAGAGGTAAGGATAGAGAATATCGGAAGCCTGAAAAACAGGGTGAGCTGATCTATGATTTTGATCCCGACCGCTTGTCGGGGTCTTGTTCGGTCATTTCTTTCCGGAGGAGACGAGGCAGTGCAGAATACGGGCGAAACCTATATACAGTCGCTGTTCGCCGAACGAATAGGCGGAAGCGGGTTCGGCAAAAGCCAGGTCATCTATAAATTCGAGAAGATAAAGCGGGCGAAACGCGAGGCGATGGCCGCGCACCCGGGCGTAGAGCTCATCGACCTGGGCGTGGGCGAGCCTGATGAGATGGCATTTCCCCCTGTCGTGAAGAGGCTCCAGAAGGAGGCGGAGCAGCCGGAGAACAGGGGCTATGCAGACAACGGGATACAGGAATTCAAGGATGCCGCTGCAAGATACATGGAAATGGTGTACGGAGTGAAGGGCATAGATCCAAAGACGGAAGTGCTGCACGGCATAGGGAGCAAGCCTGTGCTCGCGATGATCCCTGCGGCATTCATTAATCCCGGGGACATCACGCTGATGACAGTGCCGGGCTATCCGATCATGGGGACTCATACGCGCTGGTACGGCGGTGAAGTGGTGAATCTGCCGCTCACCGAGCAGAGCGGATTCCTGCCTGACCTCGACTCGATCCCGCAGGATGTGCGGAAGAGGGCAAAGCTTCTGTATATCAATTATCCCAACAACCCGACGGGCGCAGGGGCCACGGCCGAGTTTTTCGAGAAGGTCGTGAGATTCGCGAAGGAGAACAACATCGTAGTAGTCCATGATGCAGCCTACGCCGCCCTTGTGTATGGACGGAAACCGCTTTCCTTTCTTTCCGTCCCAGGTGCAAAGGATGTGGGCGTTGAGATACACTCGCTTTCCAAGGCGTATAACATGACAGGCTGGCGCCTCGCCTTTATCGCAGGCAATGAAAGGGTGGTTGCGGCCTACGGAAATGTAAAGGACAACTGCGACTCGGGTCAGTTCAAGGCCATCCAGAAGGCAGGGGTGTACGCCCTCGACCATCCGGAGATGACGGAGAAGATTGCCGCGAAATACGAGCGGAGGCTGCGCTTCATGGTGGACACGCTGAAAGAGCTCGGCTTTTCGGTCAGGATGCCCGCAGGTACCTTCTATCTCTATGTCAAGGCCCCAAAGGGCATAAAGGCCGGGCGCAGGTTCTCGAATGCCGAGGAGTTCTCGCACTTTCTGATAACGGAAAAACTCATAAGCACCGTGCCATGGGACGATGCAGGCCCGTACATAAGGCTGTCCGCCACATTCGAGGCGAGGGGCAGGCAGGACGAGAGGCGGGTGCTGGCCGAATTCAAGAGACGGATGAACGAGCTTAAGCTCGAGTTCTGAGAGCCGAGCCGTATGCCTGAGATTGTATATATCAGCATCGGCTCCAATCTCGGCGACAGGAGGCGAAACCTCAAGAAGGCAGTGGAGCTTCTCGGCGCCGTAGGCGATGTAACGAAGATCTCCGCTCTGTATTGCACGGAGCCTGTCGGCTTCAAAGAGCAGGCTGAGTTCATGAATGCGGTCATAGAAATGAGGACCAGGTGCCTGCCCTTCGAGCTGCTCTATTCCTGCCAGAAGATCGAGAATCAAATGGGTAGACGCAGGGACATCAGATGGGGTCCCAGGAATATCGACATAGACCTCCTCTTTTACGGAGACATGGTCATCAACTCAGAACAGCTCATACTGCCGCATCCGCTCTTGCAAGACCGCAGATTTGTGCTCGTGCCCCTGTCGGAGGTCGCGCCGGATGCATTCCATCCTTTGCTCAAAAAGACCGCACAACAGCTCCTTGCCGAATGCTCAGACGCCCACAGGGTGGAAAAGTGCGGCAGCCTGGACAGTGACCCATGAACGCGAGATCGAATCGCAGAAACAGCAGGTATATCGTGGTGGAAGGCCCGATCGGTGTGGGGAAGACCAGCCTCACGACCCTGCTCGCCGAAGTGATGGAGGCGAGGCTCATCCTCGAAAAGGCGGAGGAGAATCCATTTCTGACCGATTTCTACAGAGACCCCGCCGGATACAGGTTCCAGACGCAGCTCTTCTTTCTGCTCAGCCGTTCGAGCCAGCAAGAGGAGATATCCCAGCCTGATCTCTTCAGCCAGAGCACCATAAGCGATTACCTCTTCCAGAAGGACCGCATATTTGCATACCTGAATCTCTCGGAGCATGAGCTGGCGCTCTATGAGCAGATATACAGGATGCTCGAACCCAAGATAGTAAGGCCGGATCTCGTGATATTCCTTCAGGCGGACACGGAGAGGCTGCTCCAGCGCATCAAGAAGCGCGGTAGATCGTTCGAGAGGGAGCTCTCCCGTGACTATATCGCTGCTGTGAACGAAGCGTACAACCGCTTCTTCTTCAACTATACCGAGACGCCTTTGCTCGTCATAAACACCTCCGAGATAGATTTCGTTAACAGACGGGAAGATCTCGACGACCTGATCAAGCAGATCATGAACATGAAGCAGGGGACGCAGTATTATGTCCCTCTTTCCGGAAAGTGACGCGCATGCTGGGGCGGTTCGAAGGCAGATGATGAGGACGATTAGTTCGATAAAAGAGATGCAGGCCCTGGCGGAGGTTTTGCGCCGCGAGGGCAGGCGGATCGGATTCGTGCCGACCATGGGCTATCTCCATGAGGGCCATCTCTCTCTCATGCAGAAAGCGCGCGAGGAGTGCGACATCGTCGTGGTGAGCGTGTTCGTGAACCCCACCCAATTCGGGCCTTCTGAGGACTTCGACCGCTATCCCAGGGATCCGGATGGAGACAGCATGAAGTGCGAATCCGCCGGGGCGGACATCCTCTTCATGCCGGAGAGAGAGGATATGTATCCTGGAGGACCTGCGGTCTATGTCATGGTCGAGGGCGTTTCGGATATACTCGAAGGCGCTGTGAGGCCGGGCCACTTCAGAGGGGTGGCGACCGTTGTCTGCAAGCTCTTCAATATCGTGAAGCCGCACCGCGCCTACTTCGGCCAGAAGGACTTCCAGCAGTGCGTCATCATAAAGCGCATGGTCGCCGGTCTTGACATGGATGTGGAAGTGGTGGTCATGCCGACCATACGGGAGCCGGACGGTTTGGCCATGAGCTCGAGAAACGTATATCTCTCTCCGGAAGAGCGGATCGCCGCCCGCGCCCTCTACCGTGCCTTGAGAAGGGGAGAAGGGCTCATCCGTTCAGGCACGAAAGACGCAGCAAAAATAAAACAGGAGATGGCAGCGGTCATTCTCGACGAAAAAGGGACGACGATAGATTACATAGAGATAGCGGATCCAGAGACCCTCTCTCCGCTCCACACCGCCTCGGACAGAATGGTGCTTCTTGTTGCAGTCCGCATCAACAAGACGAGATTGATTGACAATCTCCTGATTTTGTGATATTAAGGCGTTATTCATGAATCTTGTGTCCCTGTTGTCTTGCTTTGCTGTTCCATCAAGGTCGGGTTTCGAGGCGGGGAATTTCGGCAGGTTGGAAGTGAGGGGCGGGCGACATGGGGGTACCGAAACTCGGAAAAGAGGCGCTCGAGATAATAGGCACGGCCCGTGCCGTGGTGTCGCAGCTCGACCTCGAGAAGGCCCTGTCAATAGTGCTCAAGAAGGCGATGGAGCTTACCCGCACGAAGGCCGGGAGCATCGCCCTCTATGACCCTGCCACGAACAGCATGCGCATAAGGGCGCATCGCGGGCTCTCGAAAGAGTTTATCGCTAACCGAGAATGGCGCGTGAGGCCGGGCGGTCTCACAGAGAAGATAATCAAGAGCAAGAAGGTCACACTGGTGCAGGACGTCACGAACCGCTCCTTCTTTGCGAATCCCGCCGTCCTGCACGAAAACATCAAGTCCCTCATCTGTATTCCGCTCATATATTCACACACCATTGTGGGAATACTCTATGTAGATGATTTCACGCCGAGAAGATTTTCCAAGACGGAGATAAAAGCGCTGGAGATTCTCGCCTCGTTCGCATCCATCGCCATTCACCATGCCAGAACGCATAATCATGTCAAGCAGCAGGCGGTAACAGACGCGCTCACAGGCCTTTTCAACAGGCGTTGCTTCGAGGATATCCTGGGCAGGGAGCTTCAGAGGGCGAGGCGTCACAACAGGGAGCTCTCGCTTGCGCTCATAGATGTGAATGACTTCAAGAAGTACAACGACACCTACGGCCATCAGGCGGGCGACGAGGCCCTGGCCGCCCTCGGCGAGGCGGTCAAAAACGCCGTAAGGAGCACGGATCTTGCGGCAAGATACGGAGGAGACGAAATCGCCATCATCCTTCCCGAGACCAGACTGTCCAAGGCGTATAATCTCTTTTCAGAGCGGATAAAACGCGAGATAGAAGAAGGCTTCTTGCGCATCTCGGGTAAAAGTATCCCCCTCAGAGTCACGATCGGCATCGCATCCTTCCCTCGGGACGGCAGGAACGCGCGGGACCTTGTGCTCGCCGCGGACAAGGCGCTGCTTTCCGCGAAAAAGAAGAAGAGCGAGAGCGCGATCGCATGCTCGCGAAGGGTGCGGCCTGCAATCACACCATCACAACCTCATATTGCTCTTGGTGCAGGTTAGGATCGGCCTTGATGACCACCTTCTTGCCGAAGTCCTTTTCCACCGCCTCCACGGCGTGGCGCTCTTCGTCATACAGCATGTCCGCGACAGAGGAGTTCACCGTGACAAGGGCCTTCTTCTCCTCCGCTCCTGCAAACGCCTTACGTATCTCTCTCAAGACCTCGTAGCAGACCGTGCGGCTCGATTTCACATATCCCCTGCCGTCGCAATACGGGCACGGCTCGCAGAGGATGCGGCCGAGGCTCTCGCGCACGCGCTTCCTTGTCATCTCTATCAGCCCGAGCGGCGATATCGTCGAAATAGTGGTCTTGGCCTTGTCCCTCGAGAGCGCCTCCTGAAGGGCGCTGTAGACCTTGCGGCGGTTGTCCTCGCGCTCCATGTCTATGAAGTCGAGGATGATTATGCCCCCGATGTTTCTGAGCCTGAGCTGATAGGCGATCTCGCGCACCGCCTCGAGATTGGTCTTTAATATAGTATCCTCCAGGGTGCGCTTGCCCACATAGCGGCCAGTGTTCACGTCTATGGTCGTGAGGGCCTCTGTCTGGTCGATGATTATATATCCGCCGGACTTCAGCCAGACCTTTCTGCCCAAAGCACGCGAGATTTCTATCTCCACCCCATAATGCTCGAATATCGGCTCGTCTTCTTCATAGAGCTTCACGCGCCTTGCGATCTGCGGGATATAAGACTCGACGAACTCCTTCACTCGTCTGTACTCCTCTTCGGAGTCTATCACCATTCTATCGACCTCGTCGGTGAATGCATCGCGGATCACCCTGAACACGAGATCCAGCTCGTTATGGAGCAGGGCAGGCGCCGAGCTCCGCTCCTTTCTCCGCATTATGCTTTCCCACAGCCGGGACAAAAACTCGACATCGGCGGACAGATCCTCTTCGCTCATCCCCTCGCTCGCGGTCCTCACTATATAGCCTGTATTGGGCTTCCTCAGGCTGCTCACGATCTCCCTCAAACGCCTCCGCTCCTCCACATTCTCTATCCTGCGGGAAACGCCGATGTGGTTGACCCCGGGCATCATCACGAGGTGCCTGCCGGGCAGGCTTATATATGTGGTCGCGCGGGCGCCCTTCGTGCTTATCGGCTCCTTAGAGACCTGGACCACTATGTCCTGGCCCTCTTGGACCAAGTCCTCTATCGAGCTCGACTGCTGGCGTCTCCGCCTCGGCTCGATCTCGAGCTCTATGCCCTCGTCTTCCATCATGGGTGCATACTCGGACGCGCTGTCGAACACGTCTCCGACATAGAGAAAGGCGGACTTTTCTAGGCCTATGTCCACGAATGCGGCCTGCATTCCAGGCAGCACCTTCACCACCTTTCCCTTGTATATATTGCCCGCTATGCCCCTGTCCTTGGCCCTGTCGATATATATCTCGGTTACGATGCCGTTTTCGATCAGGGCCACCCTGGTCTCTTCTCTGCCTGCATTAACTATTATCTCAGTCGACGGCATAAAACGCTCCTCATCAACCTCGTCTCTCGGCCTTCTCCATCGCGGCCGCGAGACCCTTCCAATCGAATGTCCTCAGATTCATGGCCTGCGAGCGAATCTGTTTCGCGGCCCTGTCTCTCTCCATTCCCTCACCTATATTATAGAGCGGGATAACGGTCTCAAACGCGCGGTCGATATAGTCTTGCCTGGGCGCGAGCACATCCCAGGGCCTTGTGAAATAAGGATCTTCTCCGTAAGTGCACCGGCTCCCGAAAACATTGAACTGCCTGCATGAAAAGGGCCTCACAGGATGGACTATGCAGATGCTGTCTATCAGAAACGGACAGCCCGCGCCCGGCCGGGAATCGATAATAGCGGCCTTGAGCCTTGTCCTCTCAGTACCTGTTATCTTCTCCGCAGCATACCAGTATATGCCTATGAGCTCATGCGAATATAAAGGTATATCCTTCTGGCTGCAGCATGCGTCGCAGCCTTTCGCGCATGCAAGCGGGGTCTTGTTGCGTTTCATCGTCTCCCTTACGGCAACAGCGACGCCCGTATCCAGAATTGCGTAGGCATCGAGCAGATGCGACAGCCATGGATAGACTCTCTCGTCATCCGGGAATTCCATCCTGGCTGATAGGCGTCTCTGCCTGCCCCGGCCCGGAGCGCTTTTTTTCATACGAAATCCCCTGTCATAGTCTGTAGTATTGTCAAAAAATAACCAGATCCCCGAGAAAAACCTGAATGAAGGAGTAAAACTCCGCGGAGTCCTTATTCCCCCACATATTCGTTTTATTACCGGCTACGTCGCTTTTTTCCGTGTCTGAACCCGCAAGCACCCAGAGCCTTCTACTCTAGCAATTCTTCGGTAAGCTCTGGGGTTTCATTAATTATCCATTTTTTTATGAAACTTATGACGACACCTTACCTATATGGATAGAATATATAGAACGTTAGCGACAAGGCGGCGAGCACCCAGAGCCCTGAAGGGACCTCCCGTATCCGGCCGGAAATCGTCTTGAGCAGCGGATAGAACAGGAGGCCTGCGGTCATGCCTACGCCGATGTTGTATGTGAATACCATGAGCACAATGGTCAAAAATCCCGGGATGAGCTCTGTATAATCTTCAAAGTCTATCTTCGCAATCGGCCCTATCATGAGTATGCCGATGACTATGAGCGCAGCTCCGTATGCATGAGGCGGTACGGCTGTCAGCACAGGCGCGAAGAAAAGAGAGAGAAGAAAGAGTGCTGCGACGACGAGGGCTGTGAATCCGGTTCTTCCTCCTTCCTCTATTCCGGCAGCGGATTCGATATAGGCGCCTGCAGTGGTGGTGCCGAGGACGGGCGCGGCAAGATTCGCAACCGCATCCGCGAGCATCGGTTTTTCTATCTCGGGAAGGTTGCCCTTTTCGTCCAGGAGCCCTGCCTTGGCAGACAGCCCGATGAGCGTGCCCACTGTATCCACAAAGGCCATGATGAAAATGATCAAAACGATCGGGATGTTCTTGACTGATATCGCGGCCGAGATATCGAGCTTCATGAACAACGGCGAAATAGAGGGCGGGATGCTTACAATGGAGTCCGGTTTTTCCGTTATACCCAGGCCGAATGACAGCGCTGTGACTATGAGTATGCCGGAGATCACCGCGCCTTGCACCTTCCTTATCATCAGCCATGTAATGACGAATACCCCGAAAACAGCCAGCAGCGGCTCGGGCCTCATGACGCTGCCGAGGCTCACAGGCGCGCCGGGCACGCCGAGCGCAACTATGCCTGTTTCGTTGAGACCAATAAATGAGAGAAACAATCCTATGCCAGCTGCAAAGCTGTATTTGAGAGAGATGGGGATCGCTTCTGCCAGCCAGCCCCGGATTCGAAAGACAGTAAGACAGGTGAAGATGAGTCCTGCTATGAATATGGATCCCAGGGCCGTCTCCCAGCTATATCCCAGGGACTTTACTACAGTAAAGGCGATGAAGGCGTTTTCGCCCATATAGGGCGCAACAGCGAATGGGCGCTTGGCATAAAATGCCATGATGAGCGTGCCGAAGGCGGCAGCGAGTATGGTTGCGGTTGTGGACGGCCCTTTCGGTACGCCGGCGGCCTCAAGCACCGCAGGGTTGACTACTATGATATAGGCCATCGTAAGATATGTAGTCAGTCCTGCGAGGGCCTCCTGCCTGTATCCGGTCTTGTATCTATCGAAACTGTAAAAGCGCCTCATAGCCAGAAAGAATATTACAATGTCACGAAAAAGGCAAGAGAAAACCAGAGGTTGACAATTTATCCGCTTTGTGAGATTATCCTTGCCCATATGAGGATTATCCGGGGTGTAAAGAATCTGAATCTCAAGTTTCCGTCGCCAGTGGTGACCCTGGGAAACTTCGACGGCGTGCATCTGGGGCATCAGGCCATATTTAAAAAGGTCGTAGAGAGGGGAAGGGAGATCAAGGGAACGAGCATCGCCTTTACATTCGAGCCGCACCCTCTCAAGGTGCTTGCACCGGAGAGATCGCCCAAACTGCTTAATACCTTCCATGCGAAGATGAGATTGATAGAGGCTGCGGGCATCGATGTGGTGATATGCGCGGACTTCAGCCGCTCATTCGCCGAGCAGAACCCGGAGGAGTTCGTCCGCAATGTGCTGCACGACAGGATAGGGGCCCGGGAGGTGTATGTAGGGTATGACTATGCATTCGGCAAAGGCCGAGAAGGGAGCATAGATTTCCTCAAGAAAATGGGCGGGGAGTACGGTTTTCATGTAGGCGTAGTGGACGCCGTGCGGGTGGACGGCATCGTGGTGAGCAGCTCGCTTGTTCGCGAGCTTGTCTCGACAGGGAAGGTTTCCGAGGCGTCGAGATTTCTGGGTAGATACTACGCCATCGAAGGAGATGTCGTCCCAGGCGCCAGGCGCGGCCGGACGCTCGGCTTTCCTACTGCGAACATCCATACTCCAAATGAGCTCATCCCCGGTTATGGGGTGTATGCGGTGCTCGCAGATGTGGACGGACGGAGGCTGAAAGGAGCCGCATCCATAGGCGTGAGACCGACATTCGGCGGAGGTCCGGCTTCAATAGAGGTATATCTCTTCGATTTCGAAGGAGATCTCTATGAAAAGAAGATGGCGATATCCTTTGTAGAGAGGCTCAGGGGTGAGGAGAAGTTTCCGGATGCGGAATCTCTCGTCAGGCAGATGCAGAAGGATGTGGAGCAGGCCAGGAAAGTGCTCGAAAATATAGAGGCATGAACTCAATCCCGAAGAGTTTCTTCATTTCTAAACTCTAAAAATCATATTTCCTCCCCTTGCATAAATCACGACTTTCGGCTAAACTCTTCACAAAACGTCCGATAAAATATCTGCATCGGCGCGTCTCTAAATCCTCGCATGCCCGGGAGGCTATTTATGCAGACCTTCTCTACAAGGCCTTCATATCGACCGCTACTCGTTCTTCTGACACTGGGGATTGTCATCTTGGGCGCATTGGCGGCAGGCGCGGCATTCATTTCCCTCTTGCCCTCGGACATAGGTAGGCAGTACGGCGCAGTGCTTTCCATTGTCAAGGCGATAAGGGCCGATCTGTTTGCAAAGACCGCTGCAATATACGCAGTCATGGTTGTATTGATCATAGCCGCCGTGGTACTTCTGCACCTGTTCTATTCCCACAGAATCGCTGGTCCTGCATACCGGCTCGGCAAGGAGGCGGCGACAATCGGCCGGGGAGAACTCAAGGGTAATATCAGATTCAGGAGAAAGGACAACCTGACAGACCTTGCAGATGCCTTGAACCAGGCGGTGGCCCAGTACAGATCCAGAATAATCACGGCCAAAGAGCGGCTCGCCCTGCTCGAGGCTGAGTTGGATTCTTTGAGCGGCATGATCCAGAAGGGCGAGGACGGACCCAAGAGAGAGCGCAACACTGAAGAGATCGTCCAGACGGTAAAGTCCATAGAGCGTATATTCGAGGAGATCAGGGCGTGAACAGGAATGCCATCATCATAGCAGGGACCCTGCCCATTGCCCTTGCAGCCGGACTCGCCTATACAGTCCTTCGCTCGGGACCCCATTCATTCACAGACGAACAATGCAGGGAATGCCATGCTGTGACGCCGGTGAAGGGCAGGCGCGAGACAATGAGGCTCACAGCGTCCGTAGCCGAGCTCTGCGCGCGGTGCCACAAGGCCATGGAAGACAGCATATCCCATCCAGTTGAAATGATGCCTGCGAGGGCAATTCCGCCCCCGGATTTTCCGCTTTCCTATGAGGGGAAGATGACATGCACCACCTGCCATGACATACACGAGTCTTCGGCCCAGGTCTTAGGCGCAGCGACATCATTTCTTAGACGCGGCTTGCGGGGTAGGGCGCTCTGCATCGTATGCCACCAAGAAGAGTCGGCAGGCCACATGGCCATGATGCCATCAGCGCATATGAGGTACAGGGCGGACCAGGCAGAGGCAGGCCGGATAGATCCTATATCCCACACATGCCTTTCGTGCCATGACGGCAGCCTGGGCATTATGGAATCCGTGTCCGTGGGGACGTGGGAGCACGGTACTCCGCTCGCCAAATTCGATCCGAGCGGCAGCCATCCCATCGGTGTGGATTATCTCAGGGCGTTTGCGAGGAGAAGGGGGCTCAAGCCATTAGGCAGTCTGAACCCGGCGATCAAATTGATAGATGGAAGGGTCGGATGCAGCTCATGCCATGACCTCTTCTCGAGATTGCCGGGCCGCCTTGTCATGTCAAACAGCGGCAGCAGGCTCTGCCTCGCCTGCCACGACAAATAAGGGGGATCACATGTTTGTGACGAGAAGGACGTATTTCATAAAGAAAAACTTCCAGACGCGCTTCATACTGCGCTTCGTAATCACGACCACACTCTGGGCAGTGGCCGCTGTCGCGTTCTTTGTGCTTTTGGCCCAGAGGAGACTCGAGGATGTCCTATATTCGCCGCACATCAACGTACGCTCTGTTGCGGATCTCGTGATGCCGTCTCTCTTGACGGCGCATATCATCTCCCTGATATTGTTCAGCCTGTTGCTGCTCTTCGCGGTGCGCGGGCTGTGGAAGCGGCTCTCCCCACCCCTCTACAGCCTGAAGAAGGACATAATCAGGCTGTCATCCGGGGATCTCGTAAGCGGCATTGCGCTTTCAGAGGAGGACGAGTTCCAGGACCTCGCCTCGGACCTCGACAGGATGCGGAGCGGGCTCAGGGAAAGGTTCATCAGACTCAAGGAGCGGCAGAAGGCGCTTACGGATGCGGCAAGGGATCTCGAGAAGGCGGTAATCGCGTCGAAGGATGCAGCAGCCGAGATCAAGAGGTTGAAGGACGGCATCGCCCGGATGAAGGAGGAGTTAAATGACTTTTCGCTTTAAGTCCTGCCTCGCGGCCGCGCTCATCATGCTCTCCGTTCTGTTGGCGATTCATGCCTTGTCCGCTGAACAGATCCCTGCTGTCCAGCTCCAACCGCATGACTTCAAGGCAGCAGGCATGTCCTGCCTGAATTGCCACCAGAGCATCGGGGTGAGGGAGGCCGGAAGGCTCGTCAAGCCGGTAGGCAGGATCTGCGCGGACTGCCACTCCCTTCTCGGCCCATCCCATCCTGTGGACATTGTCCCCTCTTTTCAGCTCCCTCCTGGGTTTCCACTTGATGAGCAGAAGAGGATGACCTGCTCCACCTGTCATGATATCCACAAGGGCTATATAGATCTGGCCACAGGCTCCAAGACCATGTATCTTCGCAGGTCCGAGAAGAAAAAGGACTTCTGCCTGCTCTGCCACAAAATATAGCTTTGACAAGAAAGGCAGGCGCGGGACTTAGAGCGCCTGCCGAAAAAAAGGGTAATGAAGGGTCTGAAAGTCTCTATTTAGAAGTCTTCGGACCTGACTGGGTCTGGACCGCAGCATTGGACGCAAGCACCTCGATTCGGGTCGCGGTCTTTCCTGTCTTGTCAACTCTGTAGTTCACACACGCCCTGTCGCCCTGCTTTGCCGCCTTTCCATTGACGATATCCGTATCCGGGGTGACGGCAATCGTCATGTCGCCTTTTACCCTGCTCTTGATGACGATGCTGGTGGGGCTCACCGACACCACGCTCCCGGTCACCTTCTTGTATTGAGGTTTTTTCGGCTCTACCGGGGCCTTAATCTCCGCCGCTTGGAGCGCAAACGTCATCGTCAGCATCGCCGCTAGGACCAGGACTATCGTCCTTGCCATCCTTATCATACTGTATCACCTCCTTTCTCCCGTGGATCGAGTCGGCAGAGCTCCTGTCTCTATCCAGCAGAAAAAGTATCTCCTGAACTCGGGTCTGAAGCCTCATGACGGCCTTTTGTATTGCTAAGTCCTTCTCCTCCTCGCTCATCCTCATGTATTTCTCGACGCTTGGCCGGGAGGCCTTTACGCAGTCGCCGAGCTTATCCTTTCTGCGCATATACACCACCTCTGATCATAAAAATTCTGTTACGCTGTCCATAGCAATACCACGGCGATGCGACTGCGCAGTGACAGGATGCATCATAATATGGTTTGTCAAAACAAAAAAAGCAGTGTCAGGGCCGGACGAGGAGGATATGGATGTCCATCACGTTCGTCTTCGTAGGGCCTGTGAAGAAGAGGTCTCCGATGGACTTGAAGAATGAATATGAGTCATTCCTCGAGAGGCATTCGCGGGCATCGAGGCCCAGGGCCTCTGCGCGGCCGACGGTCGTGCCGTATGCAAACGCCCCTGCGGCATCTGTTGGGCCGTCGGTGCCGTCAGTCCCGGCAGAGAGAAATACGACTTCAGAAAGTCCGGCCATATCTATTGCAGCGGACAAGGCCATCTCCTGGTTTCTGCCGCCCTTTCCATCACCCCTTATGGTCACTGTCGTCTCTCCGCCTGCAATGATGCAGGCAGGGGGCAGCAACGGCCGGGAGTTCTTTCTGATTTCAGCAGCGATTGCTCCAAAGACCTTGCCGACTTCGCTTGCCTCGCCGGTGATGCAGGATGAGAGGATAAAGGCGCGGTAACCCCGCACCATTGCCTCTTTTTCTGCTGCATCAAGCGCAAGCCCCAAGCTCCCTATTATCTCGTTCCGGACGTAAAGAAAGATCGGGTCGCCCTGTTTCGGGGTTTCCTCTATCCGTGCCTGCGCACCATCCCGAAGACGATCGATCACAGGCTTGGGCACCTTGTCCAGGAGCCTGTATTTTCCGAGCACGGACAAGGCATCCATATAGGTGCTGTCGTCAGGCGCTGTAGGACCGGATGCAATTACATCCAGGCAGTCTCCTATAACATCCGAGAGAACAAGGGTGATAGTGCGTGCAGGAGCCGCGAGCGCAGCGAGCCTTCCGCCCTTGACTTTCGAGAGGTGCTTTCTCACGCTGTTTATCTCTTTGATTGTCGCACCTGATCCGAGCAGCCGCTTTGTAGTCTCTATCTTGTGTTCGAGTGCAATGCCCTCCGCCGGAGAAACAAGAAGAGACGACCCGCCTCCGGAGATGAGGCATATGACGAGCGTCTTGTCATTTAGGCCTGAAATAAGCCTTAATATCTCCTCGGTCGCGAGCACGCCGCTCTCGTCGGGCAGTGGATGCCTGGCCTCTACGATCCTTATATGTCTGAGCCTCTCCGAATGGCCGTACTTCGTAATCAACAGGCCCGCCGATATCCTCTCGCCAAGCACATCCTCTACCGCCCTACCCATTGGAGCAGCGGCCTTGCCCGCGCCTATGACTATTATCCTCTCGAAGGAACCAATGTCATAAACAAAGTCACCTGCCTTGAGCATCCGGCCCTCGAGGACAAAACTCCTCCTGACGCAGGCGTATGGATCCGCCTGTCTAAGCCCTGCCTCGAATATCCCGACGGCATCAGCCTTTAAATCTTCCAGATTCATTGATCTCTCAATCCACAGAAAGCCGTTGATTCTATATTGATTATGATGATATGAGGAAAACGTGCAGGTCGAACAGGGCCGCTAATTGATCCCATGCGTCACTTCAATACCGGAGATGGGTAACTAATGTAATAACCCTGGGCGTAATCTATGCCAACCGAATCCACCTCGCTCATAATGTCCGCAGACTCTACATATTCCGCAATGGTTTTTATGCCGAGGCCCTTGGCAAGCGAGGTCACGCTTGCAACAATTGCGCGCTCCACAGTGCCTTTCTCGGCCATGTTCCTTATGAACTCTCCGTCTATCTTGATATAGTCAATGCTGAATGTCTTTATGTACTGGAAGGAAGAATATCCTGCACCGAAGTCGTCGATGGCGAATCTGAAACCCTCGAGTCTGAGGTCCTTTATGAAGTTCTCTATCAGCCGCATGTTTCTCACAGTGTCCCGCTCTGTGATTTCGAACACCATCCTCGAGGGCTCTATATGGTACGAGTCGAGCAGTTTTCTGACGGTGGGCATGAAGTCGGATATGATAAGGGCCTTGGGAGAGAGGTTCAAAAAAAGCCTTCCGCTATAGCCTGTCTTCTTCACCAGCTCGAACGCGCCTTCTATGAGCTGATAGTCGAGCTTCGCTATGGCGCCCATGCTCTCTGCAGTCTCGACAAATTCGGAGGCGGAGATTATGCGCTCGGGCGTTGATATCCGCGTCAGGACCTCGTACGCCTCCACCCTGCCATCCTTCACGCCTATGATCGGTTGAAAGTAGGGCACGACTGCATGCCTCTCGATGGCGTTTAGTATCATGATGTTCTTTTCCCCTATGTGGCGGAGGTCCACAGCGGCCTGTTGATTGCTCGGGGAGCAGATCCTGTCCTTGCCCGATGCCTTCGCCTGGACTACCATTGTCTCAGCCATTAGGAACAGGTCCCTGGCGGATGCTGCATGATAAGGAAAGACCGAAATACCGATTGAGAAGGTCTGGTGTATATGCGTCCCGTCAGGAAGGGTGATGGAGAATCTTCTGACTGCGTCCATGATGCGGCCAGCAACGCTGTGAGCCTGCTCTTCATCGCACACAGGCAGGATGGCGGCGAATTTGTCTCCGCCGTATCTCGCCGGGATATCTCCCTTTCTCACAGCGCCCTTTATCAGCGACGCCATGTCTTTGAGAAGCGAGTCGCCGAGGTCATGACCATAGGTATCGTTGACGGCCTTGAAATTGTCCAGGTCCATGACAAGAAGCGCAAACGAATAAACGTGGCGCCTCGAGCGCTCGGTCTCGTATTCGAGCATGTCCCAGAACGCCACCTGATTGTAGAGCCCTGTAAGAGGGTCTCTCGTGGCGAATCTCTCTATCTCCAGGGTGTACGCCCTGATGGCTGCAAGAGAGCATATGATGCCGGCCAGCGAGGAGTTGATGCCTTCCACTGCGACTCGGTCTGCATAGTCCTTGATGCGGCTCTTCCTGAGGCCGAGGCCGACGAATCCCGAAGGCAGCATCTTCGACGAAAAACGCTTGATAGAAAGCTCTATCACGTCGACCGCAGTATCCGGCATGCAGACCTCGTCGAGGACGGTATGAGATGCCTTCACCTCATCGTATAGTGTCGGAGATGACTCCCGCTCGAGCGAGGATATCAACAGGGCTTCGGCGGCCTTCATCATCTCCTGCCGGGGGCTGCACGGCCATATAATCTCGAGGGATGGTTTTGCATTATCAAACCAATGTACAGCGAATGCGAAACAGATCTCGGTGATATCCGCAGCCGAGCGGACAATATTTCTTATACACTCCCTCCACGTCTTCGGCAGGTCGTCTGTCACTTGGAGCTCTGATATGAGCCGTGTCTGAAAGGACAGCGCCTTGATGAGCCGGCTGTTTCCGCTCTTGTGGCGCACAAAACCGTTCTTAAGAATATTGAGTATGTTCATAGACGTCGCAAGATCTATACACAGAGATCTATATACCGGTATCTATCAAACTAGCAGCGCACCGCCGGGTTCTATGCGAATTCATCTTTTGCATGTCCATGGATACAGTATATCTCACTATATTCATTTGTCAATCTCATCAACCAGCTCCTCCGTGACCAGAAAAGACTTGCAATGCCCGACGGAAAAAGAGAAAATGCCGCCATGGACAGCTCAGATCTGAGAAGAACAATTGCACAGATGGTGATGCCGAGGCTCGATGGCAATCAGCTAGACGACCCTTCTTATCGAAAAGATATCGAGGGGCTCGTGAAAGGCGGGATTTCCGGCTTCATTCTGTTCGGCGGGGATATCGAAAATACGCCGCGGCACCTCGCAAGGCTACAGGGGCTCTCTGAGATTCCACTACTAATCACATCTGACGTAGAGCGCGGCCTCGGACAGCAGCTCATAGGAGGGACGCGGTTTCCCTCTCAGCGCGCCGTCGCCTCTGCAATAGACATGACATCCAGGCGGGACATTTCGCTTCTTCACAGGATGCTGGATGCGGTGCGGACGGAGACGCGGGCTGCCGGCATTCAAGGGGTATTCTCTCCTGTCATGGACGTTAACAATAATCGGGACAATCCGATCATATGCACAAGGGCCTTTGGAGAAGAACCCGAAATAGTGGAATGGTTCGGTGCGAGATATATCGAACGGCTCCAGGCATCTCCAATCAGAGGAAGGTCTGAAAGGTCTGAACTGCTTGCATGCGCAAAGCATTTTCCAGGCCACGGAGACACAGACCAAGACTCTCATTCCGTCTTGCCTGTAATCCGGGCAGACAGGTCTCGTCTGAATCGTGTCGAGCTCCCGCCATTCCGGCAGGCCGTAAAGAGCGGTGTCGGCATGGTGATGATCGCGCACCTCCTCGTTCCCGCCCTGGATCCCGAGAAGCCGGTGACATTCTCCAAGAAAGCAGTAACCGCTCTGCTGCGGGAGGGAATGGGGTTCGAGGGGGTCATCGTGTCCGATGCGCTCGATATGGGCGCGCTCTCGAATGACTATTCTCCGGAGGAAATCGCGGTCAGGTCCGTCGAGGCTGGTATAGACATCCTTCTGCATCCGAAAGACGCGCGTGCGACCATCGAGGCGGTGGCATCCGCAGTCGAGAAGGGCCGCATCACGAGCCAAAGGATAGAGGAATCCATACAGCGAATACTCGCAGCAAAAAAGAGGGTCGGCCTGTTCGACGGCAAGGAGTCGCATAGTCAGCGATCCGCTTCGTCGGATGAGAAGATATCAGGCAGCCTGATCGATTACGAAAAGCACCGCGAGACAGCAGCAGAGATATGCAAAAAGGCGCCGAGGATAATCTCGGGCGAGCCGGCCGGTCTTCCGCTTTCGGGCCCGGACGGCGTTTTGTGCTTTGTGCTTGATGATGATTTTATTGACGGCACAGGCGGCGCCCTGCTCACGGGACTACGCTCTGCATATGAAAGCACTCAGTGCGTTGTAATCACCCCGAGCACGGATATTTCCTCTGAGCGCCTGCGCGGGTATATATCCGGCGTCGGCGCTGTAGTGATAGCGATATTCTCGAGGATTACGGCTGCAAAGGGCAGGTCGGGTATCTCCGACGGACTTGCCAGTGTCGGTGAGAGAATCGCACGCACTGCGAAGGCGGAAGGGAAAAGGCTCATCGCGGTATCCTTCGACAGTCCATATATCCTCAACCTCTTCGACACGGCTGATACCCGGATTGCATGCTATGACCGCATGGACGAGATACAACAGAGAGTAGCGGAGATGATAACAGGCCGCTGATGGTTGAAGCCCGTAGGTTGGGCATGATTTTTATGCCCAACACATACGCATATGGTGGTTTTGTTGGACAAGGTGAACCGTTTTGCCCAACCTACGAGCTGAGCCAGTCTCCTATAGCCACCGAGGTAGGGATGGCAGCTATGCCTGTCAATTCACGCAAGGTGGTGTCATCGCGAATCTCGCGTACATCGAGGATGGCATCTCCACCACCCTACTGCATTAGGGTAAGGGGGATGATATATGTGCTGGCCGGAAATCCCCTGCCAGAGCCCGGGCAGGGAAAACACCTGTCTATGACAGCACCTGCCTTTATAGCATGCAAAAATTCCATAATAGAGGGCAAGACCGCTTCTGGCGGTAATCCGCTCTTTTGTAATCTCGAGCTTGAAAGGAAGCACCCCTTGGCCCATCTTTACTCCCCCCTTATTTGCAGTTTTATTTCACTTCTTTAGTGAAGATTATCCCTCGCATAACTCTTTCTGCAAGAAGGGTTTTTTGTTTTTATGTAGATGGAATGATTATTTTAGAGTGCAAAAAATTAACATCACCTCCGATAAGGTAGAATTTCCTAAAATGCTTCCAGATATTCCAAAAAACGTCTCCTGAGCTCCGGATCAGCGAAGGCCGCTACGTGACCGCCGACAGTCCCCCTCCAAAATGCCTTGGGCTCCCTTGCCGCGTGATATAAAGTCAGGCCGTGATGAATGGGTACAACGTCGTCTTTTTCATTGTGAAGGATCAGGACCGGTACAGGTGATACCTCGGCAATCCAAAAAACAGGACTGTAATCATTTCTCACGGTCAAAGAAAGCGGATATTGAAGTGGCCAAGTGATGCAGAATCGGCCAAGCTTTTCACGCGTTATCGACCGATATTCCGCGAATGCACTGTCTATTATAAGGGCCTTGATCCGCGACTTATAGGGCGAACGGGCGACTGCATAAACAGAAGCCGCGCCTCCCAGGCTCTGGCCTAGAATAAACACTCGCTTCGTATTGATGTCGTCGAGGCCGAATACCGCCTTGATTGCTGCGTCGACATCGAGGTGGAGTGTCCCTATGCTCGGGTTCCCCTCTGATTTCCCATAGCCGCGGTAATCTATGATAAAAATATTATAGCCCTCGAGCACAAGCCAGAGGACGCTATTTATATGTGTACTCAAGTTCTCCGCGTTCCCGTGCAGGACAAGAATCGTGCCTTTGTTTTCCGCAGCCATAACTAGCCATGCATGCAACCTGAAGCCGTCTGCGGTAGTGAAATAGACATCTTTCGGCGAGAATGCAGAGGCGTATAGATTTTCTCGAAGCCCTCTTTCTGGGAAAAAAAAGAACCCGCCGCAGCCCGTAAGCAGCGCCAGGCATAATATAAAGGCAATTAACCGCGTCAGACCTTTAGGCATAGATAGTTTAGTCCACAACATCGATCATTGGGGCCTGCATGAAAAAAATTGGAACCGGTCTTTGAGCGCCAGCACGTTGATGGGCTTATGTTTATTTCTCGCCCCGCCTCTCGGTTTGCAACTTAAATCCCGTAGATGTTTGCAATGATAGCACTTTTCCATTTATAATATCAAGCGCACTTTACGGCATGACATCAAGAAAGGGACATCATCACGAAATCACCCCGGCCTTTTTTACAAAGTCGGATCTTGCCCGCCTCTAAAATAGTATCCTGGCCTTGCCATGCGGCTATGATTCCGGTAGAATCCGATAAACGGGCAAGTCAGCGGCTCTTCAGATCACAGGGCATAGAGGGCCTATATACAAACATCTATTAATGGTATTCGCCAGTGCTCTCTGCGGTGTATCTGCTTTTAAAGATTTCATCAAATCAGCCCTGGCAACAGATACCGCTTTCAAGGTTTATAACATTTATGAAAACTACTCTTTCATTCTGCGCATTCTTATCCCTATTGTTACTAAACGCCTGGCCAACCCTTTCCGCTGAATCATCCGCCGACTCCCCTGTCCCTTCAGGGCCGGACAGCAAGGCCATCCCTGCCCCATCTCCTGCTGCGCCGTCCGAGACGCAACAAAATGAAAAAGATGAATCAACTTTCATAGATATCACCCACAGATTCATTTCGAGGACCCTGAGCGCGCCTGCAGTCTGGTTCGACAGCTTCTTCGGGGAGAAAGAAACCCTGGAAGGAGACTATTCAGGCACATTCGTCAAGTGGAGAAATGCTCTCCAATGGAACGAGAGGGATGCATTCGTGTTCAGCTCTTTATTCAAGGCAAGCGTCCGCCTGCCGAAGTTGTCTAATAAGCTCAAGCTCTTTGTCTCCGGGGAGCACGAAGAGGCACCGTATATCTCTCCTCCGGTAAAGACTACAGACCCTGCGCTCGCCGCCGCTCCCTCCTACAAACCTACCGACACAGGCCTGCAGTATGAAGTTACCAAGACTCCGAAGTCAAAATTCGACATCGGCGCAGGCATCCGCATTAAACGCCTTCAACCTTTCGTCCGAGCGCGCTTCAGGTACGAACGTCCTTTAGGATGGAGCGTGCTCGCAAGATTCACTGAAACAGCCTATCACTGGAAGGACGACGGTTTCACAGAGACCACCAGGGTGGACATCGAAAAACCCCTAAGCACATCCACACTCCTGAGGTTGACCAACTCGGTCAGCTATACGGAAAACTCTCCAGGTGTAAATTGGGTCCCGGAGACCTCTCTATACCACCGCCTCTCAGCCAAAGACGCCGTCTCTTTCGACATAAGCGCCCTGTATGTCACAAGGCCGGATGGAGATTGGCTGAACTTCCGTGTCGGGACTAAGTATCGCAGGAATTTCTTCAGGCCGTGGCTTTTCTTCGAGATAGAGCCGGAAATATCCTGGCCCAGAGATGAACATCACAACACCACCTCTGTCTCCGCCATCACCTTTGTGCTCGAAATACAGTTCTTCGGCAGATAGCACCCGCGGATAAAACAACTCTCAGCCGCCGTTGCATTAATCATCTTCCCGTGTTATAAGTCATCCTGGAAATGAAGACACTCAAACACATCTTGCAGCCTGTTATCTCCGCACTGGGCCAAGGCGCAACTACAGCAGAGGTCAGCGAGCTCTGGGGCGGCAGCCGGGGGTTTTTCGTAGCAGGTCTTTTAAAAGAGTCGAAAAGGCCTGTGGTCTTCGTTGTTTCATCGAACGAGCAGGCGGAGCAGTTCAAAGAGGATCTGAATTTTTTCTTAAGACGCACAGATGTCCATGAACCGGGTGTTGAGGGCCTGTCGGTACACTCCATTCCTTCCTGGAACACCCTGCCTTTCAGCCAAGACTCTCCGGACAGCAGTACCGTCGGAGAGCGCATGAAGGCCATCTATCATCTCATCTCCGTCGGAATCGGAGCCTATATCGTGCCTGTCGCGAGCCTCATGCAGAAGCTTCCTCCCAGGGCGCTGTTTGAGCACGCAGTGACCACTGTCTCACTGGGCATGGACATGGATCCCGAAAGGCTTGCGAAGAGGCTCGTGTTGATGGGCTATGAGCCGTCCTCGACTGTCACGCGCATAGGAGAATTCAGCAAAAGAGGCGGCATATTCGATTTCTTCTCTCCTCTCCATGACAGACCGGTGCGCATCGAATTCTTCGGAGACGCGGTAGAATCCATCCGGGAGTTCGAGCTCGAGTCCCAGCGAAGCTCAAAAGAGATAAAACAGGCTGTGGCTATCCCTGTGCGCGAGATCATCCGCCCTGCTGAAGACCTCGGCTATAGTGCTCGGTACCACCACCGGCTCGGCGTAGAAGACAGCTTTCTGAAAGGGCTTGCCTCCGGCGACATACCGCCGGGCGCGGAGTTTCTTGCGCCGCTATTGTACGAAATGGAGCCTTTGGCCTCCTATCTGCCGAAAGAGACCATCATTGTCCTGAATGAACCTGAGGACATACTAAAGGCCGCAGATGAATTCTGGCAAAAGGCAGTCACTGGCAGAGAAGAGGAGGCTGGCCGGGAGAGTCTTCTGCCTGAGGTGGAGGAGCTATATTTCCCCCCCTCCGGGATAGAGGGGCTGCTCGGCGCGTATAAGAAGATATATCTGACCCTCATACCAAGAACTTCAGGCGCCCTCAAGATGGGCACCATCTCACCAGGCGCGCTCGGCGTGCGGCTCACCAGGTTTCCAAAAAGAGCGGACAACACGGATGAGAAAGTTTCCGAGGGCACCCTCGCCGGCCTCGCCAAAAGTCTCCGTTCGTTGCAAGAAAAAAATATCGTTACCCTCGCCTGCGGCACAGAGGAGTCCTCTCTGAGGCTCAAAAGAATGCTCGACGAATACGGCCTTGCCATTACATCACAGCCGCCGATTGCTTCGGAAGCTCCTTTGCCGATCTATGTGACTACAGGCCGTCTATCCCAGGGCTTTCTATGGCCCAGCTTGGAAACGGCCTACATCACAGAGGAGGACATCTTCGGCCAGAAGGCCCACAGGCCTGTACCGAGGGCTTCGAAGGTCGCACCATTTCTCTCGACATTCAAGGAGCTCAGCCCTGGGGACTACGTGGTGCACAGAGACTACGGCGTGGGAGAATATCAGGGTCTCGCCCATATTGATGTGGACGGTTTCGAGACCGACTATCTCGCTATCCGCTATGAGCCTGATGCCAAGCTCTATGTGCCTCTCTACAGCCTCGACAAGGTGCAAAAATATATAGGTATCGAGGAAACTGCCCCCAAGCTCGACAGACTGGGCGCTCCGCAATGGACAAGGACGAAAGAGAAGGTTAGGAAGGACATCCTGGAGATGGCGCGGGAGCTCGTTACCATATATGCCGCAAGAGAGGCCATGGAGCGCAGGCCTTTTTCACCGCCGGACATACTGTACAGAGAGTTTGAGGCCTCTTTTCCGCATGAAGAAACACCCGACCAGGAGAGGGCCATCGAAGAAGTCCTTGCAGACATGCAGAGGCCCAGACCCATGGACAGGCTCGTTTGCGGTGATGTGGGCTACGGCAAGACCGAGGTGGCCCTCAGAGCTGCTTTCAAGGCCTTGGAGGACGGCTTCCAAACTGCGGTACTCGTACCAACCACCATACTCGCAGACCAGCATTTCCGGACATTTGCGAGCAGGCTCGAGAGGTTCTCAGCCAAAGTAGAGATGCTCTCCCGCTTCAGATCGAAGGCCGAGCAGAAAGAGATCCTAAGAGGCCTCAAAGACGGCACGATTGACATCGTCATCGGCACACACAGGCTTCTGCAGAGAGACGTATCCTTCAGGAACCTGGGGCTTCTTATTGTGGACGAGGAGCACAGGTTCGGCGTGAAACACAAAGAAAGGATCAAAGAGTTCAAGAAGCTGGTGGACGTGCTCACCCTCACCGCCACCCCTATCCCCAGGACGCTTCACATGTCGCTTTCAGGGCTGAGAGACCTCTCCATCATCCAGACCCCGCCGCTCGACCGTCAGTCGATACAGGTCGTACTCGCCCGCTTCGGCCCAAGGATAATCAAAGAGGCCGTCACATCCGAGCTAAACAGGGGCGGCCGGGTTTTCTTCGTGCACAACAGGGTCCAAGGTATAGAGCTCATGGCGGAGTTCATAAAAAAAATAGTTCCCGAGGCGAAAGTCGCAATTGCGCACGGCCAAATGCAGGAGCAACAGATCGAGGACGCCATGTCCGCCTTTATACGCGGAGAGGTCAACGTTCTGGTCACCACTACAATCATAGAATCCGGCATAGACATCCCTGAGGCGAATACTATCATCATAAACCGGGCAGACAGGTTCGGTCTCGCAGAGCTCTACCAGATAAAGGGACGGGTCGGCAGGGGAAGGGAAAAGGCCTTTGCCTATCTGCTCATCCCTCCGGATGAGAGCCTCTCCGAGACCGCAAAAAAGAGGCTCAGGGCCATACAGGAGCTGTCCGAACTCGGGGCGGGCTTCCGCATTGCAGCACACGACTTGGAGACGAGGGGCGCCGGAAATCTCCTCGGAAAACAGCAGTCCGGCCATATAGCAGCGGTCGGAATCGATCTCTATACAGAGATGATGGAAGAGGCGATCTCAGAGCTCAAGGGACAGCCCCTGGAAAAAAGGCCTGACACACAGCTCAACCTCCGGGTCTCGGCCTTCATCCCTGAGACCTATATACAGGACATGGGCCTGAGGCTTGCCGCCTACAAACAGATATCAGCAATATTGAGCGAAGAAGAGGCCGACATCCTGACGACGGAGCTCGCTGACAGATACGGACGACCGCCCGAGCCGGCAAGAAACCTGATAGAGATCATGAGAATAAAGGCTGCGTGCAGGGCTGCTTCCGTGGTGAGGGTGGACCAGGGCATAAGCTCCGTGAGCCTTACTTTTTCCGAGGATGCAAATATACCACCGGACAGGGTGATGTCCCTGCTTAAGAGAAATAAAGGGAGGATCAGCCTCGTATCGGAATTCACCCTGAAGATCGAGCTTCCTGACGGCTCTCTCGCATCTGTATCGGAAGCCGTCAAAAAAAGCTTGCAGGAACTTATGTAGTATGTTATAAAATTCCAAGCATTCTATCCTACCAATCGGAGGAATCCCACCCACATGAAGAAATCGATCATTCTTATGCTTTCCACCTTCTTAGCCCTGTCCGTAGGATGCAGCAAAGACGCGGACAACACCGTGCTTGCCAAGGTGAACAGGACGAAGATCACACTCGGCGACCTGAAGTCCCAATTGGCCGAACTGCCGCCCCAGATGCAGCAGGCCGTAATCACAGACGCACAGGCGAGAAAAGACTTCCTCGATGACCTCATCGGAATAGAGGTCGTCCTCCAGGAAGCGAAGCGCAGAGGCCTCGACAGGGAGCCGGAGTTCAAGCGCAGGGTGGATGAATTCATCAAGAACGAGCTTTTCAACAACTTGTTGAAGAAAGAGCTGGCCGGCAAGGTCGCCTTCCCCACGGACAAGGAAGTAAGGGAATACTACAACAAGCACAAGGCGGAGATGCGGACGGCCACAGGCAAGCGCCTGAGCTTCGAAGAGGCCGAGCCCCAGCTCAGGACCTGGCTGTTCCAGCAGAAGCAGCGCCAGTCATACATAGAGTTTGCAAAAGGGCTGAAGGAGAAGGCGAAGATAAAGATAGATGAAAAAGCTATCGCATCCGCAGGAGAGGCGCTTTCAGCCCCACTCACAGAGCAGAAGCTCCAGCTTCGGCAACCGCCTGTTCCCGAGGGGAACAAGAAACAGCAACCATGAACATGGCGCACCTGACAAGATACCTAGCCCCGGCCATTGCACTGGGGCTTTTATTTTTTGGATGTACCCGACAATCCGATGACGAAAATGCAAAGCCCCGGCAGGATGCCGCTTCCCGGGATCTCACTGTCATTGCAACAGTGAACGGAGATCCCATCACCCTCGGTGAATTCATGGAGCGGCTTTCCCGCGCGGGCTTCAAAGGACCCGAAGTCTCCTTTGCGGTAAAGAAAGATTTTCTGAACCGCCTTATCGAGCAAAAGATGATCCTCAAAGAGGCCCAGCGCAGAAGGATAAAAGTGGGCCTGTCCGAGATAAATGAGCGTATAAGCCAGCTCAAGGGCGGCCAGGGCAGAGAGATAAAGGAGCTGCTTGCTGATCAGGGGATAGACTACGAGAAATGGAAGGCGGACATCTGGGAGAATATGATGATAGAAAAGCTCCTGTCTCGAGAGGTGGACAGGCATCTGACCGTCACCCCTTCCGAGGTCAGGAGATACTACAACGCGCATATAGATGAATTCACGAGGCCTGAGCAGGTACGCGCCAGGCAGATCGTGGTATCGAGCGAGGGAGAAGCGGATAACATCCTTTCCCTCCTCAGGCAGGGCGCGGACTTCGCCGCGCTTGCAAGACAGAGATCCACCGCTCCTGAGGCGGTAAACGGCGGTGACCTCGGCTTCTTCGCAGAAGGCGAGATGCCCCAGGAATTCAACGAGGTCTTCAGACTCCGGCCAAAAGAAGTGAGCGGCGTTGTAAAGAGTCCTTACGGCTTCCATATCTTCAAGCTCGAAGAAAGGCGGCCTGCCGGCACCAGGAGCCTGGAAGAGGTCTACAAAGAGATAGAGGCCAGGCTCTACCAGGAAAAACAGGAAAAGAGGCATCGTCAGTGGATGAATGAGCTTAGGTCCAGGACCAAGTTCGAGGTAAATTACGATGCCTTGGAATGACAGTCGATTTGGAGTAATGTATGAAAAAGGTTTTCATCGTATTCTTCTGTGTTCTCTCTTTGATCCTCATCGGAATTACAGGCTATGCAAGCAGCTCAGTGGTCGTGGATAGGGTCATCGCAGTCGTCAATGACGAGATCATCACCATGAGCGACCTTCAGCGAGAGGCCGCGAAGCTGAAGGATGCAAAATCCGATGAGCGGCTGCTGCTCGAAGAGATGATAAACAGAAAGCTGCAGCTTGCGGCTGCAAAACATGCCGGCCTGGATGTTACGGACAAGGAGGTTGATGATGCGCTCGAGGACATCAAACGCAGAAACAACTTGACTAGCAAAGACCTCATCGCCGAGCTCGCAAAGGACGGTATGACGCTCGAGCAATATCGCGCAGAGTTGAAGGAGCAGATGACTCTTTCCCGCGTGTTTAATAAACAGGTTCGCTCGAGTATCGCGCTCGATGAGGCGGAGCTCAGAGAGTATTACGAGCGAAACAAAAAAGACTTCTCCCTGCCGGAGGAGATCAGGGTAAGACAGATCCTGCTTACAGTCCCGGACAAGGCCTCGCGGACACAGATTGCCGCTGTCAAGGAACGAGCAGCGCAGGTCTATGAACGCGCCTTGCGGGGCGAGGACTTTGTCTCCCTCGTAAGGGAGTTTTCATACGGACCGGCCCGCAGGGATGATGGAGACCTCGGGTTCATGCCGCGCGACCATGTGCTGCCGGAGATCGCCGAGGCTGTAAAGCCGCTTTCTCCAGGCTCGATAGTAGGGCCTGTCCAGAGCAGCATGGGATTCCACATCATCAAGCTCGAAGAGATCCGTAAGCCGGTAAGACCGTTCGAGCAGGTAAAGGACGAAATAGCAAACATCATATACAAACAGAAGATAGAGATCGCCTACCGTTCCTGGCTCCAGACACTAAGGAGCGAGTCGTACATAGAAAATAGGCTTTAGTCGTTCGACGGCCTTCGGTCTCCTATATACAGATATCAAAATATGTAGCATCAAAAACTGACCACAGGGTCCTATAGATTCATTTTTTGACCCTTATTTCATGAGAATTTTGACGTCACCACAGCACATCCTTTTTTGATAATGACGATAAGACTTAAGAAAAAAGAAGAACGCCGCATCCTCCGCGGGCATCCGTGGGTCTTCAGCAACGAGATAGAAGAACGCCCAGCCGATGCCCAGCCCGGAGCCATAGTAGATGTACTGGACCATAACGGGAAATTCATAGGCAGGGGCTATTATAACCCTCACTCTTTGATTGCTGCAAGGATACTCACAAGAAAGAAAGAGCCTATAGACCAGTCTTTCTTTCTAAACCGGATTGCGGACGCCGCATCTCTCAGACAGAGGATGGGGCTTGCAAGGTCATTCAGGGCGGTCTATAGCGAAGGAGACTATATCCCCGGTCTGATTGTGGACAAATACGAAGATGTCCTCGTTGTCCAGTCTCTCACTGCAGGAATAGAGAGGTTGCTCAATACGGTCATAGACGCGCTGGATAAGGTCTATCAGCCAACAACGGTCATTCTCAAAAACGACTCTCCTGCCCGCTCCCTCGAAGGCCTGCGTCTCGAGACCCGTATTGTGAAAGGGGCTGTTTCCGGCCCAGTAAGGATAGAGGAATCCGGACTTTATTACCATATAGATCTGCTCGGCGGACAGAAGACAGGATTCTTCTTTGATCAAAGAGAGAATAGACAGGCCCTCAGGGGTCTCGTGGATGGAAAGAAAACACTCGACTGCTTCTGTTACGTTGGGGCCTGGGCGCTCAATGCGAAGAGATTCGGGGCCTCGGAGGTAATAGGCATAGACTCCTCTGAACGCGCCATAGCCCTCGCAAGGGAGAACGCCGCGTTAAACAGTCTATCCGTAGAATTCGAGACAGCGGATGTATTCGACGAACTCAAGTCGCTCGAGAAGGAGAAGAAGAGCTTCGGATGCATAATACTCGATCCACCAGCCTTTGTGAAAAGCAGATCCAAAATAAGAGAGGCGATCAAAGGATACAAGGAAATAAACCTACGCGCAATGAGGCTGCTTGAAGATTCAGGCCTTCTCGTCACGTGTTCTTGCTCATATCATATAGATGAGGACTTGTTTAAAGAGATGCTCATAGACGCAGCATATAGTGCGGGCAGACACGCAAGGATCATCGAGATGCGTTCACAAGCAAAAGACCACCCTGTGGCGCTCGCCTGCAGAGAGTCAAGATATCTAAAGTGCGCATTTCTTATTGTAGACTGAACAATTTTTAGAGATCGTACCGCCAGTGTCCTGGATGTTTTTATAGATCCATTTAAAGGTCTGTTGATGCGCTTTATGAAATTTCGGCTTGACTTCGCCCACTGCAATATGTTAATAATTATTCCATCGGGCGATTAGCTCAGTGGGAGAGCACTGCCTTCACACGGCAGGGGTCGCAGGTTCAAACCCTGCATCGCCCACCACTCTTAATCATCCCCGCCGTCTAAGCCCTGCGCTCGAGGAGTTTCTCTTCCTCCTCCTGCATAGTCTTGCATTCAATACAGAGTGTAGTCACCGGCCTTGCCTCGAGCCTCTTTATGCTGATGGGATTGCCGCATGACTCGCATATTCCATACGTACCGCCTTCTATACGCGCCAGCGCTTCATCGATCTTCTTTATCAGCTTCTGCTCCCTGCCCCTGAGCCGCAGGAGAAAATTGTTGTCGAACTCAGCCACCGCCTGGTCGGTCGGATCAGGAAAACTCTCCTTTTCCTTGCCGAGTTTGTTCGTTAAGGTATTCTCCGCCTCCTGCAGGAGCTCTGCGCGTTGTTTTTCCAGCCGCTTCTTTATTGCCATGAGTTTTGTGTTGTTCATTATCCTCGGTACCTCATCGATATTATTTAGAATATATATCCCTTTTTTGGAATATATAATATAACAAAATCATCTTATCGAGTCAAACATAAAAGCGCCTCATTATGCCTATACGACTGACAGGTATATCCACCTATGTTCTACTGTTACTTAAAGAAATAAATAAATCAGTAGTAGTATCAATAGTTCGTGTTGATATGTTTATAAGCAAGAAAATGTATTGATTTGGAAAGGGAAAGCAGTGTTGATAGTGTGTGGTACAATTGCTGCCGTTGGATGTGGATGAATGTTGACGACGATGCCGATTGAGTCTATTAAGAGGTTGTCTCCATGCAAGGTGGATATTTTTGTGGATTATGACCGTAACTCCAGATTTTGATTATTATTGACTCTAAGTATATTGCTGTGTTAAATTCTGCCCTGAAGAGTACCATTTATGCTTAGGATATTGAACAGAAATATTATCGTGCTCGGTGTTGTGAGCTTTTTGAATGACGCCGCATCCGAGATGATCTATCCCCTTTTGCCGCTCTTTCTCACCTCGGTTCTCGGCGCCGGGCCTGCGGTAATAGGTATAATAGAGGGTCTTGCAGAGACAACGGTTTCCATCCTCAAGCTATATTCAGGCTATATATCGGACAGAGTGAAGAGGCGCAAGGGATGGATAACAGCAGGCTATTTTATATCCAATGCCATTAGACCTCTTATCGCGGTCGCGGGTTCATGGGTGTATGTGCTTCTTTTGCGCATGGCGGACCGCGTCGGTAAAGGCATCCGTACATCGCCGAGGGATGCGATGATAGCAGACTCTATCGCCCCTGAGTCGAAGGGTGCTGCCTATGGGTTCCATCGTGCAATGGATCACGCGGGCGCGATAGTCGGCCCACTGATCGCCAGCGGCCTGCTCTTGATATATCATAACGACTTAAAGACTGTGTTCCTACTTTCCTTCATCCCAGGGATGATCGCGGTATCCGTACTTGTACTCGGTCTAGTAGAGAGCCCTGTGCTGCGGATGAAGGGGTCCCAACCACGCTTTGATTTCCGCGCCGCTCTTTCCTGTATGCCTGGAAACTTTCGCAGATATCTCTTCGTACTGCTTCTATTTACACTCGGAAATTCGAGCGATGCATTTCTGCTACTTCAAGCGCAGAAAATAGGGGTGCCGGTGGCCCTCATACCGACGATCTGGGTGCTTCTGCATATCGTGAAATCCCTCTTTTCCATACCAGGCGGGGTCATATCAGATAGACTCGGAAGAAAAAAGGTCATCATTGCCGGCTGGGTCATCTACATGCTCGTCTATGGCGGTTTTGCAATCGCGTCAAAGGCATGGCATGTCTGGCTGCTGTTCGGGGTATACGGCATTTATTTTGGGCTTACTGAAGGGGTGGAGAAGGCATTCGTGGCGGACCTGGCACCTGAACACCTACGCGGCTCGGCATTCGGCCTCTATCATCTCATAGTAGGCCTTGGCGCACTTCCCGCCTCCCTACTGTTCGGGGTCTTGTGGGAGAGATTCGGTGCGGCGACGGCATTCGGCACAGGAGCCGGTCTTGCTCTCGCATCATGCCTTCTGCTAATGACATTGGTGTCTGACAAGCCGGAAAAAGACGCCGGGTGCATTGTCTGAAACGGGACGCCCTAACCTGGAGGCCAATGAAAAGACCTGCCCGAGAGAAGATGAAGATGAATGTGAAAGACACTCTGGCCTGCCCCGGCTCCGTTATTGATTACCATCCTGTATCCGTTGCCGGACAGACCCTTCTCTGCGGCGATCTTTGCCGCAACCCAGAAAAGATGTCCGATGAGCTCCCTATCGTTGTCCGTCATGCTCTGTATGTCCGGGATGTGCCTCTTGGGAACGATAAGAAGGTGCACAGGCGCCTGAGGATTTATGTCCTCGAATGCAGTCGAGAGACCGTCGTCATATACGATCTTCGAAGGGATCTTTTTTTCTACTATTCTGCAGAATATGCATGAATCCCCGCTCATCCTCTCCTCCTTCCATGAAAGAACTATGATGCTGAAAAACTCCTGAAAAAGCATGTCTTGTTGCCTGTATGGCAGGCAGGCCCGGCCGGCTCCACCTTAAGCAGGAGGGTGTCCATGTCGCAGTCGTAGAATATATCCTTCACCCGCAGGACATTACCTGATGTCTCGCCTTTCACCCAAAGCTTCCGGCGCGATCTGCTCCAGAAACAGGCGAGCCCTTGTTCCACGGTCTTTCTCAATGATTCGGCGTTCATGTACGCCATCATAAGGACATCGTTCGAGACTGCATCCTGGACAATGGCCGGGATCAGCCCCTTATCGTCGAATTTGAGCCCCTCGGGAATCTTGAGCATGGTCAATGTTTTAACACAATCGGGCAAAAAAGTCCAGAATACACTTGCCAAAACAGGGGAATTTTAATATGATGAAGCGGCCA
>JBBIMH010000026.1:36426-43878 GCA_037444505.1 Nitrospirota bacterium | reverse complement strand
TCTACACCTTTGGCGTGTCCAGTTCTCATAGGGGGCAGTATATAGCTATCGAACACCGTGTTTTTCAAATTTCCCTTCCTCCTGTTCCTTATCTCTTGCCCGTTCCTTCAGGGGTTCTTTCGTTACAAAGGTTTCACTCTTTAGCATTCCATGTACATTCCTGATGTATTCCTTGGTGACGGGCTGAAACAGGATTTCATCGTCGCGTTTGATGAAGTACACCTTTGTGCCCGGTTTAAGGCCATAACGCCGCCTAAGTTTGACTGGGACGACAATCTGCCCCTTACTTGTCATGGTCGATTATTCCATTTATTTTTTTACCTCCGTATTTATTCAATATCTTACTATGACTCATTTTGTAAGTCACATATTATTTTGAGCTTAATTCAAAATAGGAATGTCCGGATATTGCTGGTCATCCAGTCCATGGTCTACACCCGAATAATACATGGCCAGATACGGCCGCGCAGGCGTCTTAAGTTGTATAACTCTTTTGGAGTTTATGATAGAATATCGACCAACGATTGCATGGGATGGTATCCGCCGATATGTCGAAAAAATTGGAACGAATATCCTCCACCCTCGGCTCCCTGCTCAGGGCACGCGGACTTTCGAGCAGGCTAAATGAGTACCGCATATTCGGCCAGTGGGATAGCATCGTGGGCAAGACAATCGCCCTGCACGCACAACCACTGTCCGTCCGCCGCAAGAAACTGACGGTGCTGGTCGACAGCTCGACCTGGCATCATCACCTTTCCCAGCTCAGACCCGAGCTCTTGGAAAAGATCAACCGCATTCTCGGAAAGGAAGGAATAGACGGCATAGTATTCAAGATAGGCGGACTTGAACCGCGACATAGCACGGGCAGCGCGGATGCTGGGACGCCGGCCGTGCTGACATCAGAGGAGAGCCGGAGGATCGAAGAGTATGTCCGGTCGCTGAAGGACGAGGACCTGAGACAGGCCGCGATCAGACTGATCGAAAAGGACATGCTCTACAGGAAAACAAGGCGGTAGATAAGGAAGATATAGCCGCTTCATTTATAGGCCGTATATCCGGCGCAGTTCATCCGAATATCCCGCGCCTTCATGCAGGATCAACGGCGGCAGCACCTCGAGGCCGACGCCTGCGGATTTCACCGCCTCGACAAGGACGAGCGAGGCTGGTCTTTCGAGATACGGATGTACGAGGCACAATCGCTTGGGCTCGAGCCTTCTTTCACGCATGAGGCCGACAAGCTCTCCGAGTCTCGAGGCGGGGAATACAAGAAAATATCTCCCCCCGTTTTTGAGGAATCTCGACAGGTCGAGCCACACCTCTATGGAGCCGGCCATATCCTGCCGCGCCGCCCGTCTTTCATGAAGAGGGCTTCTCCTTCCCGCGCCGGCCCTTGTATAAGGAGGATTCGCAACGATGGCGTCGAACCTCCCGCGGAGTCCAGCGGACCCAAGGTCTGTAATGTCCGCCTGGATGACCCAGATCCTGCCAGTCAGGTCGTTTTCAGATACATTCCGCCTGCACAGGTGTGCGAGCTCGGGCTGTACCTCTACAGCGGTAAAAGAGGCCGAAGGGAATTTCTTTGCGAGCAGAATGGATACGATGCCTGTGCCTGCCCCGGGCTCGAGTATCCTGTCCGCCCTTTTTATACGACAGAAATCCGCAAGCAATACGCTGTCTATCGTGAAGCGATGGCCGCGCCTGGGCTGGTTGATTATAACAGCCCCGGCATCGCGTAGAAAGATACTATCTCGGGTTTCAGCTGACATGCCGCTTTCTAATTATCCCGAACAGGCTTGGACTTCCTTGGTGGTATATACGGCTTTATTATCCATCGGCGACCGTACTGGTCCCTCGCTCATTCATCCTTCAGCTTCGCGGCTACATCCCTAGGTATGCGCCGGGGTCGATTCGAGCTGTCCACGCAGACCGCCTTTGCCAAGCACTCCGCGATAAGCCTGCCTGAGACCTTCTCTTTCATCGTGTGCCTGAAGGTCACTGTCGCAGCCGCAAGATCCGAAACCCACGTCTCCACGACTATCGTATCCCCATATCTTCCCGGCGAGCGATAGTCTATCTCTACGCGGGCGATGAGAAAGAATATGCCCTGTTCCATGAGCCACTTGACAGGCACACCGCGCTCTGCCATATACTCTGTCCTGGCCCTCTCCATGTAGCGGAGGTAGTTGGCGTAGTACACCACGCCTCCCACGTCCGTGTCTTCGTAGTATATCTTTACTTCTATGGTGTGTCGCATCGTCCCTGCTTTTTCGGGGCCACACGTACGAAGCGCTTCTTGCCGACGCGTATAGTGAATGCGCCCGGGCCGAGCTCCGCGTCGATGTCTCTCACGGCCTCTTCGTTGACCTCGACCGCGCCCTGCTGGATGAGCCTCTTGGCCTCTGAGTTGCTCTTCGCAGCGCCAGTCAGAGCGATGACCTTGGCGAGTTTCATCCTCTCGCCGTCCCACTCTATCTCGAACAGGGGGACCTCGTCCGGAAGCCTTCTGCCGCTAAAGACCCTCTCGAACTCCTCACGCGCCCTCTGCGCCGCATCTCTCGAATGAAAGCGCTCCACCATCTCGAAGGCAAGCCGCTTCTTCGCCTCCATCGGATGGAGCGTGCCTGTCTCGAGCCCGGCCTTGAGCCGCTCGAGCTCATCGATCGAAATGGTGCTCAGGAGCTCATAATATCGGAGCATCAGCTCATCGCTTATGGACATCACCTTGCCGAAGATCTCCTTCGGCGGCTCATTGATGCCGATGTAGTTTCCGAGGCTCTTGCTCATCTTGTTCACGCCGTCGAGGCCCTCGAGAAGCGGCATGAGCACAAGGCACTGCGGCTCCTGGCCGTATTCCTTCTGGAGCTCCCGGCCCACAAGCAGGTTGAACTTCTGGTCCGTACCGCCGAGCTCCACGTCCGCCTTGAGCGCCACGGAATCGTAGCCTTGGATCAGGGGATATAGAAACTCATGGATGCTTATGGGCAGCTCGGCCTCATAGCGTTTGTGGAAGTCCTCCCGCTCGAGCATACGCGCTACTGTATATTTCGCCGCAAGCTGGACTATGTCCTCTGCACCGAGTCTCGAGAGCCACTCGCTGTTAAATGCAATCCTGGTCTTCACAGGATCAAGTATCTTATATATCTGGGCCTGATAGGTCTTCGCATTCTCAACCACCTCTTTCCGTGTGAGGTGCCTACGCGTCTCGGACTTGCCTGTTGGATCACCTATCATGCCGGTGAAGTCGCCTATGAGGAATATCACCTCATGCCCTAATTCCTGAAACTGGCGCATCTTGTTCAGGAGCACTGTATGGCCGAGATGGATATCCGGGGCAGTGGGATCGAAACCCGCCTTGATGCGGAGCGGCCTGCCAGTGGAGACGGAGCGCTCGAGTTTCTTGAGCAGTTCGTCTTCGACGATTATCTCCACTGCGCCCCGTTTGATAATGGCGAGCTGCTGTTTGGCTGAGAGCATGTCCTAAAACCTCTTTCCGACCAGATCCAGTACTATATCCACAACCAGCGGGTGTGACCCCACATGATCCGTCAAGATGACCTCGAGCCCGGGGTGGCTTTTTTGCGCTTCATTTATGAGGCGGGGGACATCTATCGTCACGTGGCCCCCAGGTTGCATAAAGAACGGCACCACCGCGATCCTCCGCGCGCCCGCCTTGACAGCGGACTCTATCGCTGCAGACAACGTCGGACTCTGATGTATCAGGAAGGCCGTCTCGACGATTTCAAAGCCACCGCGGAGCTTGACGGCCTCCGCAATACGCAAGGCGGCGTCAGCAGAGCCTCGGGCTGCGCTCCCATGAAAGAGAATGATGACGGCGGTCTTCATGCCGCTCCTCGACTCGAGATTGCTGTTTCTATCACAGCACACGCCAAAAGTCAATTTTTTATTGACATACGCGACATAGCGGGATAATAAGATTTATAATGGATGGACATCCGTTGCCGATAATGCGGAGGTGTTGTATGGAAGAGAGGAAAGAGGAGGGTTTCACTGTCAGAGACAGGAGGATATTCTCGCAAGAGGGCAAGGCCAGGGAGGAGGCGCCGGAGAAAGAGGAAAAAGACAAGACATCTGCTCAAGAGAAAGGCAATCAGGCCGAGCAGGCGTCTGCGGCCTTGCCGCCCCTTGACTTCTCTTCGTTCATACTGTCCCTCGCAGCATCCGCCCATGTATCCCTCGGCGTCATCCCGAATCCGGAGACCAAACTGCCCGCAAAGAACCTCCAGGCGGCTAAGCAGATGATAGACATCATCGCGATGCTCAAGGAGAAGACAAAGGGGAACCTCTCGCCTGATGAGGCTGCCATGATCGAAGACACGCTCTACTCCCTGCGCATGCTCTATATCAAGTCCGTGGAGGCCGGAGCATAGAAAAAGCGGCGATGGATGGCGCCGCTTTTCCGAGACTACTTTTTTTTCGAAGATTTTTTCTTGGTCGCTTTCTTGGACCCGCAGGCTGACTTGTGGCTCTTGCCGCACGACATACCGTTTCACCTCGCTTTCCGTCTAAAATTCCTGCCCATCGCTTATAATGGTGCAAATTATACTGGCAGGGCATGCCTTCATGACTTTTAGAACGTGATGAGCAAAATTCTACATGTGTTCTATCCCGTTCTCTTTGTCTCCGCCCTTTATCTTCTTTTCGAGATATTCCCTGGCGATATCCTTCCCCCCGAGGCCAAATGCGAGCGCGAGGGCAAGCACCACCCCGCCGAAGAGTATGGCGAATGCGACTGTGATGGCGCCCCTGCCTATGCCGAGTTGCTCGAGCGCCATCGTGACCGCGAGTATTCGGGCTCACGACCGGATATACGAGCCGCGCAAGCAGGTCCCTGGAGTATGTAAGGATGTCGCAGTCGTGAAGCGCTATCACATCGGCCTTGCCCGATGCCAGGATATAGCCGTAGGCCATCCAGGCGGACTTGCCTTTGCCGTCCGGGCCTGCGGAAAGGCCGTGCTCGTCGAGGGCGCGGTAAATCTCGACCATCCTGGGGCCGCTGTTCCAGATGATGTGAGTCTCTTGCGGCAGCGCTGAAAAGAAGTCCTTGGCGTGCTTGAATTCATCGTCATTGCACGGCCCAAGCGCCACCACGATCTGCCTGATATACTTTACAGCCTGGAGCTCTCTTACGATTCCCTTGAGCGCCTCTGCCTGGAGCTCTGAGTATAAAGAGGGGAGCACAAGGGCTATTGGCCTTTGGGCGGCATACACAGAAAGCTCGGACTCTATCCTCTCGAGATCCTGCCTGCCCAGCCTGTGAAATGTCGCGATCACGCCTGTTTGATAGAAGTCTGACATAGAGCACCTCCTCGAATGGCTAATGATTGCGGATGGATTGTAAGGAGAGCTCCCGAATCATTTACTAAGTATATATTCCAATCAGCCCTGGGTCAAGATAAAACTGAAAAATGTCATCGAAATGGACGAGACTGTTTGATTTAATATCGCCTCGAAGTGCATCTTTATCAGTTGACAACCGACTGCCGATTTGATAGAGTCCTCGGCGTGACCGGAGGAGATATGGTTAAGAGCGTACGGATCATACATTTAACCATTTTCGCTTTGCTATTTCTCTTCGTTTTGCAGGGCCGTAGCCTTGCTGCGAACCGTTATGTAGCACCCACCATTGCCGACTGCAATGCCGTCTGCGATTCAGTTTCAGACGACCCCTGCCTCTGTTACACCAACATCCAGACCGCCATAGACAACTCCGATGCAGGAACAGGAGACATAATAATCGTATATCCCGGTGACTATGTCGGAAACTTCGTTTTGAACAAGGCGGTCTCCATTTCAGGCACAGAGACCGCGCAGGTGCGTTTCTATGCACAAGGCTCGTCTCCTGCCCTTACCATAAATTCCACTGGGTCTTCTGTCGGTATAAAACGCATCACCTTCATGACAGGCGGCACAGGAATACGGGTCGTGAATGCCATGTCCTCCGTCGAGATAAAGAACAACATCTTCCGGCTCGGCTCATCAGGGACGGGGGTCATCGTGCAATCGTCCCCATCCACCCGAATCATCAACAACACATTCTATGGAAATGCGACGGCGATATCGAGGGACTCGGCCTCGATCGAGATAGTCAACAACATCTTCTCCCTCAACTCAACGAATATATCCCAGGCGGGACTTACGGATGAATCCAATATTTCCTACAACTGTTTCCACCCGGCTGCGAGCGAGCCTAATGGAAGCTATTATATACCAGATCAAGACCATCCCGACCCTGACCCGAAGTTCGTAAATCCGGACAATGGAGACTTCCATCTTCAAACAGGCTCGCCGTGCATAGATACAGGCTCTCCGAGCATATCCGATCCGAGTTTCTATCCGGATGTGCGGAGCGACATGGGGGCATACGGAGGCCCGGACACGGATACGATACCTTTTCCAGTTTCAGACCTGAGTGTCATATCCAAGACAGACAACTCTGTGACGGTATCATGGGGCTTGAACAGGTGTTATCTCACAGCCGGTTACAAGGTCTATTACGATTCCGACCGATCCGGGCCGCCGTATGAAGGCGCGGATTCGGATGACGGCGCAGGGAACGCGCTCCCTTCGCCCATAGACGCGGGAAACGTGACCCAATACACAATAGCGAACTTAGACCCGTCCGTAACGAAGCCTGCTGCGCCGACCGGGCTCGCATCAGAGCCCTTGAACAGCAGTCTGAGGCTGTTCTGGAATCCAGTATCCGGCGCGACAGGCTATAATGTCTATGCAGAGCCCGGTGACTGCGCCTCATCCTGCACCGAGCCCTCGACAAAGGCGGCGTCTGTCAGCACCAATTCTATAACCCTCTACGGGCTGGAGAACCCGGACCCGGATCCTCATTGTTACTGCATTGCGGTATCCGCCTATGCCCAGACAACATATTATATCGCGGTAAGGCCCTATTATTCTGATTCTTCTACGGAGGCTGTCCAGTACTCAAATGAGGTCTCGGTCGGCGTGGGCTCCATGCTCGAGAGCGACAAGTCAGCCGTGATCAGGGATTATCCTGAACCCATTGTGGCCAACCCTGATCTACCGAGCACAGGCTGCTTCATCGCAACCGCTGCATACGGGTATTATTCCTCTGAAGAGGTCCAGGCCTTGAGGCTCTTTCGCGACAGGTATTTAATGACCAACTCTTTCGGCAGGGCCTTCGTGGCATGGTACTACCTTGTCAGCCCGAAGATCGCTGCCCATATCAACAGTCATCCAGGACTCAAGCCGCTCGTGCGGGCCGGGCTCATGCCTGTTGTCTGGGCAGCGATGTTCATGACAACGACGACGCCGTTGATCAGACTGGGCGCATTCGGCATAATTGCGCTTTTGTTCGTATTTCTGATGAAGGCTTGGAGAAGAGGTCAAAGGCCATGAGAAGGCTCATGTTCGCAATGATATTTTTGGTTATATCCGGAGCCGGTCATGCCGCCGAGG
>JBBIMH010000026.1:33383-36326 GCA_037444505.1 Nitrospirota bacterium | reverse complement strand
TCCGGCAGCGTCACCTATGAGCTATTCCCACTTAACATGTTCGTTCTTTTCAGGCTCGTTCTTTCGGAGAGGCAGTGGCTCGTCCCATATGTAGGGGGAGGATGGACGCGTATCTACTACAGAGAGAAGATAGAATCGCAGAGCACGGCAAGGGGCTATGCAGACGGCAATTTTGCCAAGGTCGGCATCCAGATACTGCTCGACGGCATGGACCCGAGCAGCGCCAACAGCCTGTACCTCGACTACGGTGTGGAGCACACGTATCTCTTTTTCGAGGTCCGAAAGACAACCGCGAAACTGGACGACACCGTTTATGACCTGGGTGGTGTGGGCCTGCTTGCCGGACTGCTGTTCGAGTTCTGATAACCGATCATCAGGCATGAGAAAGGCATGGCCACACGATCTCGCCGTCTTTCAGCTTTATGATTCTGCCTGCGCGGCGTGCATTTTCAGAGCTGTGCGTGACCATTATTATCGTGCGGCCTTCTTCGTTCAGTTTCGTGAGGATATCGAGCACCTGATCGCCCGTCTTGGTATCGAGATTTCCTGTGGGCTCGTCCGCAAGGATGATCGGCGGCCTGTTCACGATCGCCCTGGCGATCGCAACCCTTTCCTGCTCGCCGCCGGAAAGTTGAGACGGCAGGCTGGCAGCCTTTTCCGCGAGGCCGACGGATGAAAGGGCGTTTTTAGCGATGTCGATCTTACGGCCGTCGAGACCAGGCTGGACTAGAAGCGGCAGCATTACGTTCTCAATCGCAGTGAGATAAGGAACGAGATAAAAATATTGGAACTCGAAGCCGAGATATTCTCTCCTGAAGTCCGCAAGCCTGTCGCATCAAGGAGGCCTGCTACTTCGAACGCTGCGTCGCCGAGCCGAACCGTATCGCCCGGAGAGAGGCCGAGCTTGGCTGCTGCATCCGTCCCGACCATGACATCAGTTTCATCCGAGGGTTTTGTGCCCGCGCTGATCCTCCACCATTTCTTGAGCCTGAACTCCGAGGAAAAATCTAGACCCGCTACGAGCACCTTGCGGCCATTGACACTCGATACGACGAGCAGCGTCGGCGCGATAGTGCTTATGTTCTGGTGGTTCGGGATGGTCTTTATCTTCTTGGCGTCTTCGATGGACAGGGGCCTTATGTCTGTATTAACTGCCGAGACAGTGAGCCCTCCATACGATAGAGGCAGGTCCTCTGTTGCAGGCAGCACAAGGATATTCGCGCCGAACTCGTCCATTCTGTGCATCATCTCCCTGTTCATGGCATCCCCGATCGTAGTCATGGCGACAGCCGTCCCGACTCCGAGCGCGAGACCGGAGACGAGAAGAAGCGTCCTACCCTTTTTTCTACATAGGGCGCACAGCGCTATGTTCATCAGCTTCATAATGTCCTCGCCGATGAAATAAGCCTGCGGAGCCGCCCTTTGCTACATATTTATCAGAAAAATCTCGCCCCAGGCTCAAGGTCTTTGACTCTGAGCGCGATGTAGCCTGCCTCCTCCGACTTATGAACAGGGATTGGATTGCACCCTCCAGTCACTATTCCTATATCCTCCAGCCTGAATGTCATTCCGCAGTTGTTGCAGACAAGAAGCCCGTTTTCATATCTGTAGCCGAGCTTCGCCCTGTAGCATGCGTTGCAGGCGTCCAAGGCCGCCCTTATGCTTCCGTCCGGCGCTTTAAGCAGAATAAAGTTTATTCTTCCTTTGTTCGATTCGTATGAAAAGAATCTCGCTCCCTTCTCCGGCAGAGAGGAGGCTGCGATCTTTATCACTCCATTATCCGATGTGACCCCCGCATGCCGCTCAGAAGCAATTACCCCGTGCCGCAGATGCCGACCCTCTAATGAATTCCCGACCGGAGACCGGCCTTTTAAGTTTATATAGACCAACCATGCTGCGAGCAACACGAACATGGCCCCTGCTGTTATTGCCGCAGGCTGCACCCATTTTCTATCCTCTGCAAGCACCCTTGCCTTTTTCCCATCCAGAGACCGAATCGCTTCGTAGCCTGCCCCGCATTTTTTGCAAAAGCGGTCTCCTGATTTCATCTCCTCCCCGCATTTCGTACACATATTCATGACCTTTTCCCCCTATTATTTTTTCATGATTGTCTTACATCTCGCTGATCTTTCCATTCTGATAACTAAGAGACTTGACTATGCGGCTGTTTTTGATGATGTCAATCTGCACGTGGCAACCGAAGTCCGTCGCATCGACATTTACGTCTTCGTCTCCATATTTCTTCCGCCAGTACTCAAGGCCAGCCTGGGATGCAGCCGCCTTCTTTTCCGCTGAAACAGCGCCTGAGTCGGCTTTCTTCGCACCGGCCTTCGGCGCCTGCCCGGCGTTTCGGTTGCAGCATCCGCAACCATCGCCTGACCATTGTTGCGACAGCGCTATTCTGACATTCGCCCGCGTAGACGCATCATGCAGCCACTTTGCCACGGCAGCCTGGACCGACTCAGGAGACTTAAGTCCAGGGGCTATCTTCCGTAAGACGAGTTGCTCGATGATGAGCCTTTTCCTGAGCGCATTTTCGAATGCGTCCATGCCTCCGTAGCGCTGCTCGATGAAGGCCGCAAACTTCTTGTCGTCCATACGGAAATCCTTCCGTATTCGATCAACGGCAGCGGAGACATCATCATTCGTGACGGATATCGCCGCCTTATCAGCCTCCTGAAGCATGATCCGCTCGCGGATCAGGCGCATAAGGATTTCGTACCTCAACCTCTCCTCCATAGCTTTGTTCGCTGACAGATTATCTTGGCTGATAAGGCCCTCGCCGAGCGCGGCCTTCATCTCAAACTTCAGATCCTGCTCCAGAATCTCCTCGCCGTTTACTACGGCGATCACGCCGTTCGGCAGCATGAACTTATAGTAGCCAACTGACGCGAGAGCGATAAACGCAATGACCAATATGGACGCCGGCAGCCATATGCCGGA
>JBBIMH010000026.1:0-33283 GCA_037444505.1 Nitrospirota bacterium | reverse complement strand
AGACATTCGCAGGAAGAAGCGGGCTAAAACTGAGGATTTTATAGATTTAAACTTTTAAGATCGGCCGCAAGACGAAAAAAGTGCAGCCCTGAGCAGACCGCAGACGGAAATCTCCAGGCCGGACAGCAGGCTCAATCGGCGGCTCGGCTTACCCTGAAGCGCCAATCTATCAGGACTACCTAAACGCCGGTGATGTCCACCTGCTTGCCTGATTTTTTCAATTTCTCGATTATGGCTTCTGTCTTCGGCAGGTCTGAGGAAATCGCCGGCGGCTTCATGCCTTCGAAATATACAGCCTTGCCCATTTCATAGCAGTCGAGGATATCCAGACATTCCTGGTCGCGGGCGGGGCCGTATGAAAGATGGCATATCTCGCCGTCCTTGAAATAGAACCTGACGAGATTCTCGCTCGCAGCCGCCACGGAGACGAAGAGCGCGCCGTTCTTCTTCGCATCATGAAGATCCTTCAGCACATCCGCAAAAGCCCTGAGTGCAGCCATGTCCTGTCCTCCTTATTCTTTATAAGAGTAATGTTTACCTTGAATGATGTTCTTTTTATTTGTCCATATATTATATTACAGAACGATCTTTCATAAAACTTTTTACACTACCATAAGGGGTTGCGCAAGGCAGCCGTACGCTAAGCTAAGCAGGGCCTTTTATAAACAGGATATATACCATGGTCCAGGAGCCGAGTATCATAAACACGGTAGAGACGAGGCTCGCGACGGACAATACAGACAAGCCTGAGAGACCATGTCCGATAAGGCAGCCTCCCGCAAGCGCTCCGCCGATGCCCATGATCAGCCCGCCTGCGAACTGCTGAACCATTGTGACCGCCCTGGGCGCCCGCCATGAGAATTCATGGGCGCTCCGGCTGCCTGCGAATGAGCCCAAGGGAATGCCCAAGAGCAAGGCGACTCCCCAGCCTAACCCCTCTCCTGTGACAGTCCACCTAAGCAGCCCCTCCGAGGGCGCGACAAGCGAAATCCCGGCTGCCGTACCGGTGAATTTCTGCGCAATAAACCGCGAAACAGCGATAATAAGACCGACAAGTATGCCGGTCGTCCACCATTGATACGCCGATCCGTCCGGAGAATACCGCCTGCCGGCGGTGGATATGAAAATGAAGGCCGCTATGGAAAAAATTGCGATAATCACCCATTTGTTCATTCCAAGGAGGCCGTCTAACCCCTGCGAGCCTATGGGTGTCGAGATGCCAGTTAGAAAGTCATGGACAGGATGCAGAACGCCTGATGTCGTGGCGGCGGCTCCGGCAATGAAGCCGAATGCCGCCATCCATGAGCCCACGAACCCTTCTCCCACCCGATACCATGTGCCTGCGGCGCAGCCTCCGGCCATGACCATCCCGATGCCGAAGAGGTAACCGCCTGCCGCAGACGCCAACCAAGCGAATTCAGCTCTTCCCTGGCCAAGCCTGATAAGACCGAATTCTTCGAGAAGATTCGAGCCGAGCATGGCAACAACGAGCGAGAGGAGATAGGTGCGGAAGAGATTGAAGTTCTTGATGTAGATGATGTCTCGAAATGCTGTATTGAGACAATACCTCCCCCTCTGGAAGACGAAGCCCAGAGCAGCGCCGAGCGCAACAGCTGACAATATCGCCGTGACATCCATAGGCCCCCGCAAAGCAGAAAGGCATTATCGCGACCAGCGGCCGCAATCATGTATATAATATCAGAAGTGCAAAATGAATGAAAATGATTTTTTATACGGAAGACCGCGCGCCGTCCCCCCGAACGCGCAGCCTCGAGGGATGTTGTATGGTTCCGCCCCCGGAACCGGCTCTGCTACCAGCAAAAGACCTTGTCATGGGCGAAGACGTCCGCCACGAGTTTGTCGTATGACACGCCGCCCTTTGCGAGGTCTATGATCTTCACTTCATGAGACTTCGAGTGGACCTCGATGATCTTCTTCGTACTTGCGTCGGGCGCGGACTTCAGAATATGCAGAATCTTCATGGGATATCCTCCGGATTAATATGGCACCACGATGTCGTACTCCAGCAGCTTGCCTGCCATTTCCTCTATGCTGATCGTGGTATAGCCGTTTTCGGGGTTGTTGGAATAAATCTTCAGGTCGAGTTCCGTAACGAGTTCGAGCGGGGTTGCAATCTCCGGAGACGCCTTGTCGAGTTTCTTGTCGAGAATAAAAACCTCGATGGTGTCATCCGCAAGGGTCAGCCCGCCAGCTACTCGGAGCCCCTCCGCCTGCCGGTCCCGCACAATTACAGCAATCCTCTTGGTGTCAGCCATTTTTCACCTCATATGATTGATAATCAGAATACAAGCACCCTGGCGCTGTCATGAAGCATTGCCGCGTTGTTATATTGGCTTCCATACACGATGCCATCCGCCTTTTCGTGGATATTCAGCCTCTCGCAGCTATGGTCGCAGCAGGAAAACTCGACCCCTGTTGTGGACAGCAGCTCGAGAAACTTAGGGTCACGGGTAAACCGGACGCCCTCATCCGTGAGAAAGACGGACACTGGATGTCCCGCAGCCCTTGCCGCCTTCATGACTCCTGCTATGTGGTCGAGATTTCCGTATCTCGTGACCATGATGCCGAGCATCTCCGCCATATTGTTCACCTCCTTTGCTTAAGAATAATAAAGCCGGGCAGGACCCTTCCTGCCCGGCCATCACCCGAAATCACATCCGTTATTCCTTCATGGGCTTGATGAGCAGGAAATAGACCATAGTCCAGTTGCCGAGGATGATGAAGATCGTCGTGACCCAGCTCGATACAGCCAAGGTCGAGGCGCCTGTGAATCCCTGGCCGATGTTGCACCCTCCGCCGATCTGCGCACCGATGCCCATGACAAAGCCTCCCAGGAGCACCCTCATGAGCTCCGCTGCAGGCGGGACCTTGAGCTTGAACTCCTGTAGGAGCCTTGCACTGATGTATGCACCGAGCGGCACGCCGATTACATAGAGCGAGCTCCATGAGAAGTTGGCGCCGAGCAGTGTATTGGTAGCGATCTGATTCGTCTGGGAATTGCCGAGGGCCACCGCGAAGAAGAACTCCCTGAGCGGGCCTGTGAACGAAAGCCCTCTCGCATTGCCGCCCCAGTATGCTGATGCCCAGAACGCCAATACACCCACAAGCCCCGAGAGCAGCCCCGCCGTAGACCAATAGTAGCCCTTTTTCGCCTTCTTGAAGGGCTCGCCTTTGAGTAGGAACGGAATTGCCACGGCGGCCAGTACGACAATGACAATCCATTTATTCACGCCGATTATGTTATAGAGTGTAGGCGTAATATCCTTGTCAGGGCCGATATAGACTACCGTTGACTTGAGCAGCTCATCCACCGGCTTCAGGATGCCGCTCCGGGTAGTGGTGATCCCGAAGAAGAACCCGAAGACCGCCATGATGGCCGCTGTAAGCCCTTCGCCCACTCTATAGAGTATGCCGCTTCCGCATCCACCGGCAAGCACGATCCCCATGCCGAAGATGTATCCGCCGATTACATTTGCCCAGGGTACGAAGGCCTGGCGATACAACTCGCCGCTGCCCCCGAGCCAGCCCATATCCTCGATGAAGTTCGCGCCGATGATGAGCACCAGAAGCCCGAGGATATATGCACGAAACAGCGTAAAGTCGTTGATGAAAATAATATCTCTGAATGCAGTGTTCACACAGTACCGGCCGCGCTGAAGGACGAAGCCGAACAGAGCCCCCACAATCAGGCCGGACAAAACGAACCCCAGTGTAGAATTCATTATCCCCCTCCTTTTGCCCGTGGTCAGTCGATCCCTTTCTGTTCTCTAGACAGATGCCTGCTATTTTTTCTTGATGTAGAGCTCCCAGTAGCCTTTGTCCTCGAGCTTTACGGACTCGAAGCCGTAGCCCTGCTTCTCGCAATAGCGCGGGATGCTGTCCTCTGCCGATGCAGGAGCATCGCACAGCACCTTGAGGACCTGACCGCTTCCGAGTTTCTCCAAGGCCTTCTTTGTCAGAAGAAGCGGATAGGGGCAGACACGTCCCAGTGTATCCAGTGTCTCATTCGGTGTTTCGCTCTTGAGTGACATATGTTTCCTCCTTATTTTATGGGTGTAGTATCTATGGCCTGTGCCAAGACATGTCGATATTTTTTGGGCTCACCTTTTTAAGCCGAGGGTGACGCGCAAAACCATATTATACTGATGAAAACAGACAAACGCCCCGTGCAGTAGAATACCTTAACAAAATCCATCATGCATGTCAATACTCGACTTTAATATTCTCGATTTTGCAACATGGCAACAGTTCGCCGCGCTTGATGCCGCATATAAAAACATTTCATTACGCCATAATCCGATTTTATAGCTGTGACAGAATCGTGAGCACGACGACGGAGATAAGCAGTCCGAATCCCACTGCAGCAGCGGTCTTCCGATGACGAAGCGCCCTCTCTTTGTTGGTATCGAGAAAAGGAGCAAGCAGCAAGAGAGAGAAGGCCAGGCCCGGCAGCGCAATCGCGCCGATAAACGTCCATCTCCCTGGAAAGTACTTCGTGAGCTCATAGAGAAACAGGAAATACCACTCCGGCCTCGGGCTGTATGGAGCTGAGAAGTCTATCTCGCGGCCTATCGTGCTCGAAAACAGCGCGGCAAGGATAAGCACTGCCTCGAGTGTAAAAAGCGCCACAACGGATATCTCGAATAGATAGTATGGATAGAATCTTTTCCCTTCCTCGGTTGCCATGCCCCCTCCCTTACATCCCGCCTGAGATGCCGAGCCTCCGTAGCATATGGAAATGCAGCCACATGAAGACCGTGGCTGACAGCGGCAGCCATAACACATGCAGACTGTAGAACCTAAGCAGGGTCCTGCCTGAAACATCTCCGCCGCCGAGCAGAAGCGCGGATAGCCATTTGCCTGCTAACGGGATCGAGCCTATCATATTCGTTCCTACCACTGTAGCCCAGTATGCCTTTTGGTCCCATGGAAGCAGATAGCCTGTAAAGCCGAAACCGAGGGTGAGCAGAAAGAGGAACGCGCCTGAGACCCAGTTGAGCTCCCTTGGATTCTTGTATGAACCTGTGATGAATACTCTCAGCATATGGGCGACGACCATGACGACCGAGAGGTTCGCAGCCCAGTGATGGACGGAGCGGAGAAGCGCTCCTAAAGGGACTGTAGTATGGAGCCGCTGGATGCTCTTATAGGCCTCGGCCTCGGTCGGCGTATAATGCATAGACAGAAGGAGGCCGGTGAGGAGAAGGATGATGAACAGAGTGAAGGCGATGCCTCCGAAGCAGTAGAGATAGTTGATGTGCGAAGGGACAGGGCGGTCGAATACCCCGCGATGTCTTGACGTGAACCTCAGCCTCTTATCGAGAAATTCGAACAGCCCCATGTGTCGACCCGCCTATGAGAATACAGCCGTCAGACCCTCACCCCTACATACAGTATCCCCGCTTCTAGCTTCGATGGAAACATGGTAAGCGGCGCAGGAGGCGGACCCGCGATGTTCCTGCCCGAAATATCATACCTTCCGCCGTGGCACGGGCAGACGAATTCCTTCTTTTCCCTTCTGTAGTTTACGAGGCATCCGAGGTGCGAGCAAACAGCGGACAGGACATACAGCCCTGAGTGGGAGACCACCACGAATACCCTCCTCCTTATCTCCCTGCCGGAGACGGTGTAAGAGAGCTCGGCCTTTCTCACACCAGACCTCGGCAGGTTGTCTTCCGAAATCAGAGGAAAGAAGACAAGCGCCCTCTCACGGCGAGGCGGAGGCGCGAGGATCCTGATGGCTGGAATCAAGAAGCCCAGGCCCAGGACCCCCAGTATGCTGTATAGTGCGCGCTTAATGAAGAGCCGCCGCTCCGAAGGCATGGGGCATTTTACGATACGATACTTCGATTGTCAATCGTGGAGACTTTTTATGGTTCAGCTTCGCAGCCGGAGCACCAAAAATTCGTAACATTGACTATAGAGCACTATAATTCATCGTAGAGGTATTGAATAAAATCACCTGGCATGGGGCAATTGTTTTTGCCGAGGCGTATACAAAGAAAGGAATCGTTGTGACAAAAACAGGCCCGTGATGGAATCCGGGCAACCGCATGGCATAGAAAGATGCGGCCGCCCGGGTCATACTAAAAACGGTAAATGGCCGAAAGAAGTATTCTATCTACCGTGGCCTCCTTGACGACATCCCCCCCTGAATCCACGACATACTCGTCCGTGGTCGCGTGCACATAGGCGAAGTCCACCTGAAAATCCTTAAACACAAGTCCGGTCCCTGCTGTGTAGCCTAGGCCCTCGACCTTGGAGCCTGTGGCGAAATCGCGAGCCCCGTTCGGGTTCGAATAAGCCCCAAGTCTAATGGGTATGACATTCTCGCCCTTGGTGATGATGAGATATTCTATTCCGATCCGCGGCTGATATATATCAACGCTGTTCCCGTCTCCTAAGTTCACCTCCGATAGATTTAAGTATTGCAGGTCGAGGGAGAGTGTGAAATTCTCCGTCGGCTTATATGCGACCCCTCCAGATAGGATTATAGGATAGCGCAGGATCCATATGTCATGAAAAGGGCCGGTGCCAGAATCTTCGCCCGAGCTGTCCATGCGTAGCCTTGTCTTGCTTCTCGCCATGAAACCAAGATTCCAATTTTCTGCCCTCCAAAGGATGCCTGCCGCTATATTGTAGCCCATGGCCTTCAGATGCTCCCTGAAATAATTAGAAGGTCCGACATCGTTTTCATCCATGGTCCCGAAGATGTAGTTCGCGCCTATCCCCACAGACAGCCGGGGTGAGAGCTCGGTGGCGAATGTCAGGGCGGCGTTGTTGAAAGAGCCATCATTCTCCCTGTAATTTCCGGATGGCGCTTTCCTGTACTGATCGAAATCCATGAATGTCCCATAGCTTATGGATACGGCCTTCCGAGCGCCCTGCGATGACCCGCCGAACGGCATGACAAAGCTCGCAAAGTTGATAGCTGTGGTATCCTTGGTGCCTGTATATGTCTCACCCTGTTTCACCACGCTGCCCTCGCTGCTCCGATGCTGACCAACAATGGAAACCTCAGGCCTCTCGAGCTGGGCAAGACCGGCGGGATTCCACCACGCAGCAGTGGCGTCGTCGGCAATGGCGGTGAATGCACCTCCCATGCCAAGCGCCCTCGCGCCTGAGCCCGTGGGGATCCAGTCTAAGCCGATCATCTGCGCGGACGCGCCAGAAGCCATAATAACTGCCAAAAGGACTGCCGAACTTAGGATGATCTTCCGTCTCATTACATGCCTCCTTATAGAAATGTTATATTGTCGTATCTCTCCACAACGTTTCCGCTCATAAAAAAACAACTCTATTTCGTCACGATACGGTCCCCTATCTTGATATCTACGTTCTTTGCTACGATCACAGCCTCACTCATCTTGTCATACACCTCGCGGAGGATCACACTGCCGACTTCCCGCGTCTTGTAGCCGAGGACTTCCCCTGTTAAAGGATGCTTCACAGGCTCTTCGTCGCGATAGATGATGCATTTCGTATCTTTCTTTATCCCCTGGCGCGCTCCTATATCGACATAAAGCTTTTCTTTCTCCACTTGAACCACCATACCGTCCACCAGCGGAAAATCGGTCCTGAGCTTCTGCGCCAGCTCCTCTACCATGCGTCGTCTGCTTTCCGGTCTCGCCCCTTCTCCATAGACACTATGTGCGGTGATGACAGCCCCGCCTTCCGAATCGACCAGTCTCACGTCTATCTCTATGTGGTCGCCGGTGCTGTTCATGCTGCCGATCATAATGGCGTCGGCTCCGCTCAAGCGCCCGATCCTGGCCGCAGAGGCCTGGTCGACCGCGCCGCTCGCACCGAAGGCCTGCTCCTTGAGTATCTCGTCAATCTTCATCTTTTCCACTACCTTGAAGCGCCCCACCCCGAGTAGTGCCTCTGTAAGCGCCTGCTCTATGTTCCAGTCGTGTGCAGCGCCCTTGCGTTCGAACTGCACAACTGCCACGGCCAGCCTGGCTCCGATCTTCTTTATGTCCTTCGTCTCGCGTCGTATGACCTTTTTTATGACTCTCTCGTTGCCATATTTGTCGATTGCGCCAATCTCTACGTGATTCTCACCTTCCTGCAGGGGGATGGAGTAGCTGAACATCACCTGCGTGCCGGGCGAGATGGGAAGCCTGGAGTGGTTGATAGAGACCTGCGCGACGCCGCTTGGATCCGACGCCGTCCCACGGAATGCAAAGGCATCGACGTTATATATGATCATGTTGTCGGGGAATTCCGAAAGCGAAACAGCAGGACCATCAGTGTCTATGCCTATCGGTATGATCTCTTCGGACTCATTGCCTAAGGCATTTTTCGCCTTTATGATAACGGCCGTCTCTCCAGGTTTGAGCGCTATGGTTCGACTGATGGCCTCTACCTGCCGCCCGGAAAGCTCGATGGGCATGCCGTTTATGGTGATCGCGGATATGCCGCGGGAATCACGGACAGTGGCCTTGACCTTGACCTCTCTGGATGTAGTGACCATCCCTTTTTCAGGAGACGCGACCGATATCTCCGGGGCCTGCGTATCGAGCCGCACCGTGATGGTTCCGACGGAGAGATTGCCTGCAGAGTCCCTGCCTTCGATCGTTATCTTGTTATCTCCTTCGACGAGCGCCACGGTCTTGTTGATTGCAATCTTCGAGCCGCGTCCGGATACCTTCTCGCCGTTGACGGAGACGGACTCTAGCGATAGATTATCCGTGATCACACCTCGGAGCTCGAGCGAAGGCGATGTCACTACAAGTCCGCTTGCAGGCAGATTGGTCGTTATAAGGGGCGGCTCCGGATCGCAGATCAATATAAGCGTTTTTTTGGATATCTTTTCCGAGCCGTCGTGCGCCTCGATTGTGAAGGTGTTCTTCCCGGAAACAAGTCTTGCGGCGTATGAAAAGGCCGTCTCTCTGCCCGGGGTGATGGAGGCGGGCCTTCCATTTATGGAGACTGTAGCCACATAGAGGTCATCGCTTACGGTCCCGCTTATGACGGCTGAGAGTGTATTGATATACGAGCCGTCAGGAGGTGTGTCCAGCGTGATCCGGGGCGGGGAAAAGTCTTTCGAGACCGCAAGCGCACGCATCTGTCTGGCCTCTGCCAGAAGTCTGCGCGCCTCAGCATCGTCCACCTGCGAGAGCGAGAGGGAGAGCTCTGCAATCGACTTGTCCCAGTCTTTGAGGTTGAAATACGCGATGCCCAGTCTCCGATGGGGATAATATTCTATGAAGTGCATACCGTAGGTTCGGGCCTTGGAACGATCCACGGAGTCTTGGTTGAGGGCCATACGGAATGCCTCAGCAGCCTCCCGCCACTGCCCCTTTTTGGAATACGACACCCCTGCTTCATAGAAGTTCCACCATCTTTCATAGCCCCACGCACCGAACGATGCACTTATCAATATGGTAGTTAAAAAGCAGATAAGTACCGATTTTTTCATCAGATCCTCTCCCCCAAACATTCTGCATTACAGATGACGAAAATTTTATCATAGAAAAGTCAAAAGTCAAGACTCAAAAATAAACATTGTTTCCGATACACCTGTTTTATGTGCTCTTTGAGGCGGTTTTGTATGGTGTATATGGCTGCCCTTATGTATTTATCGAAATGTTCACCGCGATCTTCAATGCTATCCTGCAACATTCTCTTTCCTAATTAGCCTGTCGGTCTCGATGATCTGCGAGAAGTGCCATTCTAACAAACCCACCAATGTCAACATGGGGGATGTCTGCGGCAACTGCCATGTGAGCTCGACCGACCCGCACCGGGTCAAGAAGTAGCGTCAGCCACGTTCGTAGTCCAGGGCCGCGTTTGGAGAGGGCGCGGCCTTTTATTTCTCTCTGACGATTGTGGGAGTAATGAAGATGAGCAGCTCGGTCTGGTTGTCATAGACGCTCTTCTTCTTGAACAGCCAGCCCAAAATCGGAATCTTCGAAAGGAGCGGAATGCCCGCCTCAGACTGCCCTTCACTCTTGGTGTATATGCCTCCGAGCACTATCGTCTCTCCGTCGTCCACTACAAGCTCCGCATTTGCATTCCTTTTCGTAATCGTAGGGATATTGTCCACCTGCCTGGTAAAATCCGGCTCGGATTTCTCCACCTTTATATTCAGGGCGACTCTGTTGTCTGATGTGATGGTCGGCGTGGTTGAAAGGGAGAGGCTCGCCGAGATGGTCTTTATCTCCGCAGTCGTACCTGTGGTAGTGGTCGTGAGAACGCGGACCGGGATGTCCACGCCGCTCGATATCTTGGCCTCCTTGTTGTTCATGGTCATAACCTTGGGACTGGAGAGGATCTTACCCTTGCCTGTAGAGACCATCGCCGAAAGTTGAAAGTCAAGAGAGAGCTTCCCGCCGAGCGTGCCGTATGTCATGCCTATGACCCCTCCGGCGCCCGGGCCCACGGCAGCAGGGAGGTTCACTGCATAGGCATTGCCGCTTGCGCCTATGTCGCCGACGGACGGATAGAAAGTGGTGCTGCCGACCGGAGGTAGTCCTGTACTCGTGCTGCTGCCGCTAATTCCGGTACGTCCGCCCGAGATTTCAAATCCCCTGCTGCTGCTCCCGGTGTATTTACCGCCCCACTGGACCCCCAACTCGCGCGCATAATTGCTCGAGACCTCTACTATCTTCGCCTCGATCAGGACCTGGGGCGTGCGCATGTCGAGGTCCTTGAGCAGACGCTCCATGCGATCTATATTGAGCGAAAGATCCTTTACGACAAGGGCGTTCATGCGCATGTCTGCTGATACCTTGGCCTTGTCGCTCTTGAGCCTCTCGACCACCGCCAACACATCCTTGCCGCTTGCATATCCCAGGGGGAAGACCCTGGTTTCCATGTCCTCGTCCCGCGCCTCCGCAAGCGATACGACACGAAGTATATTGCCCTCGCGCACATATGTCAGTCCCTTTGTCTTAAGTATCGCCTCGAAGGCATCCAAAAGATCCACATCCTTGAGGCTGAGTGTGACCTGGCCTGAGACCGTGTCTCCTATTATCATGTTGAGCCCAGCGGCCTGGCCCAATGCCCGGAGCACATCCTTTATCTCCGCGTCGCGGAACTCCATCGAGAACTGGAGCCGGTTCTTCTGAATATCTATTTTCTCCGCCGACGCAGGGGCCGAAGAGATTATTAACAGCATAAGAGCTGCAAAGGATATTTTCCGCATTTTATCGCATGAGACCATATATGTCCTCCCCGAGGGGTGCCGGTCGTTTCCGCCGCCTCGTCATCTGCCTATAGCGAAGTCCTCGATAAATATCTCCTCGTATCTTCCGGAATCGTCCATCAAGACGATGCTCTTCCGCCGAATATCCACGAGCTTCTTTCCCAAAACCATAGAGCCTTCCCTCACAACCTCACCGCCTATAATCGCAACCCTTGCCTTTTTGCTGTATATGATCCCTGTGAGCCCGACGGATCCCGTACCGCTGGCAGACGCCTTCCCGGCCTGCGTTCTGCCGGCCAGTGGATTCGCGAATGGGTCCCTGCCCCAGTCCTGATCAGGCGCAGCCGACTGCACAGCAGGCCTGTCGCCCGACGGATAGAAGGGATCCTTCTCTTCCTCCTTCTCCTTCGCCGGGGCGACGAGAGGAAATATCAGCGCGGACAATATGAATGCGACTGTCAGCCTCTTCATGCCAAGCATCTTATTTCTCCACATAAGTGACCGCCTCGAGCTGGACCGCGCATACCGAGGAGGCGTCTGGGCATGCCTCGACCCTTATCTTTCTCACATTCACCACCCGCGAGAGGCTCTCGAGACGTTTGAAGTATTCCGAAAGCTCGCGGTAGCGACCTTTGAGGTCGAGGTTCATGGAGACCTCTTTGTATTTTTCCTTCTCGACCTCCCTGGAAGGATGAACGGCGACAAGGTTCACCCCGAGCCTTCTGGCCTCCGCCGAGACGTCCTGGAGAAAGAGCACCACTCCTCTTTGATCCACCAGGTCCCATCCTGCAACACCCTGCATCTCTTCGCCCGACCTGATCCGCTCCGCCTTGAGCTTCAGCTCCGCGATCTGGGCCGTGAGCTCGAGTATGTTCTTCTCCGCTGCATCCGCCTTCGCCTTGAGAAGCTTCACCTGGCGCTCCTGCATTGTATATGGATATTGATATACGAGCCAGGACAGAACAGCCGTCAAGGCGATAGAGATGAGGAGCCTCTCCCTCTTTGAAAGCCCGCGCCAGAAGCGGATTAGGCGGTTCGTGTCGAGCGGCATCATCTCGTCCCCTGTCCCTTTTTTATACCGCACTGTATCTCAAAGCCGACCACATCCTGACCCTGCACAATATTCTTCTGCGCATAGATGAGCTGGGGCTTATCGAAGTAGCCGGACTTCTCCATCGCAAGCATGAACTCGGCGATCGAGAGATAATTGAATGCCCCGCCCTTTATCTTTATCTCGGCCCGCTCCGCAGCGCTGCCTTCGAGATTGTCAAACCAGAGCCCCTTCGGCACGATGCGCGAAAACTGTTTGAACACCTCTGACCAACGCACCCTCTCTCCCAAGAGGTTGTGTATGATGGCGGTCTTTTCCGGATTCGCGCCTGTGGGCGCAGCAAGCCCGAGATCTTTGTGAATAACCGAGAGCTCCTGCAAAAGCGCCTGACGCTTGAGTTCGAGAGACTGCAGCCTGGCCTTATAATCCATAGACAGCTTCATCTGCCAGCCGAACAGACCACCCCAACCAATGACGAAGGCCGCAGGCAGGAGGAGACCCTTCCCCGGCCCTCTGCCGCGCCTCTTATCCTCCATCGGCAGGAGATTTATATATTCGGATGACCTTTTCATCTCATACCCTTCTCAATGCAAGCCCGATTGCGGATGAAAACCTCGGCGCAGAAGCTGCGAGATCGCGCAGGACGGCCTCTCTGCACAGAAGCATCTCGAATGGATTGTCTATCTCCACCGGCATGCCGAGCTGGGCAGAAAAGTAGTCCCTGATCCCGTTCATGAGCGAGACGCCGCCGGTAAGAACGGCTCTCTCCACGGCCTTCTCTCGGAATGTCGTCCTATAGTATTCCATTGACCTCCGTATCTCCATGAGAAGGGAGTCGAGCCTTGTCTTGACTGCACCGACAATCGGATCCGAATCTGCAGAGGTCAGGATGTCCATCTTTCTCTTAGCGGATTCCGCATCCTTGAGGTCTATGCCGAGCTCAGTGGAGATCGCCTTCGTCATATCAAGCCCGCCTGTCTCGAGCCACCTGCTGAACCTCAGTCCGCCTTTTTTGAAGATGTTTATCTCTGTCTTAGCCGCACCCATGTCCAGCACCATGGTATTTGCATCGTCCCGGCTGTTTCGGTGAAGACATATATTCCTCAGCGCCAGAGGGTTCGCATCAACCGCAGAGACCCTCACTCCCGCTTCATTGAAGGGCACGAGATGCTCTATCACTGTTCCGCGTTCTGCAGCGACCATGAGCAAGTCGTACTTTTCCACGCCGCCCTCTTTCCTTTCCTCCAGAATGAGATGCTCGATCTGTGCGGTTTCAATCGGATATGATATATGGCGTTTCGCCTCCCAGCGTACAGCCTCTTTGAGCTCATTCTTGGGCATCTTAGGCAGGGTGAGAAAGCGTATAGTAAGATGGGGGCTGGAAAGCAGCGCAACGACCTTCTTGGCCGAGGCCTTCTTATCAGATAAGAGATACCTGATATCCGAGGCGATGCTCCTTTGCTCCGCCTGGTCCAGAGGGGCCTCGGCGATGCCTGCATATACGAGCCTCGGCCTCCTGCCAGGGGATATGCAGGCGATCTTCACGGCACTCGATCCTATGTCTATTCCTGTTATTATCTTTCCGAATATACCCATGATAAAAAATTTTCAGCCCGGCTTCTTGGATTCCGATTCAAACGCTTCAACCGTTCTGATCTTGAAGATATGGCGCATCTATTTATCCCCCGCCTTCATCTCCTCCATTGCCATTTGATATGCCGCCTTATGTTTGTACCCCTTTTTGAGATACTTCCAAATGAGCCTCACCTTCTCGAAGTCCTGCTTGCTGAACTCTCTGGCCTCCAAGTCTCCCATGGGGAGCCGCCTGGGCTTCACATATCCCTTCTGCTCGAGGTAGTAAAGCTTGTGCCGCGGGATATCGATCTTGCTTATAATTTCGGAGGTCTTCATACCAGCCATCTCCCCTGCGCAAATGTATTCAGATGCCCCGCGCCGCCCTCCCGCGGGAAAAGAGAGCCGGGCGGTATTCGGATGAGCCGAGATGGAATCCAGGTTCGGGTTTATTTTTCTATAGTTCTTGGTTGTAATGAAAGCATCAGCTCCAGGTTTTGTCAAGTTGATTTTAGTTTTACAGAAAAAAAGAGCCCGCCTCGCCCCGAAAGATAGTACGCAGGAAAGCGCAGGACACAAGATATTGGACGGCAAGCGGAGAACGGGGAATTCCTTCAATGCGAGACCAATTGCATTCCCCTATAAGACTCGTCATTGCACCACCTCTTGCCAGCCCAGGATTGTCGCACCGCCCGGCCTGGTAAGCCGCACTTCGTCGAACCATATTTGCGTCTGTGCAGCGCGATCGTTCCTATTTCTTAGGTCAAAGTAGATGCGCACAGCAGTGACAGTGCTACCTACAGGCACTGTGAAGGCGGGAGGCGCAAGCAGTGTCCAGGTGTTCGCATTTGATCGTGTTGCATCTCCCCAACCACCAGGAGTTACTGTCGTTCCTGTGCTGTAAACCAGTTGAATCTGGAACGCCTGCGACCTAGGGATCGCAGCCCTATAGAATTTCTTGTACTGCATCTGTAGCGCTATTGTGGTGCCGGCTGTTACGGGCGTTGCGAACGTCCACTGACGATAGCCGCGGAGACGATCTCTCCTGCCAACGGTAGTCTGAGCAAGCAAGGAGCCTGTGCCATCCGGGGTCGCCGTGTCTGTATGATATCGGCTCGAGCCCTCGCTGAATTGATAGTCGAAGCACCAGGGCAGAGCAGGATTGACATCACAGTCGTTTCCTGGAACAGCATCGGAAGGTATTGATCCGGCAGGAAACAATTCATTAAGCAGGGTCCCGCCGCTTACCTCCACCCTTACCGTCCTGCTGGCGCTTCCGACCGTACCGGTCGACTCGATAATACATGGTGAAGCCGACGTCGTTATTACAGTGAAGCTCCCGCTCCCGGGCGCAGACGGATCTATATTAGTCGGACCGTAATTGTACGTGCAATATACGCCGTTCTCCAGGGCATACTGGATTCCTCCCTCCGCCACATACAAGGCCTGCGCGGCCTGGAGGTCATCGACTGCGGACAGGCCGCCGGTCCCCATGAGGGTGACGAACATAAGGCCCATGAAGGCAAGAATCACTATGATGAAAAGCGCCGCGATGATCGAAGTGCCTTGCTGGATTTTCCACTTCCATGCCCTGAGTGCCGCGTCTTTTTTCGCTCTCGCCGCCATTCAAAGGCTCCTCGGAAACACCCTTGTCCGCATATCCAGTGCTTCTGCTCCTTGCTGGACCCTCATCGTAATTTCTATGAGCATGACATCCGCCGACCCCGTGGCCGGGGTCGCGAGATCCTGCTGATAGTAATTGAAAGCGAATGATATTATGGAAGAGGCCAGATTATTAAATGCTGCGCCGTCCCAACGCCTGAGCGCAGGCGGTGCCGTATAATCGAACCCTACCGTATTCCCATAAACGTCCGTGAACACAAGATTCGTGGTCGTCATAGCAGCAATATCAGTACGGCTCCGTATCATCCTGATCTCGCGCACCATACGTTCCATAGCGAGCCTGGCCTGATAGTGCACATCGCTTCTTGCGGCCTCGTCGGAATACGCCCGCACACCATGTGATATTATCATGGCGGCAAGGCCGGCGATAATCCCGACGATGACGATTACCATGATGACCTCTATGAGCGTGAACCCCCTATGTTCTTTCATACCGGCTGTCAGCATACCGCTTCTATGTATGACCTGTGGCGGTCAATAATTGGTTATGAGCGTCACGAGGCTGAGCGATTCGGCGCCGCTATTCCACGATACCGTTACCGTCACACGCTTGTACTCGGTGCAGGGCGCAGGATTCAGTGCCGCGTCAACACAGTCCACGGCACAGACCCAGGAGTACGCATTGAAGGGCGCAGGGAACGTTCCGCTGCCCGCAACTACAGCAGGAAACCCTCCGGCCCTCTGCAGGACCTTCGTCTCCTCCATCTTCTCTTGGGCCAAATGCAGGCCCTGGCTAAGCAGAAGAGGATCAGTGCTTCCTTTCATGCCAGAGCTGAAAACAGACAGCACGCCTACGGCTGCAATCGAGAGGACCACAAGCGTTATTATGGTCTCTATCAGCGTGAAGCCCTTTTGCCTACTCATCGCCTTCCGCCATCCCCTTCGGCACTCGCCGTCTCATCCCCTTTTTCAATTCACCGCTCCTGTCTGGTCGGCAATGGTTACTGTGCCCGCTGCCACGGCATCTCCGTAAACCGTAAGAGTCACGCCGCCCGCTGTCGGCGCGCCGAGGGAGTTGAATTCTATATAGCCGCCCGCAGGCGTGCTGACCGTAATACCCGTGAACTCCCCCGAGTTCAGCGTCACGCTAAGATTGCCCCCGCCTGCCGGATCCACGGCGGCCTCACCTGCCTCTCCCCACGTGCCGTTGCCGTTCGCATCGTTCACCACTGCATAGCCCGGATTCGGCGCAGGCGAGGTATTCACATAGACCCTGTACCTTCTGCCTTCCGACATCGCAAGCGCCTGGGCGTAGCGAATGTCCGCCCTGAGCTTGTCGGCGAATGCAGCCGCTTTGGAGTCCGTGACGCCGCCAAGCCTGGGAGCAACAAAGGCCGCGATGATGCCCAAGAGCACGAGTATGACGACAAGCTCGATGAGTGTAAAGCCCTTGCGATTCATCACGCTACCAAACAAAAAAGGCAGGCGAGATTCCCCCACCCGCCTCTGAGCGGATTCAATGCAGAGACATAAGCCTTTGAATACCGCTTAACCATTCGTAGCCAATCCAGGCGTCACGAGATCGACATCAGCCCCGCAATCGTAATCACCTGTACCATCGCCATTTTCGTCGAGGTCAATGTCGATAACATCAGGCGGCCCTGCAACGCGCGTAAAGACGATACCGCTCGCCGCTGTATTACTAATCACCACAGATACAGTCTTAGGTCCGCGCGGCGACTGTGCCATCAGCATCGCAGCGCTAGACATAATAGCGCCTCTGGCACCCTGGCAGGACGCTGTCCTGGCCTCAGTTTGAAGGTCTATATACTTGGGTATGGCCACCGCAGCAAGTATGCCTATGATCACGATGATCATGACCAGCTCTATGAGAGTAAAGCCCTTCTGATTTCTCAACATAATTTCCTCCTTTTTGTTTTAGATAGCAGATGCTGTTTCTTAGGTATCAAGTTGAATCCGGCCGGTCTATAGACCAGCCTCGCCCCCTACCATGCTTCATAGCCCTCTGTCGTTGTTCTCACCCCCCCTGTTTTAGGATCGTATTCAAACTTGTTGCCGAATGAGTCGAGTATATTCCCCTCTTCATCTACTGCATTGTGCATCAGGTATTTTTGCTCATAAATAGAGCTTGTAAATGGATCACCTCCTATACGGCCCGGCAATATGACATTTCTCTCCACCATCTCTTTGAGACTCACAGGATTCCGTCTGTTTAGAAGCCGGAATAGCTTTATGCCCGTCCGTATATTGGTGAGCTCCGTCCGGAGGGCCGTCTCCCTGGCCGCCTTTGCCACCCTCTCGTACCTCGGGATTACCACACCCATCAGGATGCCGATGAGGCAGAGTGTTATGGCCGCATCAAGGGCGGTGAATCCACTCGCTTTGGCTATGGTGCGCGCCATGCCGTCCGCCCCACCTCCGTAGATATCCCGAATAATCAATATGTTACAGAGCGGGGATGGGCTCCTTCTCCCGCCTGCCGGCAGAACTGCCACTATAATCGCAGGCCTGCCACTTGTTATATTAGCAAACATATCATAAAATAATAAGTTGTCAAATAAAAAAATATTTGTTCAAACCCGCCTCGCTTGCTTATCTCCTGAACAGCCTTATCATGTCCCACATGGGCAGGAATATGCCGAGCGCCAACAGGAGCACCATGCCGCCTATGAAGAGTAGGAGTATGGGCTCTATCATAGTCGAGAGGTTGCGCAGGGTATAATCCACATCTCTGTCATAGTAGTCGGACACCTTCTCGAGCATGGTATCGATGTTGCCGGTCTCCTCGCCAACAGCCATCATCTGGATCACAAGCGGCGGAAACAGACCAGAGGCCTCCATGGGCTTTACAAGTCCCTTTCCTTCCCTGAGCGCCTCTTTCATCAAGGTGACTGCCTTGGAAATCACGACATTGCCCACTGTCTCCGCTACTATATCGAGGGTGAGCATCATCGATATGCCGCTTTTCTGCATCGCTGAGAATATACGGGCGAACCTGGAGAGGGCCACCTTCTGGAAGAGCGTGCCAAAGACAGGCAGCTTGAGCTTGAGCCCATCCCACTGCCACCTTCCCTCAGGTGTCTTGAGATACCAGACGACCCCAGCTGTAACGACGATTACAGCGACAAGGATGATATGCCAATAGTTATGCACGGCGTTGTTTATGCCGATGAGTATCCGCGTCGGGAGCGGAAGCTCTGTCTTGAATTTGGAGAATATGGCCGCAAACCTCGGTATGACGAAGCTCACGAGAAAGGCGAAGGCCAGGCATATAGCCACAACGACTATCAACGGATATCTCATTGCGGTCTTGACGCGCGATCTCATATCCGCCTCATGTTCCGCGAGGACCGCGAGCCTCTCCAGTATCTCATCGAGGATACCGGCTGTCTCGCCTGCACGGATCATGCTGACATACATGTTGCTGAACACAGCAGGATGCCTGGCAAGGGCTTCTGAAAACGCCTTCCCCGCTTCTATGTCCCGCCTTATTACGATGATTATCCTCTTCAGCTTGGGGTTTTCAGCCTGGAGCTCTATGGCGGCAAGGCCCTGCAAAAGAGGTATGCCGGCGCCGAGGAGAGTGGCAAGCTGCCTGCTGAATATGATGATATCTTCCGACGACACCCTGCGCAGGCCCAGGCCCAGCCCTGTCCAGTCCATGGCACTCGATGTCTGCTCGTCTATCTGCACCGGTATCAGCCCTGCTGAAGCGAGATGGTCTGCAACTATATCCCTTTTGCCCGCCTCCAGAACCCCGATATGAACGGTACCGTCTTTGTCCCTGGCCTTGTATCTATACTGTGGCATCTATAACACCATGATTTTCGATAAGTTACGACACTTGATTTATAAAGTTAGCATAAATCCAGGCCGTTCGCAACATCCAAAACAAATTTATTGACAAACCTGGTTTTCTAAGGTATAGTTTGGTTGTTAAAAACGAACAGTCCTGAACAACAAACCCCGGATATTCCAAATCCTGCAATACTAAGGTTGATGACAGGCGCAAATCATAACAACTTCGCATTGGAAGGCACGCTCATCCGTTTGTAAGATGATATATTTTTTATATGGGATGTCTCCCCTTTCATAGGGGGCCCTGACCTCACAAATGATCTCCACGCACGACAACCGCATCGCTATTCATATCTCAGAAGCCAAAGGGAGCAAGACCCAGCTTTAAAGCCGCGCTGTTTCCTCACATGGAAACACACACAGAGGAGCAATATAATGAACCTTACTGAACTGAAAGGGAAAAGCATCGCAGAGCTCACGGAAATGGCACATGAGCTCAATGTAGAGGGCGCTACGGGCATGCGCAAGCAGGAGCTCATCTTCGCGATACTCAATGCCCAAACCGAGAAGAACGGAATGATCTTCGGAGAGGGGGTCCTCGAGATTCTCCCGGACGGCTTCGGATTCCTCAGGGCGCCGGATTACAACTACCTGCCTGGGCCTGACGATATATACGTATCCCCGTCCCAGATAAGGCGCTTCAATCTCAGGACCGGAGACAATGTCTCTGGCCAGATCAGGCCGCCCAAGGAGGGGGAGAGATACTTCGCCCTCTTGAAAGTGGATGCCATCAACTACGAAGACCCGGAAATATCCCGCACCAAGATACTCTTTGACAACTTGATCCCCTATTACCCGGTAGAAAAGATAAAGCTCGAGCACTCGCCGACGGACTACACCACCAGGGCTATGGATCTTATCACCCCCATAGGCAAGGGTCAGCGAGGCATGATCGTTGCCCCGCCCAGAACTGGAAAGACCATGTTGCTCCAGGCCATCGCAAAAGCCATATTGAAGAACCACGCCGAGATAAAGCTGATAGTGCTGCTCATAGACGAAAGGCCTGAAGAGGTGACCGACTGGCAGCGCCAGGTAAAGGCCGAGATCATAAGCTCCACATTTGACGAGCCGCCGCAGAGACACGTTCAGGTCGCGGACATGGTCATTGAGCGGGCCAAGAGGCTCGTCGAGCATAAGAAGGACGTCGTAATTTTGCTTGACAGCATCACCCGTCTTGCAAGGGCGCATAACGCCATCATCCCAGCCTCGGGCAAGGTCCTGTCTGGAGGTCTCGATGCAAACGCGCTTCAGAGGCCCAAGAGGTTCTTCGGCGCCGCCAGGAACATCGAAGGCGGAGGAAGCCTCACGATCCTCGCTACCGCCCTTATCGACACCGGAAGCCGCATGGACGACGTCATATTCGAAGAATTCAAGGGCACTGGCAACATGGAGCTCCATTTAGACAGGAAGCTGGTAGACAAGAGGGTCTTCCCTGCCATAGACATAAATGCATCCGGCACCCGCAAGGAAGAGCTACTCGTGGACAAGGACGACCTGAACCGCATGTGGGTGCTCAGAAAGGTACTGAACCCCCTTTCCACGGTCGAGAGCATGGAGTTCCTGCTCGAAAAGCTCAAACAGACCAAGACCAATCGGGAATTTCTCGACTCCATGAACAGGTGATGCGCCCGTCCTAATTATTTATATGGAATGGGCGCTGCCGATTTCCTGATTTTTCCGCTTGTATTTTTGGAGAAGTTAGTATAATATTTATGCCTCGACTGCGCGACCACGGATAAGCAGGTATTATCTGTGGTTTTTATTTTAGGAGGAAATCATGAAACAGGGAACCCATCCGGAGTATAAGATCGCCACTGTCGCCTGCGCCTGCGGCGAGACGTTCCAGACGCGGTCCACCAAGGAGACCATCAGGCTCGACATATGCTCCGCCTGTCATCCGTTTTTCACAGGCAAGCAGAAGCTCATCGACACCGAGGGCCGTATCGACAAATTCAAGAAGAAGTACAAAAAGGCATAGCTTCGAGAGGCAGGCGGCGCAAGAGCGAAACCTGCGTCTGCTGTTTGCCGCATGAGCGGAGATCTGCATTTTGGCTGGACGGTTGGACATAGGCGGTCAGGCTGTGCTCGAGGGCGTGATGATGCGCTCTCCCCACAGTTTTACGGTCGCTGTGAGGCGCGGCGGCAGACCCGACGGAGAGATAGCGCTTTTAAAAGAGGGGCTTCGGCCGATTGGAGAGCGCTACCCTCTGCTCAAGATGAAGTTCGTTCGTGGCACTGTGGTCCTGTTCGAGGCCATGTGGCTGGGGATCAGGGCGCTCAACTTCTCTGCCAACGAAGCGTTCGAGTCCCAGAACGGAAAAAAGGAGGAGATTGGGCCGCTTGCAATGGCGGGGACGCTGCTTTTAGCCGTCGGCCTCGGCATTGGACTCTTTCTGGTTGTTCCGCTCCTGCTCACGAACCTTCTCGGCGCGAGATACGAACACATGGCTGCAAACAGCCTGGCCTTCAATCTGACGGACGGAGCATTTAGGATAGGGATATTTCTCGGCTATGTCTCGGCGATTTCGTTTATGAAAGACATCAGAAGGGTCTTCGAGTATCACGGAGCGGAGCACAAGGCCATAGCGGCATGGGAAGCGGGCGTTGAGCTCACTGTAGAGAATGCCCGGAGGTTCCCGAAGATTCATCCTCGCTGCGGCACCAGTTTTCTGCTCGTCGTCATCGTCCTGTCCATAGCCGTTTTTTCATTTATACCGGCGGAATGGCCCTTGTGGGCGAAGGGGCTGTCGCGGCTAATGTTGCTGCCTGTGATAGCCGGCCTGTCGTATGAATTCATAAAGCTGTCGGCGAGAAAGCGGGGACGGCCGTTGTTCGAGGCCCTCATTCTCCCGGGCCTCTGGCTGCAGCGGCTCACTACCAAGGAGCCCTCGGATGATCAGATAGAAATAGCGCTGAAGGCGCTTACCGAGGCCCTGGCCCTGGAACCCCGCTGAGGCGGGGTTTTTTATTCAGATTTCTCGGAATATTGTCATGACTCTTAAACCCCGTGTCCCACAAGGAACCGTACAAATACCCGTCGACCGCAACGGAGAAGCGGAGCGGTCCGCGGATATTCTCTTTTACGCTAACGATATGCTTTGACTATGCTTAAAAAATTAGACGCAGTCGCTGAAAAATACGATGAACTCTCCCGGCAGCTCGAAGACCCTACAGTCGCCTCTGATCATCAGAAGTACCAGAGGCTCTCGAAGGAGCGGGCTGAGATCGAGGACGTGGTGCTCCACTATCGCGCCTATCTGGGGGTATTGAAGCAGATAGAGGATGCGGAGGAGATCATCAGAGACAAGGCCGCCGACCCCGAGCTTAAGGACATGGCGGAGGCGGAGCTCAAGGAGCTGCAGCCGAGGCTCGAGCGGATGGAGCAGGAACTGAGGCTGATGCTCGTTCCGAAGGATCCCAGGGACGAAAAGAACATATTCCTCGAGATACGCGCGGGCGCGGGCGGGGACGAGGCAGGCCTCTTCGCTGCGGAGCTGTTCCGAATGTATTCGCGCTATGCAGAAAAGAGGCGCTGGAAGGTGACCGTCCTTGATATGACCACAACCGGAGTGGGCGGCGTGAAAGAGGTGATCGCGCAGATACAGGGCAAGGGCGTATACAGCAGGCTCAAATACGAAAGCGGCGTGCACAGGGTGCAGCGCGTGCCTGCGACGGAGGCAAGCGGAAGGATACATACCTCCACTGCCACTGTCGCGGTGCTGCCAGAGGCGGAGGACGTCGATATCCAGATCGATCCCAAGGACCTGAGGATAGACACGTACTGCTCATCAGGCCCCGGCGGCCAGAGCGTGAACACCACATATTCTGCTGTCAGGATAACCCATATCCCCACAGGAGAGGTGGTAGCCTGCCAGGACGAGAGGTCTCAGCTCAAGAACAGAGAAAAGGCCATGAAGATACTCAAGTCCAGGCTGCTGGAGAAGGAGCGCCAGAAGAAAGAGGCGGAGCTAGCCCAGGAGCGGAAATCGCAGGTAGGCACCGGCGAGAGGAGCGAAAAGATACGTACCTACAATTTCCCGCAGAGCAGGGTGACGGACCATCGCATAGGCATGTCCGTATATCGCATTGATGCCGTTATGGACGGGGACTTAGACGAGTTCATCGACGCCCTGACTGCGCATGACAACGCAGAGAGGCTCAAGAATCTATAAGATATAGTGAAGATCTCCGAAGCCATAGGCAGCGCAGCCCGAAGGCTGGCAGATGCGGGCGTGCCCGCGCCTGCCTTCGATGCCGAGCTTCTGCTCAGGCATATATTGGGCAGAGACAGGGCGTGGGTCATCGCCCACCGCGATGATGACATGGATGAGGACGGCATAAGGGCATTCAAGGCCGCTGTCTCGCGCAGGGCATCGCGGGAGCCCCTTCAGTATATAATCGGCAGCCAGGAGTTCTGGGGGCTCGATTTCGCGGTGACAAGGGATGTGCTCATTCCAAGGCCTGAGACAGAGCTCGTCGTAGAGACGGTGCTCGAAGCAATCAAAGATAAGGCGGCCCCCATCGTGATAGATTTATGCACTGGCTCGGGCTGCATTGCGGTAAGCATCGCCAAGGAGCATAAAGGCGCCCGTGTATTTGCAACGGATATATCTCCAATGGCGCTCGAGACCGCCATAGAGAACAGCCGAAGGCACGGCGTATCTGGAAGCATAAGATTTATGGAGGGAGACCTGTTCGGGCCGCTCGCCGAGCTCTCGATAAAGGGCATGGTGGATGTGGTGGCATCCAATCCGCCTTATATTTCGGAAGGCGATATAGCAGGCCTTCAGCCGGAGGTCAGGGACTATGAACCCCGGCAGGCCCTCGCTGCAGGACCAAAGGGAACCGAGATACAGCAAAGGATCATAGAGGCCGCGCCGGATTTTCTGAAGGGCGGCGGCCTGCTTGTCATGGAGATGGGCCTGTGTCAGGCGGAAGCGCTGACTCAGATGCTGGGCCGAACTGGAGTATTCGACTGCCCGAAGGTCCTGAAAGACCTCGCAGGGATCGAACGGGTGATCGTGGCGAAGAAACGTTAATTACGCAGGGCTCAAAGCGCAGAGAGCAGAGCTTAAACCCCTTGCGCCATGCTCTATGCGTTGTGCACTATCTTATGAAGACCATTGTAATAAGAGGCGGCAGAAGGCTCGAGGGCGAGGTATATATAAGCGGCGCAAAGAACGCCGCCCTGCCCATCATCACCGCCGGGCTGCTCTGCAGCGGCAGGCACAAGATATTCAATGTACCTGACCTCGCTGACGTGAAGACCTTAGGCATGATCCTCGGCAATATGGGCGTGTCTTTTTCCATGAGCGGGAATGTGGTGAGCCTCGACGCCTCAGGGCTTTCGAATCCCGAGGCCCCCTATGACCTTGTAAGAACGATGAGGGCGTCTGTGCTCGTACTCGGTCCGCTTGTTGCAAGGACCGGAAGGGCGCGTGTGTCGCTCCCAGGCGGTTGCGCCATCGGTGCGAGGCCCATAAACCTGCACCTCATGGGTCTCGAGAAGATGGGCGCGGACATAGAGATAGAGCACGGCTACGTAATCGCAAAGGCAAACAGGCTCAGGGGAAGCCATATCTACTTCGACACGGTCACAGTGACAGGCACGGAGAATCTGATGATGGCGGCGGTCCTCGCAGAGGGCGAGACCATCCTCGAGAATGCCGCACGCGAGCCCGAGGTGGTCGACCTTGCGAATGCGCTCAACCGCATGGGCGCCAAGATCGAAGGCGCCGGCACCGACATTATAAAGATACGAGGAGTAAATGAGCTCTCGCCGATGGACTACTCTGTAATGCCCGACAGGATAGAGGCAGGCACCTTTGTCATTGCAGCGGCGATCACCGGAGGCAGGGTGGCCGTCAGAAACTGCGTTCCTGCCCATCTGGATGCTGTGCTTTCCAAGCTCCAAGAGGCCGGAGCTGATATAAAGGCGGAAGGTGATGTAATACGGGTCTCCGGCGGGAATCGGATAAAGGCGGTCAACATCAAAACCCTCCCCTATCCAGGTTTTCCGACCGACATGCAGGCCCAGTTCATGAGCCTCATGGCTGTTGCAGACGGCACGAGCGTCATCCATGAAACGATATTTGAGAACCGTTTCACGCATGTTGCGGAGCTCAGGAGGTTGGGGGCGGACATCCAGACCGAGGGCAGGAGCGCCGTGGTGAAAGGCGTGGAAGGCCTCTCCGGAGCCCCTGTGATGGCGACGGACCTGAGAGCGAGCGCCTCGCTCATACTCGCGGGTCTGGCCGCCGAGGGCGAGACTGTGGTGTCTCGTATATATCATCTCGACCGAGGTTATGAGCATATAGAGCGGAAGCTCTCTGCACTGGGAGCGGATATAAAGAGGGTGTGAGGTTTTGATGAAGATCATAGATTCGAGGCAGCAGGACATTGCTACAGAGCTTAGGCGCATCATGAGCCGCGGCGAGACCGCCACAGAAGAGGTGGCCGCCATAGTGAAGGAAGTCGTGGAGCGCGTGCGCAAGGAGGGAGACCCGGCAGTGCTCGAGTATACAGAGAAGTTCGATCGGGTGGCCCTCACGCTCAAAGACATTAGGGTGTCCCGGGAAGAGATCAACGACGCCTATAACAGAGTGGAGCCCAAGAAGGTTGAGGCCCTGAGGCTCGCGGCAAATAATATCCGGATGTTTCACGAAAAGCAGAAGATAAGTTCATGGGTGAGCCAAGAGGCCGACGGCGTGATCCTCGGCCAACTCGTAAGGCCGCTGTCGAGCGCAGGCATTTACGTCCCCGGCGGCAAGGCATGCTATCCGTCATCCGTGTTGATGAACACCATCCCTGCAAAGGTGGCTGGGGTACAGCAGCTCGTGATGTGCTCGCCGGCGCCCGGAGGCAATCTCAATCCTTACATACTCGTTGCAGCGGACATAGCAGGCATGGACGAGATATATAAGATCGGCGGTGCGCAGGCGGTCGCAGCCATGGCCTACGGCACAGCCACTATACCCCGGGTGGACAAGATAGTTGGGCCTGGCAATATCTACGTTGCGACTGCGAAGCGCTTTGTCTTCGGCCAGGTGGACATAGACATGATCGCGGGACCAAGCGAGATACTCGTCATCGCAGACAACTCCGCTGATCCCGAGTACGTCGCCGCTGATTTGCTTTCGCAGGCCGAGCATGATGAGCTCGCGTCATCCATACTTGTAACGACGTCGAAGACGATTGCAGAAAGGGTGGACGCGGAAGTGGAGAGGCAGCTTGCGCTGCTTTCCAGGAAGGAGATCGCCAGAAAGGCCATTGACAAGTTCGGCATGATAGTGGTGGTGGAGACCTTGGAACAGGCGGCGGAAGTCTCGAACTCCATTGCGCCCGAGCATCTTGAGCTTGCGGTGGAAAAGCCGTTCGAGCTCTTGGGTATGATAAAAAACGCAGGCGCGATATTCCTGGGTCACTATACGCCGGAGCCGGTCGGAGACTATATAGCAGGCCCGAACCATGTCCTGCCCACAGGAGGTACTGCTAGGTTTTCATCGCCGCTATCGACAGAGGATTTCATAAAGAAGTCGAGTCTCATCTTCTATACAAAGGTCGGGCTGGACAAAGTAGGCGAGGCAGTGATGCAGATTGCGGATGTAGAGGGGCTCGAGGCGCATGGCAATACGATCAAAGTGAGAATGGCGAAAGGCGACGCCTGAATCCGAATAATTCTCGCGTTGTACAAGATTTTTAAAGGAGAAACATATGCCGACAAAATCCAAGACGCCGGACACCCGGACCGAAGGCAGGCTCCGCCTCGGCCTTCCCAAGGGCAGCCTACAGGAATCCACCTTCAAGCTTTTCGACAAGGCAGGCTATAGAATACAGGTAGGCTCCCGGAGCTACTATCCGACCATAGACGATCCCGACATAGAATGCATCATGGTCAGGGCACAGGAGATGGCCCGCTACGTGGACAACGGCATATTCGATGTGGGCATCACAGGCAAGGACTGGATACTCGAGCAAAATGCGGATGTGGTGGAGGTGGCCGAGCTCAGATACGCCAAGGGCGGGCTGAACCCGGTCCGCTGGGTGGTTGCAGTGCCCGAGGACTCTCCGATCAAGACCATAAAGGACCTGAAAGGAAAGCGCATCGCAACCGAGCTCGTAGGATATACGAAGCGTTATCTAAAGTCGAAGGGCATAGAGGCGGAAATCGAGTTCTCATGGGGAGCTACAGAAGTGAAGCCGCCGAGGCTCGCAGACGCCATCGTCGAGCTTACGGAGACAGGGAGTTCTTTGAGGGCGAACAAGCTCCGCATAGTGGAGGTGATGCTCGAGTCCACCACGAGGGTCATCGCGAACAAGAAGGCATGGAAGGATCCGTGGAAGAAGAAGAAGATAGAGAACATGGCGATGCTCCTCCAGGGAGCGCTCGCTGCAGAGCAGAAGGTGGGGCTAAAGATGAATGTCCCCAAGAAGGCCCTCAAGGAGGTCTGCGGCATCCTACCCGCCATGCACTCGCCGACCATATCACATCAAGCCGACCCGGAATGGGTGAGCCTCGAGGTGATGCTGGATGAAAAGGAGTCGCGCGACCTCATTCCGAGGCTCAAGCGCCGCGGCGCGACAGGGATCGTAGAATATCCTCTGAACAAGGTCATTCCCTGAAATCGCGAAAGCCCGTCGAGACGCCTTTTTTTACAGCCGGCCTGGACATTTTTCTTGTACCCGGGCGCGGTTTCCTGTATATTCTATGGCGCAATGTCTGCAAAGCTCAGGGATATAAAAGGTCTCATCAGTCCTTCCATCCGCAGGCTCGAGGCCTATCATGTGGATGATTCAGCCGTCAGGGTGAAGCTCGATGCCATGGAGAACCCCTTCACCCTGCCGGAGGATCTGCGCACAGAGATCAGCCTGGCATGCCGAAATGCAGAGATCAACCGCTACCCTGATCCGTCAGCCGGCAGGCTGAAGCTCAAGATAGCGGAATACTGGGGCATGGAGCCGAATTCCATGCTGCTCGGAAACGGCTCCGACGAGCTCATCCAGATGCTCATCCTCGCCTTCGGCGGTCCGGTGGTAACACCTGTGCCTTCATTCGCCATGTACGAAATAACCGCGAAGGCCTTGTCTCAGAAGGTGGTGCCGGTGCCCCTTGATAAGGACTTTGCGCTCGATCCGGACAGGCTCCTAAAAAGCGCCGGCCGGGCCCGCGCAAGGGTGATCTTTCTTGCATGTCCGAACAACCCGACAGGAAACAGGTTCAGCGATGAGTCCATCCGGATGATCTTAGAAAGAGTGAGTGCGGCCGTGGTGATAGACGAGGCGTATTACAGCTTTTCCGGAAAGACATGGCTGCCCAGCCTCAGGGACTATCCCAACCTGCTTATTCTCAGGACGCTTTCCAAGATCGGGCTGGCTGGGCTGCGTGTCGGCGTCTTGACCGCGTCTCGGAAGGTGATAGAGGAGCTGAACAAGGTGAGGCTTCCGTACAATATCAATGTCCTCTCGCAGATAGTGGCTGAGATTTCGCTCAGCCGCAGAGAGGCAATCGACAGGCAGATTTCGATGTTGATTTCTGAACGCGGAAGACTTTATAATGAACTGACTAAAATAGAGGGCGTCCGGCCTTATCCGTCGGAGACGAATTTCATTCTGTTCAGGACGAAAACCAGCGCCGCGCGCATTCATGAAGGGTTGAAGCATCGCGGCATACTTATCAAGAACCTCGACAGACCCGGGCCGCTCAAAAACTGTCTCAGAGTGAGCATCGGCACGCCTGAAGAGAATAATGAGTTCGTGGCGGGCCTGCGGGAGCTCTCAGCCGGAAATTGAAGGATTTTGCAAATTTAACTAGTGATGAACTCGTAAAAAGTCCCATTTCACCGCAGAGGTAGCCGAGATCGCCGAGAAAGGTTCTGAATTAAAACGCATTTTTTCTGCGTGCTCTGCGTTCGGCGGTGAGGTTGACTACTTACGATCCCATCAACTAGTAACTAGTAAGGATACGCAATGCCGAGAAGAGCTACGATAGAGAGAACAACGAAAGAGACGGACATAAAGGTCTCCCTGCGCATTGACGGCAAGGGCGAATACAGCATAGACACCTCAGTGCCTTTCATGGATCATATGTTATCTCACATCGCGAAGCACGGCTTTTTCGACCTCGCGATAAAGGCGAAAGGCGATACAGAGATAGACGATCACCACACGGTAGAAGACTTGGGCATCGCCTTCGGTCAGGCTATAAAGAAGGCGGTGGGAGACGGAAAAGGCATAAGGCGTTACGGCGAGGCGACGGTGCCCATGGACGAGACGCTCGCACAGGTGGCGATGGACCTCTCCGGAAGGCCTTATCTGGTCTATCAAGTCGAGCTTCCTAAAAAGTACAAGCTAAAGGATTTCGACCCCGGGCTTGCAGAGGATTTCTTCCGCTCCATAGCCAACCACGCCGGCATGAACCTGCACATCCGCGTCTTCTACGGCAGGGACGTGCATCACATACTCGAGGCGGTGTTCAAGGCCTTCGGCAGGGCTTTGGACCAGGCTACGAGTCTGGACAGCAGGATCAGGGGCGTGCTTTCTACAAAGGGAAAGATCTAAAACGAGACTGCATCGGAGGCTCGTCACGTTTTTGGTACAAACCGGCAGGGTGTGCCGGAATGACTTTTAGCGCGATACCTTAGGCGGCAATCAGCATAACAGACACAGCGCTAATTTATGAGGCCAAGGATTATATATTCACAATACACAGATATAAAATTCATTGCGTTCTAAAAGTCATGAAGCATGCCCTGCCGGGCTTTATCTGAAATTATAATTTGCAACATTTTATGCGATGAGCCGCATGAACGCATACAGCCGCAGAAGATACGGATTATCCGACGCCTTTCATGGACACGCGACGGCAAAGACCCGCATTTAGAGGATTTTAAGAGAATCATTCATGATCGCGATCATAGATTACGGCATGGGCAACCTGAGGAGCGTGCAGAAGGCCTTCAAGCATGTGGGACACGAGGCTGTGGTGACGCGCGATCCCAAGACCATACTGAATGCATCCAAGGTCGTGCTTCCCGGTGTGGGCGCCTTTCCTGATTGCATGAGGAATCTCGAGCAGTACGGGCTCGTGGATGCGGTGCTCCAAAGCATCCGCTCCGGCAGGCCTTTCTTGGGCATATGCCTCGGACTCCAGCTCCTCTTCACAGAGAGCGAGGAGTTCGGACTCTCCAAGGGCCTGGACGTCATCAAGGGCAGGGTAGTGAGATTCAGGCCGCAGGACAGATCATTCAAGATCCCGCACATGGGATGGAACTCCATCTACATCAAGCGGCGGCCTAACGCACTCTCGGACATAGAGGACGGAAGCTACGTGTATTTCGTCCATTCCTACTATGTGGTGCCGGAAGATTCTGCCGTCATCGCCACGACTACCAACTACGGCGTCGAGTTCGTGTCGAGCATATGGAAGGATAATATATTCGCGGTCCAGTTCCACCCGGAAAAGAGCCAGAAGACCGGGCTTTCCATGCTTAAGAGGTTCGGGGAGATGAAGTCATAGGCCGAGATCGGCCTATTTAGAGGAGCATAATGCTGATTATACCTGCAATAGATCTCAAAGAAGGCAGATGCGTGCGGCTTGAGCAGGGTCTCATGGACAGGGCTACTGTCTATTCCGGAGACCCGGCTGCAACTGCAAGGCACTGGGAGTCGCAAGGCGCTGAGCTTCTGCATGTAGTCGATCTGAACGGCGCGTTCGAAGGCGCTCCAAGAAACTTGGAGGCGATCAAAGCGATAAGGTCCGCAATATCCATACCTATGGAGGTCGGCGGAGGCATCAGGGACATGGCCACCATAAGGACGCTCGCCTCCCTCGGCATAGAGCGCATCATACTCGGCACCGCAGCGATAGAGAACCCGAATTTTGTACAACAGGCCTGCGCTGAATTCCCTGGCAGGATAATCGTAGGCATAGACGCCAAAGACGGGCATGTTGCTATAAAGGGCTGGGCCGAAGTCACCGACGTGAAGGCCCTCGACCTCGCGAGGAGAATGCAGGATTACGGCATAATCGCGGTCATATACACCGATATAAAGCGCGACGGCATGCTTACAGGGCCGAACATAGAGGCGACAGAGGTTCTTGCGCGCGGGCTCAAGATACCTGTCATCGCCTCCGGCGGGGTGTCGAGCCTCAAGGACATCCAGGCCTTGTACTCCATCGCCCGCGCAGGCGTGGAAGGCGTAATAGTGGGCAAGGCCATTTACAGCCGTGCGCTCGATCTCAAAAAGGCCATCGCCTTTACAAAGGCATGCCCCGGATGTGAGTAGGAAGCAATCATGCTGACGAAGAGGATCATACCCTGCCTTGATGTAAAGGCGGGCCGCGTCGTAAAGGGAGTGAGCTTTGTAAACCTCGTGGATGCCGGAGATCCGGTGGAGAACGCGAAGTTCTATGACGAGCAGGGAGCGGACGAGCTTACGTTCCTCGACATCACAGCCTCCCACGAAGAGCGGGGCATCATCCTCGACGTGGTGAGAAGGACCGCTGAGCAGGTCTTCATGCCCTTGACCGTGGGCGGCGGCATAAAGACCCTCGATGACATCAGGAACCTCCTTCTTGCGGGCGCGGACAAGGTATCCGTCAACACCACCGCCGTGCACGACCCGGAGTTCATAAAGGCTGCGTCTTCCCGCTTCGGGAGCCAGTGCATCGTCGTAGCCATCGACGCGAAGCGCGTTGTCGCCCATGAGCCGGATTTCGCGCCTCCGCTCAAGTGGGCGGATGATCCGAGGTACAGGTCATTGTTCTTATCGAGCTCGGAACTTAATGCCTCCGGCACCGGGCCGAGATGGGAGGTCTATACACACGGCGGCAGGAGACCCATGGGCATCGATGCCGTCAAATGGGCGAAGATGATGGAGGAGTACGGCGCAGGAGAGATACTCCTTACGAGCATGGACCAGGACGGCAGGAAAACAGGGTACGACCTCGATCTCACCAGGACAGTGGCCGAAGCGGTCTCCATTCCAGTGATCGCCTCGGGCGGGGTCGGAAATCTCGAGCACTTATACGACGGATTCGTAAAGGCCGGCGCTGACGCCTGCCTCGCGGCATCCATCTTTCACTTCAGGGAATATACGATCAAAGAGGCGAAGGAGTATTTGAATAAACGCGGGGTGCCGGTAAGGCTGTAATGGGCGGGATGTATCCATCCCGCCCCTTGTTTTCGGCAAAACATCACCGCTTCTTAGCCACTATCCCTTTCTTTATGGCATCCACCACCGCATCGCTCGATGTCTCCCTGATGGTCAGGAGCATACCCTTCTTTTCGTAGTAGCCGATGAGGGGCGCTGTCTTTTCATTGTAGACATCCAATCTCTTCGAGATCGCCTCCTCGGTCTCGTCCTCTCTCTGTATCACAGGGCTACCGCACTTCTTGCACTTATTTCCCGGCGCAGGGGGATTGCTCTTCACATTGTATATCTCCTGGCATGAGGGGTTTGAGCATGTCCGCCTTGTCGTGAGCCTGTCGAGGATCACCTCCCGCGGCACATCTATATTGGCGACCAGGTCGAGCTTTATGTCCAACTTCTTGAGCAGGGCATCGAGCGCCTCCGCCTGGGGGATCGTCCTCGGGAAGCCGTCCAGAAGGAAACCCTTTTTCGTGTCCGGCTCCTGGAGTCTCTGCTCCATGATGCCCATGATGAGAGAGTCCGGCACGAGGTCGCCCCGTTTCATATAGCCTTCGGCCTCTTTGCCCAATGGCGTGCCGGCCTTGACCGCGCCGCGCAGTATATCGCCCGTCGATATCTGCACCGAGCCGTCATAAGCAGTAAGAAGTTTAGCCACCGTGCCCTTGCCGGCGCCCGGCGCACCCAAAAGAATGATACGCATGAACCGTCCTCCTTGAGAATAAAATTCGGCATGAAGCCGAATGATATGAGATGGCTATTATGTTATGAATCGCGGAAAAAATCAAGGGAAAACTTGGAGGCTTGGAGGCGAGATTTCCTCTAAAATAATCATT
>JBBIMH010000025.1:0-46777 GCA_037444505.1 Nitrospirota bacterium | reverse complement strand
TATTTTAGCGCATTATTCAGCATAATAGGCGGTGGTTTGCGCCGGTTTCAGGTTAGAAATATAGGTTCAATCCCAACTGCGCGCTGACGGTGCTTCCGTCAAGCGTCGGGCTGAGGGGTATGGTGCCCATGGTCGTGTTGTCCTGGTAATGGTCATACTCGACGTACCGGTAAACAATGTCGAAATTCATCGCCAGGTGTCGGTTGAAAAAGACCTCCAAGCCCGGGCCTATATGAAAACCGGAGCCCTGATAGTTAAGCCAGGTTGAACTGGTCCTGTCGATCTCGTAATCTCCGTAGCCAAAAGCAAAATAGCCGCGCGCTCTGTGCTCGGGGGATATGTAATAGTCCTTCAGGTTCAGGAGGATTCCCTTTAGCGTATAATCATTGCCGGTAATCGAGCCTTCATGGTTCGACTCGAAAAAATTCGCTTCGAGTGCGACCCATCCGAAGTTGTATCCGATTTTCGCATCCCAGCCGGACCCGGCATCCAGTAAAAATCACCGGAAATACCATTATAAATCAGCCCCGCGCCCAGATAAAACCCGTCATAGGTGTCTTCGCCTGCAGAAGCCGAAGATGCCATGACCATGACCGCCAACACGAAAAACAGCACCACCTTTCTCATTCGCGCCTCCTTTTCAAGAGAATTGAATCGACATAGGTAGGCCCTCACGGGCTTTCCCTGTCACACCACCGTGCGTACGGGTCCGTACACGGCGGTTCGGCTGGTTAAGCGGTGCGAACGACTAATCTCGGAAGTCCGAGCGAGACAAAATAGGCATTGGGGAACGCCCGTTGTACGGTGGCATGGCGCGCCATGCCCCACGGACCTGTGGGGGCTCCTGCCGCAACTGCGGCCTGGTAGTGAGGGATCCCCCGTTTCCTCAGTTCCTTGTAGCGGGTCGTCCCTCGCTTCCATTGCCTCCAGGCCATTGCGCGGAGCCGCCTCCGTATCCACGATTCAAGATTTTCGAGCACAGACGGGGTTTGACTGAAGCCGAAGTAGCCGCGCCACCCGGTGAGGTACTTCGCAAGAACCTTCACTGTCTGGTGTATGCTCCGGCTTCTTTCCGTGAGTTCCCGTACTCGTGTCTTGAACCGTTTGAGGGCTGCCGGGGCGATCCGCCGCTTGAGTTCCCTGCCCCAGGTGAAACTGAAACCAAGGAACTTGCGCTCCTGCGATTTCCCTACCGCGCTCTTCTTCTCGTTGACCTTGAGCTTGAGCTTCTTCGCGAGGAATTTCTTGACGCTTTCCATCACGCGCTGCCCTGCCCGTTCGGTTTTGACGTAAATGTTGCAGTCGTCGGCGTACCGAACAAAGCCGTGGCCGCGTCGCTCAAGTTCCTTGTCGAGTTCGTCGAGCATGATGTTCGACAAAAGCGGCGATAAGGGGCCGCCCTGGGGCGTCCCTTCGTCCGTGGGGCTGACGAGGCCGTTTTCCATGATCCCGGCGGTGAGGTAGGCGCGGATGAGCTTGAGAAGCCGCTTGTCCGCCACCTTTCTCGCTATCCGGCTCATCAGGATGTCGTGGTTGACCCGGTCGAAGAACTTCTCCAAGTCAATGTCCACGACGACCGCCTTGCCTTGGCTGATGTACTCCTGCGCCTTGGCCACGGCCTGATGGGCCGAACGTCCGGGACGGAACCCGTAACTTCGGTCGCTGAACGTGCTGTCCCATATCGGTTGCAGCACTTGCAGGATCGCCTGCTGGATGAATCGGTCAAGAACGGTGGGGATGCCGAGCGTGCGCTCTCCGCCGTCCGGTTTCGGGATGGCGACGCGCTTTACCGCGCTCGGCTGGTACGCTCCGGCCAGAAGCTGCTCCCGTATGGCGGGCCAGTGCTCTATCAGGTGGTCCCGCAGTTTCTCGACGGGCATCCCGTCGATGCCGGGGCTTCCTTGATTGCTCCTGACCCTCCGGAGTGCCTTATTCAGGTTCTCTCGCTCGCACACCTCCTCCATGAGTCGTTCGGTCGCCGGGCGTTCGGTGCCGCTCTTCGCCGTAGACGGTTCAGTCCCTTTGCCGGAAGAACCTGGGGCTTCACCCCTGCCTTCCGCCGTGAAGGCCAGTTCCAACTGGATTTTCCGCTGCTTTCCGTCCATGAGTCGTGCGCCCTACTTGCCGCTCCCTTTACCCCTTGCGGGGGCCGTTTGGGCCTTCGGCTTTTGGCCTACTATGCCCGCTGCTGACTTCTGCGCCACGATCAGGAGACCTCGCGGTTTCCCCAGTCCCGTTCCGGGACATGACGCAGACATCCCGAGGTAAGTTCGACCGCCTTCCGCGCACAACCGCCGGATTTACGCTTTGCGCCCTTGATGGATAGGGACTTCGCGGTCATTTGCCCGCTCGTCCGGCGCTCACGCCTTCTATCCGGTTCTTGTCCATCGGCTCGCGCGTTTGCTCCACGCTTCTTTCGGACGGCGCCTCGCGACGACGCCCTTGCGCTTCGCTACCCCTTCGCCTCCATCGGGCTGGGGAGAGGACTTTCACCTCCAAGCTGTCGAACATGCTCGGCACACAAAGAGGGCCCGGCGCCATGACGTCGCCGGGCCTGATCTGGTGGAGTAACGCAATACGTATAAATTCAGAACTTGGTGTTCCAGGCGACCTGGAATATAGTGACATCGTAATCGCTGTTGGTATCTTGCTCCGCTGCCTGCTGAATTATGGAACTCAAGGTAAGATTGGCAGGAATATAGACAATATCGAGACCGAATGATGTTGTGGTGAACGTCGGAATGTCCGCTGTATAAGCGCCCATGGATGTCGATATCGTGGCGCTGCCGGATTGGCTGGTAGTCATGAAGAACGGATCTATATGAAAGTCTCCTGCCTGGAGCCCCAACTGCATGCCGGCCTGTATGCCAGCCAAAGATGTAGTGGCGTCGAATGAATCGCCTGTCATGAATGTTGTGCTCAGGGTCAGACCAGTGAATATAATCATATTGAGGGTGTCTGTCTTGAACGGTTGAAGCTCCAGATTGGCTCCCATCGGGAACATGGACATGCTCACGCTCTCTTGGTATATTCCGCTGCCTATGTCTCCGCCGATCCCTAAGATCCCGATCTGGAGGTCTCCTGCGAACTCATTGGAGAATGCCTTTCTCACCACCATATCCACACCTGCGCCCGAGAGGCTGATATCAGGCCCAGAGATGGAGACAATGGTGCCCCTGAACTTCATCTCGCTGTCTCCCTCTATGAATGTAGGCGAGGCGATGGGCGGCGGGGTTATGGAGAAATTAGACTGCTGGGCGGTCGATACAGCAGGCATCATCGATACAGCCGCCAATACGAATACAGACACCAGAATAAGCCTAAATTCACGCATATTTCCCCCTTGAGCAATAAGATTATGCGACACGCCGTCGCAATGAGGAAAGTATAGCATTATTATTTGTTATTGAAAAAAAATTGCCATTGTCTTTCTCGGACTCGGCTTGATTATATTATGATTTCCTCGAAGAGAGCCCTTGTCCGGCTTCTCACGGCTTCATAGTCTCTCAAGAGCCTTTCTCCGGCAGGGCCTCCTTCGTCGCTGTATCCGAGCCTCCTCGCAAGCGTCCACAACTTTTCCGGAACACGCGGGAGCTCGTTAGTAGCCTGATTGGAGACTATCCTCATCCTGCTCTCGAGCCGTCTTAGAAATTGATAGGCCTCCCACAACTGCATCCATTTTTCGAGAGGCATCCTTCCCCGCCTCTTTATCGCAAGAAGTGCGTTATGAGTGCCGGGCGTCCTCATTCTGATGTCATCGGCACCATGGATGAGCTGCAGGAATTGGGCGATAAATTCTATATCCACAATGCCGCCCATGCCCTGCTTTATATTGTAATACGCAGCCGTCTCTTTCCCGAGCTCCATCTCCATCCGCCTTCTCATGTCCCTTATATCCGCTGCCGCGGCAGGCCTTTCGATGTCTTTGTAGGTAATCCCCTTCAGCATGGCCACGCATTCCGAGCCCACATCTCTGTCTCCTGCGACCACCCTTGCATTGATCAGCGCCTGCCTCTCCCATGTCTGTATCCGACCTGAATAATAGTTTCTGAAGGCGTCTATGCTCTGGCTGAGGGGCCCTTTAGAGCCTGCCGGCCTGAGCCTCGTATCTACCCTGTATGCAAGGCCTTCTCTGGTAATGGAACTCAGATAAGATACCGTCTTCTCGGCCACCTTATTGAAATACTCGAATGCAGTCGGCTCACTCATGACGCTTTCGGCTAAATCCGAATGCACGAACAGTATGTCCAGGTCTGAGCCGTAAGTGAGCTCCCTTCCACCGAGCTTTCCGAGTCCGATGACAGCCAACCCTGTATCGCGTAGATCAAAGGCAATCTTCTTTCCGGAGACCCCTTCGTGAGCGAGCCACAATGCGCCGGTCAGGCATGCCTCGGCAAGTCGGGAGAGGCTCCGAGATGCAGCAGTCTGGGATATAACCGAGAGTATGTCGGCCATGCCTATCCTGATCTCTTCCCTGTTCTTAAAGCGTCGGAGGCTGTCCAGTCTGTCGGAGAGGCCCGTCTGAGCCGAGATGAGCCTGAGCAGGGCCTCCTTCAGCGCAGGGCCGGATGCTGCGCTGAACGGCTCGGTCAGGTCGAGGAGTTCCTCGAGCAGTCTGGGGCTTCTTATGAGCATCCTACCGAAATACTCGCTGTTCGAGAATACCGAGACAGGGATCTTCAGGAGCCCAGGATTCTGGATGAGCATAGATGGAAACGCATCCCACGAACCCAGTGCGGCGAGATACGACTCGAACATATGAAGCGCAAGGTCCGGGTCGGGCGATGATATTATCTCCTTGAACAGCGGCTGAAATATCCTGTTGAAGAGCCTCCTTGCCCTGGGCGTCTGATGCACGAAGGCCGGTCCCTCTCTCAGCAAGATCAGATTTCTATATGCACCGCCCGGCTCGCGGAAACCGGATTTCTTCAGCACATCGAGTGCATCATGCTCCGTCGTTTCAGGATCGAGCAATACAGCGTAATCCATGCCGTGCATGGCTTCATCCTGCTCTGATGGCATGAATCCGAACAGGGCATCATATATCCTCCTGACCTGCCTGGTGTGTGTTGTATAGTCCGCGAGAAGCCGTTCGGCCTCTTTTCCGATCTCGAGATAGCCCATTCGCCTTGCGAGCGCGCGCAGCTCATTTGGCTCGAAAGAGATCGTATGAGTCTGGAGGTCGTCTTGTATCTGGATCATGTGCTCGAGCCTGCGCAGAAACACATATGCCTTCGAAAGGATCTCGTGCTCATCGAATGTTATGAACCCTTTTTGAGAGAGCATATGAAGCGCCTTGAGGGTATTCCTCTCCCTCATGGACCTATCCCTCCCGCCGTAGATGAGCTGGATGGACTGGACGACGAATTCTATCTCTCGTATGCCTCCGTAGCCGAGCTTCACATCCTTGAGGGCCCCGCCCCTCTGCTCCACATCCCTGTTTATCTTCTGCTTCATCTCGCGGATCTCTGCAATCGCGCCGAAGTCGAGGTATTTTCTGAAGACGAAAGGCGTTATCCTCTCAATAAACTCCCTTCCGACATCTAAGTCTCCGGCGATTGGCCTCGCCTTGATGAGCGCCGCGCGTTCCCATGTCTGGCCCCATGATTCGTAGTAGATTTCGCATCCACCGAGGCTCTGGCACAGTGGGCCGCGCTGTCCCTCGGGCCTCAGTCTCAGGTCCACCCGGAACACGAAACCATCCTCTGTCTTTTCAGAAACCGCTGCTGTAAGCCTCTCCGAGATCTTCACAAAGTACTCATGATTGCTGATCCTGTTCACCCTGCCGCCGTCCGGTCCGGGGATGCCTTCTGTCTCGCCATCCGCGGCATAGATATACATGAGATCTATGTCAGAGCTGAAGTTCAGCTCCTCTCCGCCGAGTTTTCCCATTGCAATCACGCTGAATCCGGCCTCTTTTTTGGCGTCGCCCTGCGTCTCTATGACCGGCCTTCCGTATCTCTCCTTGAGAGACCTCTCGACCCGTTCCAACGCGGCTTGGAGACAGACCTCGGCGAGTCGGGATAGCTCTGATGCGATCTCGTGCATCTCGGCTATGCGGAGGAGATCCATCAGCCCGATCCTGAGCATCTGATGCCTGCGGAATATCCTCAGTGCACGTAAGAAGCACTTATCGTCGCTGCATTCCACGAGCATTTGAGAAAGCTCTGATTCGAGCTCAGCCCTAGACATCGCTCGTGGGAATCCTGGCCCTGCAATGCGTGACAGGACTTGGTCTCCTGAGGATATGATGATCTGGGAAAGGAACCTGCTCGAGCCGAAGGCCGTTATGAGATTGACGACCGCTTCGGTGTTGGATCTGCAGAGAGAAATGAATCCATCTATGTCGTCGAGACAGCCGAGGAACCTCTCGATATTATTGAGCGCCATATCCGGATCAGCGGTCCGCTGAAGCGCGGAAAATAGCAGAGGTTGGATCGCAGAGAAAGCGGTATCACCCAGTCTCTGTCTCAAAAGGTCGAGATTTTTCAGAGCAAGAGACGGATTGCAGAGGCCGAGTCGAGATAATTGTTCAGGGGTCGGTGTTATTATGTTGTCAAATACCATCTTTTGTATTATACTCACAACAATCATAGGTTACAAGCATGCGATTATCTTCGCAGATATTATATGTCCTTTCACGGCTGAAAAATATACATAATCCATGAAAGAGCTGCGCGACAACCAGAGCTGCTTTGTATGCGGCAGGATGAACCCCTCAGGGCTCCAGGTGGATTTCGAGATCGATAGAGAAGCCGGGTCCATAAAGGCTAAATTTACGCCCCTATCCCATCATCAGGGATATGAGGGCATAATACACGGAGGCGTCCTCTCAGCACTTCTGGACGAGGCCATGGTGAAGCTTGCCTTCGGTCTCGGTATCCCTGCAGTGACAGCGGAAATAAACGTAAAATTCAGATCCCCTGCCGCGCCTGGAGAAGAGCTGCTGGTTACAGGCAGGTTGAAGAAGCGCTCCCACAGGCTCATCGAGGCGGAGGCGGAGATTATGCATAATGCAAAGTTGATCGCAGAAGCAAAAGGAAAGCTGATAAGGGTGGGGTGAGGGGGCAAGGGTCAAGGTATGCCGTACACTGAAAAACAATTATCAGAGGCATTGAAGAACAAGATAACCAAGCCGATGCAGTTTCGTGAGATCATGAGGCGGCTCAGGCTCAGGCCTGAAGACCGCAGGTTGCTGAAGCGAGTGCTCGCAGAGCTTGTCATAAAGGGCGAGCTCATAAAGACACGGGGAAACCGCTTCGGCCTGCCCGAGAAGATGGATCTCGAGATCGGAAGATTCGAGGCCCATCCAGAGGGGTACGGATTTGTTATGCCAGAACGAAAAGGTCTGCCTGACATCTACATATCCATCAGAAGCAAACTAGATGCGATGCACGGAGACAGGGTGACGGTCAGAGTCTCACCCCCGTCCCGAGCCGGGAAGTCGGGCCGAATGAAGAGGGAGGGAGTGATCGTCAGGATACTCGAGCGCAGCCATACGAGAGTCGTGGGTACATACGAAGCACCTGAGCACGGAACAGGCGCATATGGATTCGTTGTGCCTTCTGATCCGAGGATAACACAGGACCTCATCATCCACAACGAGCACAGGGGGGCGGCCGGACCGGGAGATCTCGTGTCGGCGGAGATCATATCTTACCCTCTGAGGGGCAGGCAGCCAGAGGGCCGCATCATCAGGGTCATAGGAAGGCCTGGCGACCCTGGAATAGAGTCCGAGATGGTGATCGAAGAGTATGAACTGCCTGTGGAATTTTCAGGGGCCGCTCTTTCTGAGGCATCGGCGATCCCGCAGGATGTTGCGCCTACTATGATGCGGGGCAGGCGCGACCTGAGGGAACTGCCCACAGTCACCATCGACGGAGAGAAGGCGCGGGACTTCGACGATGCAATCTCCATAGAGAAAACAAAGCAAGGCTACAGACTCTATGTGCATATAGCGGATGTATCTGCATATGTCAAAGAAGGCTCTTATCTGGACCAGGAGGCCTACAAGCGCGGCACGAGCGTATATTTCCCTGACCGCGTGCTTCCCATGCTCCCGCCAGAACTGTCCAACGGCATCTGCAGCCTGAACCCCGGCGTGGACCGCCTTGCCATGACCGTCGAGATGTCGCTAAGCAAGGACGGACATGTACAGAAGTACGATATATACAACAGCGTAATAAGAAGCGATGAGCGCATGACATATACAGCGGTGCGGGAGATACTCGTTGACAGGGACCGGAAACAGCTCAGGAGATACGAAGCATATCTGCCCATGTTCGAAGATATGGATGAGCTCATGGAAATATTGAGGGCCGAAAGGATGAGACGCGGCAGCCTCGATTTCGACCTGCCGGAGCCGGAGATCGTCCTGGACATGCAGGGCCGCATGACCGATATCATCAGGGCGGAGAGGAACAGGGCGCACCAGATCATAGAGGAGTTCATGATACTCGCAAATGAGACCGTCGCATCCCATATAGAAAAAATCGGCGCACCTTTCATATATCGCGTGCACGAAGAGCCGGACGAAGATAAGCTCCTGGACCTCGCTGAGTTTTTGTCGTCTATCGGTATATCCTTGCCTGTGCAGAAGAAGATAAGGCCTGCAGTATTGCAGATGGCGCTCGCAAAGGCGAAAGGCACGCCGGAGGAGGCGCTCGTAAACACCGTGCTGCTACGTACGATGAAGCAGGCAAGGTACTCTGCTGAGAACATCGGCCATTTCGGCCTGGCATCCGAGTCGTATACGCACTTCACCTCTCCGATAAGGCGCTATCCGGATCTCATGGTCCACCGCATCCTCAAGGCGTGGATGAAGGGGAGGCTCGATGATCCCGCTTACAGAGAAAGGCTCGGTGAATCCATCCCTGATGCGGCTGAACACTGCTCCAAGCGCGAAAGGACGGCCATGGATGTAGAGAGGGACGTTATATCGATGCTCAAGCTCGAGTTTATGCGCGACAAACTCGGAGAGACTTTTGACGGCATCATATCGGGCGTCACGGCATTCGGCTTATTCGTTCAGCTCACCGAGTACTTCGTAGAAGGGCTCGTGCACGTCTCCACGCTGGACGACGACTATTATCATTTTGTAGAGACGCGCCACTCCCTCATCGGAGAGAGAAGAAAGAGGGTATTCCGCATAGGGGACATGGTGCGCGTGAGGATAGACAGGGTGGACAGGGAGCGCAAGCGCATAGACCTCTCCCTCTCAAGGGATTGATTGGGTCGCGGGAAACGTGACCGCGTCATATCCGAATCATATGCCTATCACGGTCTCTCTGTCCTCTTCCATGAGGCCGATGCTGTATGAGAGCGCTTTTGCCGGATCGGCGGGGTCGAAAATCCTTGCATACGGATCTGAGAGCAGCAGATCCCTCGCGCGGGTGATGAGTGCCCGGTCTCCCAGGCCTATGTTCTTGATGGCGATGCCTTCAGGCGTGACGGTATATGTCCTGAAGGCGCATGGGTAGGATACAATGGCGGGGTCGGATACGTACGTCACATTTCCTGACCGTCGAACTGCAGATGCATGGTGATGCCCGGATATGACGAGCCTTACATTGGGGTATCGCTCTATGACCCGCCTGACATCAGAATGATTTCTAACCATGAACATAGACCACTCTGGTCCCAGGTCAATGTCGGTCGTCGGGTGGAGGATCTGGTGTGTGGCTATGATCACAAGCCTTCTGTTCCTGCTTGCATGAAGTTCACTGTCGAGCCATGACAGTCTCGTGGCATCCACTTCTCCATACGCTCGGCCGTCCACAGTCGAATCGAGACCGATGAAACGGACACCCGGGACCGGGTCGAAGGCCCATGACGACCTCTTCGGTCCCAGCCCTCTCCCCTTCCATGCGCTGAGATAAGAATCCCTGTCGAGCCTAGAAACGCCTGGGATCGGAGAGACCTCTGTATCTCCGAGCAGGATGCGGAACGGCACGCTGAGCTGCGACACCCATCCCATAAAAACGGAAAGCGATTCCGCGTCGTTCGGTCCCGGATGTATTTGGTCTCCTCCAAAGAGGATGAAGTCGAGCCGCGGAAGCCTGCCGATCTGCCTCAATGCTTCGATGAAAAGGGGGACGCTCTTTTCCCTATGCTGCCAGGTGCTTTTGCCGCGCACATCTATGTGCAGGTCCGTAAGATGAGCGAAACTGAAACGCCTTATGCCCAAGGCATCGGCGAACGGGACGAATACACCCCCTCCGAGACCGAAAAACACCCCCCCTGCGACAGTCTTGAGGAATCTGCGCCTGTCCATCACGGCCGACAGCCTCCGGCTATTTCCCCCGACGTTTTACATCGATGGCTGCCTTACACTCCGAGCAGAGGAACCTGGGTATGTCCACAGGATAGCGGTGTTCCTCTTTCCCGAACCCCCAGTCTATGATGTCAACGACAGGGAGATTCTCTCGAAGGGAATGCTTCATGCACAGGCCCATTCCGCATATTACGCAGACAGTCACTGCATCCTCGTCCTTGCCCATCTTTGCGCACTCATAGCATTTCATGGCGGTCTCCTTATCAAGAAGCGCGTTCGAGCGTGAGCGTGCCTTCCGCCATCCTGAAGACCCGGTCGGCCCGAAGCGCAAGTCTGTCGTTGTGCGTCACGATGACGAATGTCATCCCCTTTTTCCTGTTCAAGCCCTTGAGCAGCTCATGCACCGCCTCGCCCGTGTGTGTGTCGAGATTTCCGGTAGGCTCGTCCGCCAGCACCACATCCGGGTTCAGTAAGAGGGCGCGCGCCACAGCGACCCTCTGCTGCTCTCCGCCGGACAGCTCGCCGGGCCTGTGATGCATCCTGTCCCCGAGGCCCACGTCCGAAAGGAGCCGCTCCGCACCCTTCTGTGCATCCTCCCTCGAGATGCGCCTTATGAGGGCCGGCATCATCACATTCTCCAGGGCGCTGAACTCAGGCAGTAGATGATGGAATTGAAACACGAAGCCCACTCGCTCATTTCGGAACCTAGCTATCCGGTCGTTATCGAGGCCGTAGACATCCAGGTCTCCATAGAATACCTTGCCCGAGTCTGGACGCTCCAGGCCGCCGAGTATATGGAGGAATGTGCTCTTGCCCACCCCGGACGCGCCCACGACGGCCAGCATCTCGCCTTTCTCGACATCGATGTCTATGCCGCTAAGCACATGGAGCTCTTCAGGCCCGCTTTTGAACGACTTTCTGAGACCCCTGACTCTGATAAGTGCGTGTGCTATTTCTTCTCTCCCTTCTCGCCCTCTTTGAGTTTCTCCACAGTCTTCTCGATCGTCTCGGCCTTCTGCTCCATTCTTTCCTTGATATCTTCGGCCTTGCTGCCCATGCCTGAGATCCACCTGCCTGCGGACTTGAGCAGTCCGCCGCCTCCAAGGAGAATGAATATGACCACGAGCAGAACAATAAATACCATAGAAAGCAGAAAACGTTTTGCCTTGCTTTGTGCCATGACAACCTCCTTTTAGATATTCTGGTTATTCGTATCTCAAGACCTCTACAGGATCCTGCCTTGCTGCCTGCCACGACGGATATAGGGTTGCGAGAAAGCTGATCGCAAGCGCCGCAAGCGAAATGAACATGATGTCCCATGGGGTGATGGCAAGGGGCAGCCTGCTGACCTGATACACATCCTTCGGAAGCGTGATCACACCTGTCTTCGTGATGAGAGCGACTGCGCCGTATCCCAATAGAGCTCCGATTGCGGTGCCGACTACGCCTATGATTATACCACCGAACATGAAGACCTTCATGATACTCGTGTCGGAGGCGCCCATGGACTTGAGTATTGCGATCTCCCTGCTCTTTTCGAGGACGATCATGGTGAGCGTGCCGATGATGTTGAAAGAAGCCACTATGATGATGACTATGAGTATGAGCGACATGCCTATCTTTTCGAGCTTCAATGCGGAGAAGAAGTTCTTGTTCATCTCTATCCAGTTCCTGGTATAGTATGGAAATCCTACAGCCGCCTGGATGTCGGCTGCGATCTTCTCCACCTCATAGACCTTGTCCACCCGAACCTGCACCCCGCTCACCCTGCCCTGCATGTTGAAGAACTTCTGCGCCTCGGCTATAGAGATATACGCAAAGCCCGTGTTGTAGTCATACATCCCGGCATCGAACGTACCCACCACCTCGAACTTCTTCATCTTCGGGATCATGCCCATGGGTGTTTCCTCGCCTATGGGATTGACCATCGTAACGACATCGCCGATGAGCGCCCCGAATTTGCGTGCCAGGTCTTCTCCGATTACTATCCCGGGCAGCTCCCTGCCGCGTCCCTCGAGATCGCTCAAAGAACCCTCTACCATGTTTTTGGCGAGATTCGTTACGTTACCCTCGCTTACGGGGTCAATGCCCCTGACCACCACGCCCTGCACCCTGTCTTTGGACGTGAGCATGGCCTGGCTGATGATGAAGGGCGTGGTAGCGGCCACATGCCGTACACTGTTCACCTTCTGCTCGAGCGATGCGCGGTCCTTGACCCCTTCTCCCGTGAACTCCATCACGACGATGTGAGGTATCGCAGAGAGTATCTTTTCTCGAAAATAACCCTGGAAGCCCGTCATGACCGAGAGGGTTATTATTGATGTCGCCACTCCGATGACCACCCCTGCAATGGATATGAAGGTATGGAGCGAGACAGTGCCGTATCGCTTCTTCGTCTTGAGATATCTGAGACTCACGAACAGCTCGAATGGAAATTCCATTTTTTACCCTTGTCCCTTCATGCTCTTTTTCTCCGTCACCAAACCCCCGTCCGTCTAAGTCCTTTCTACCTGTCCTGCTTTTCTTTCTTCATCTGCGGGAAGAGTATCACGTCCCTGATTGAGCTCGAGTTCGTGAGCAGCATCACGAGCCTGTCTATGCCTATGCCCTCTCCTGCCGCAGGAGGCATGCCGTATTCGAGTGCCCGGATGAAGTCTTCGTCCATCTGATGGGCCTCCTCGTCTCCAGCATTCCTCTCAGCTACCTGCTTGAGAAAGCGCTCCTTCTGGTCGATTGGGTCGTTCAGCTCTGAGAATGCATTCGCGATCTCCCTTCCGGCGATGAAGAGCTCGAACCGTTCCACCACGTCCGGATTGCCGGGCTTTCTCTTCGAGAGCGGAGAGATATCAGTAGGATATTCAGTGATGAATGTAGGCTGGATGAGTTTCGGCTCCACAAGCGCCTCGAATATCTCGTTCAGGAGCTTTCCGAGCGACTCTCCGCCCTTCAAGTTCGCTCCAAGCTCCATGGCATAACCTTTTGCCTTGCCGGGGTCAACGAGCGTCTCTTCCGGCACGCCGGCCTCTCGAAGCGCATCATGAAATGTGATGCGCTTCCAGGGAGGTGTGAGGCTTATCTTCCTGCCTTCATATTCTATCTCGGTAGTCCCGAGTACCTCCCTGGATACGGTGCTTATCAACTCTTCGGTGATTGCGATGAGGTCCCGGTAGTCCGCATAGGCCTGATAGAATTCGAGCATGGTGAACTCGGGATTGTGTCTCGTTGATATGCCCTCGTTCCTGAAATTCCTGTTGATTTCATATACACGCTCGAACCCTCCCACGAGGAGCCTCTTGAGATATAGCTCCGGTGCGATGCGCAGATACAGGTCCATTCCCAGGGCATTGTGGTGGGTCTTGAAAGGCCTAGCGGTGGCGCCTCCCGGAATGGACTGCATCATCGGCGTCTCGACCTCCAGAAACCCCCTCTGGTTCAAGAACGAACGTATCGTCTGTATTATATTTGTGCGCGTCATGAAGACCTTCTTTACTTCCGGATTCACGATGAGGTCCACATAACGCTGGCGGTAGCGCATCTCCACGTCGGTGAGGCCGTGCCACTTTTCCGGCAGCGGCCTCAAGGACTTTGCAAGCAGCTTGAAGTCTTCTACATCGACCGTCAGCTCGTTAGTCTTCGTCCTGAAGAGAACCCCTTCCACTCCGATGATATCACCGATATCCAGCTTCTGGAACAGTGAATATCTCGGCTCACCGAGTTTGCTCTTCTGGAAATAGAGCTGCACCCTTCCGTAACCATCCTGTATATGGCAGAAGCCAGCCTTTCCGAAGCTCCTTATGGCGACGAGCCTGCCGGCGATCTTGACCTCTATGCGCTCTTTCTCCAGGTCCTCTTTGGTCTTTTCGGCCCAGGTCTCGTGTATCCGACTCGAAGATGCAGTGACCTCGAACCTGCCGTCATACGGCTCTATGCCCATCTGACCGAGCTCGGCGAGTTTCTTGAACCTCTGCCGAATAAGATCATTGTGCTCTTCCATGAAACATCCTTTCTGATCCGGGTATGCAGCGGCGCTGATTATACTTTTGGGGCGGCCGTGATGTCAACCTCTTTTCCCTCATGCCGTGAGCAGCCGCAGCACCTCCTGGTACTTCTCGCTCGTCTTCTTCACCACATCTTCGGGAAGGACGGGCGCAGGGGGTTTCTGGTTCCAGTTTATGGAGAGGAGATAGTCTCTCACGAACTGCTTGTCGAAGCTCTTCTGTGCTGCGCCTTCTCTGTATTCCGCCTTGGGCCAGAAACGGGAAGAATCGGGCGTGAGCACCTCGTCGATCAGCATGACTTCTCCATCCACTATGCCGAACTCGAACTTCGTGTCGGCGATGATGATACCCTTCGGCTCTGCGATCTCGCACGCCCTCTTGTACACAGCCAAGGATATGTTCTTTATCTTCGCCGCGATGTCCTTTCCAACCAGCCTTTCCACAGCGGCGAAATCTATGTTAACATCATGCTCTCCGACCTCGGCCTTTGTAGATGGTGTAAAGATAGGCTCGGGCAGTCTGGATGCCTCTGTAAGGCCAGCGGGAAGCCTGATGCCGCTCACAGAGCCTGATGCCCTGTACTCCTTGAGGCCCGAGCCGGTGAGATAGCCGCGCACTATGCACTCAACAGGCAGGGCGGAGGCCTTCTTCACAAGCATGCTCCTGCCGGCGAGGACGTCCTTGTGTTGCCGGCAGGCGGCCGGATAGTCGGATATATCGTCGGTTATGAAGTGGTTCTTCACGATATCCGATGTCTTGGAGAACCAGTATTTGCTTATCTGTGTCAGGACCCTCCCCTTCTCAGGAATAGCATTCGGCAGCACTACATCAAAGGCGGATATGCGGTCTGTCGCCACTATGAGCAGCGAGTCGCCGAGGTCGTAGATATCGCGGACCTTTCCCCGCTTCGGCGCGGGCAGCCCCGGGAGATTAGTCTCCGATACCGTCTTTGTCATTTTTTGCCCCCTTGTCGTTCTCTTGAACCAGTTTCAATATGCGTATCCTGGCGATCCTGTTCTTTCTGAGCCTCAGGACGGTGAATATGAGGTTGTCATATCTCACCTGATCTCCTTCCGCAGGCAGTCTTCCGAAGAGGCCGAGGATGAGCCCTCCGATGGTCTCGAACTCGCCTTCCGGCAGGCTCACATTCAGCCTCTCGTTCACCTTGCCGATATCCGTCCTGCCGTCCACGACATAGCGATTAGCGGCAATCTCCTCTATCTCCTTGAGCTCCCGCTCCTTCTCGTCACGGATATCGCCTACAATCTCCTCTATCAGGTCTTCCATGGTGACGAGGCCGTCTATCCCGCCGTATTCATCTCCGACGAGCACGAGATGCATGCGCCGCTCGCGCATCTCCTTCAGGAGCACACTCACCTTCTTGTTCGGCGGAACTATATACGGCTTCCTCAGAATTTCCTCCAGCACGAACCGCTGTCCGGCGGTGACGATGGGCAGGATATCCTTGAGGTACACGACGCCGATTATATTGTCTATATTGCCGGAATATACCGGCAGTCTGGAGAAGCCCTTCTCGTTCATCACATGAAGGATGCTCGCTGCGTCGCTTCCCGCATCCACTGCCACGATCTCGGTGCGGGGTACCATCACCTCGCGCACTACAGTGTCCGTAAACTTAAAGACGCTGTATATGAGATCCTCCTCGGACGGCTCGAAGACCCCGCTTTTTCTTCCCTCCCGGATGAGATATTTGACCTCGTCCTCCGTGATGAATGCACTCTCCTGGCCGGGCCTGAGCCTCATGAGGCGCAGGACGGATTCAGTGGAAGCGGTCAGCAGCCTCAAGACGGCATTGAACATCCTCGAGAGCGCATAAATGGGGCCTGCAGTGGCGAATGCAATCCGCTCCGTATACCTGATTGCCAGGGACTTAGGAACAAGCTCTCCCGCCACGAGGGTAACATAGGTGATGACCGCCACGACGATGCCCACGGAGAGAGGCTCTGCTGCGCCCTGCAGGAACTCGAACGGTAGCGACCTGAAAAAAGGCTTCATGCGCTCTACGGCGATCACGCCTCCGAGTGCGGATGCAAGCGAACCCACGAGCGTAACGCCTATCTGCACCGTCGCGAGGAAGCGTTCAGGGTCATCCTGGAGCTTGAGCACCCTCTCTGCATGCCTCGCCCCCGATTTCGCGAGTTGACGCACCCTGCTCTTTCTGAGAGAGATGAGCGCTATCTCCGATGCGGAAAAGAAGCCGTTGATGAGTATCAGGACAAAGATCGCAGCGAGTTCGATGAATAACATAGTCGTTGAATCACGAATGACGAGTCCAGAATAGGCTAAAAAAAACAGGTCTCGAATAGCTTTCGTCTTTCAAAAACCGGATATCATCCGTTGTTTGATGCCTGCAACACAAGATTCGTTTCTTAGAAGCCATATTCCTTCCATCTCTCGTCTACCATCTTCTGTACGGCAGGATCCATTTTTATCTCATCTGGCCAAGGCCGTACGAACCCCTCACCAGGCCCCTTTCTGGTGGCGTCTATGCCCATCTTGCCCCCGAACCCGATCTGCGGACATGAGTGGTCGAGTATGTCGAGCGGCCCATCGGTGATGACTATGTCCCTTTTCGGATCTACATGGTTCATCACCTTCCATGTAACCTCGCTGTAGTCGTGTATATTCACGTCCTCGTCGCATACTATAACGAACTTGGACAGCATGAGCATGCCCGTCCCCCATATGGTGTGTATCACCTTCTTGCCGTGGCCCGGGTATCGCTTCTTTATCTTGACTATTACATTGTTGTGGAACACCCCTTCTATCGGCATGTCCATGTCTATGATGTCCGGGGCGACCATCTGCAGCAGGGGAAGGAATATGCGCTCAGTGGCCTTGCCGAGATACGCGTCCTCCTGGGGCGGACGTCCTACGAGGGTCGCGGGATATATCGCATCCTTTCTGTGAGTGATCGCCGTAACATGGAATACCGGGTATTCATCCGGCTCGGAATAATAGCCTGTATGGTCTCCGAACGGACCCTCCATCCTTCTCTCGCCGGGCTCTACATACCCTTCTATAACGAATTCCGCCTCTGCGGGCACCCTCACATCGATTGTTTTGCACTGCACCACCTCGAGCGGCCTCTTCCTCAAGAAACCCGCGAACACGAACTCGCCGACAGCAGGCGGCAGCGGCGCTGTGGAGGCGTATATGATCGCAGGGTCGGCTCCTATGGCCACGGCCACCTCCATCCTTCTTCCGGCGGCCTCATAGTGCTGATAGTGCCTCGCACCGTCTTTGTGTCTGTGCCAGTGCATGCCTGTTGTCCTTGTATCGTACACCTGCATGCGATACATGCCAACATTAGTGATCCCTGTCTCCGGATCAACAGTGCAGACCATGGGAAGCGTAATGAACCTCCCTCCGTCGCCGGGCCAGCACTTGAGTACAGGTAGTTTAGTGATGTCCGCCTGCTCGCCGGTGAGCACCACATCCTGGCAGGCCGCCTTTTTCACAGTCTTTGGGAGGAAATTCGCGAGCTCGGCCAGCTTTGGCAGCACGCTGAGCTTGTCCATGAGCCCTGCGCCTGGACCAGGGAGGAGATTCAGCGGGTCGATGAGCTCTCTGATCCGCCTACCTATGTCGTCGAGGGAGTCCACTTCAAGCGCAAGGCACATCCTCTTCATGGAGCCGAAGGCATTCGTGAGCACAGGAAAGGCAGAGCCCTTCACCCGTTCGAACAGGAGCGCCTTGTTCGCCGCGCCCTTCTGTTTAGACACCCTGTCGGTGATCTCCGAAATCTCGAGATCCGAATCGACCTCCGGCTTGATCCTGACGAGCTCGCCTGCACGCTCAAGCGCTGATATGAAGTCCCTGATGTTGTCGTATGCCATAGGCAAGGCATTTTATAGTAATTGGACATGATTTGCAATTGAAAATTGAGCGACAGGCTTCGGCTCATGCACTACCGCGGCGGTTATCAGCCGGAGGCCGTTCCTTTCGGTTATCCACCGATCATGTCTGCGAAAGACAAAGAGGGCTGGCTGCGCGCTACATAAGGATGATATCGGTCATGCCTCGGCGCAGATATCTGAAAACATCATTGATACGCAGTTACATCGATTGTATAATATATCATCATGAAATCGGGGGGCGCTGTCGTGACCCGTTTTTTTGGTTTTATTTCACTGTTGCTTTGTCTATCCATCCTTTCCTCAACAGAGGTCTCGGCGGTGACCGGCGCTATCCATCACGACCTGAATGTCAGGCTCGAGCCGGACAGGAACGCCATTACCGTCGAGGACTCCATACTGCTTTCGGATGAAAGTTCTCATGAGCTCGTTTTCATCCTCCACAGCGGGATGGATCCTGCCTCTCCTACGCCTGGGGTAAAGATCACGAAGACAGCTGAGAGCATGGCCGGAGTGCCTGTCGAGTCGTTTCTCATCCGACTCCCTCGCGGAGTCATGAGATTCGTATTGAGATACAGTGGCGAAATCCATCAGCCCATCGAGCCGGTCGGAAAGGAGACCGCAAGGGGTTTTGGTACAACCGCAGGGATGATATCGGATGAAGGCGTGTTCCTATCCGGCGGCTCGTACTGGTATCCGCGCACAGGACATGATTTCGTCACATTTACACTCGAGGTCGGCCTGCCGCAGGGTTGGGATGCTGTGAGCCAGGGGACGCGCAAGCTTCATGACCTAAGAGACACAGGCACTTATGTAAGATGGGAGTCGCGGGAGCCGCAGGATGAGATATACCTCGTAGCTGCGAGATTCGTGGAATACTCGAGGATGCTCGGCGACAGGATGTTGGCGGCTTTTTTGAGAGGGCGCGATGACTCTCTTGCGGAGAGATATCTCGATGCAGCCGAAAAGTATATAGCCATGTACGAAGGGCTTATCGGCCCATATCCATACGAAAAGTTCGCCCTCGTGGAAAACTTCTGGGAAACTGGCTACGGCATGCCATCTTTCACCCTGCTCGGACCCAAGATCATCAGGCTTCCCTTTATCATAAACTCTTCCTATCCTCACGAGATACTTCACAACTGGTGGGGGAACAGCATATATATCCAATCAAACGCAGGAAACTGGGCAGAGGGCCTTACCGCCTATCTGTCCGACCACCTCATCAAGGAGCAGCAGGGAGCAGGCACTGAATACCGCAGGACAACGCTGCAGAAATATGCAGACTATGTCCTTGCAGGCCGCGACTTTCCGCTGACCGAGTTTCGCTCCCGCTTCAGCTCTCCGTCGGAGGCGGTTGGATATGGCAAGTCCATGATGTTCTTCCACATGCTCAGGCTCATGCTCGGCGATGATGTCTTCATCGAAGGCCTCAGAGACTTTTACCTGACATATAGGTTCAAGTACGCCTCTTTCGAAGATCTCCGCAAAAGCTTCGAGAAGGCGTCCAGAAAGCGGCTCGAGAAGTTTTTCGAACAATGGATATCTATGCCGGGTGCGCCTGAGTTGAGGCTGAGAAGTGTTTCCGCTGAGCCGAGGGGAAGAGGGTTTGTGCTGCGCATAGAGCTCGTCCAAGTCCAGAAAGGACGGCCTTATGATCTCTCCATACCCATAGCAGTCACACTTGAGAACGGCAAGGTGTTCCAGACGACCGTACGGATGAAGAAGGCCGAAGATGAAATAAAAATCCATGTACCCGGCAGGCCGTTGAGGATCGATATCGATCCCGAATTCGATCTGTTCAGGAGGCTCGACACCAGGGAAACGCCTCCTGCGATATCCCGTGTCTTGGGCTCGACGAGGCTGCTCGTGATCCAGCCCGGCTCTGCCGAGCCGTCGATGAAACAGGCATACAAAACGCTTTCGGACGCCATTGCCGCCTCTGGCCCTGATGAAGTGGAGACGAGGCTCGACAGAAATACAGGCGCCCTTCCGAATGACCGTGCAGTCGTTCTGTTGGGATGGGAGAACATTTTTTTGGAGCAGGTCATGCCCCGGCTCAAAGACCATGGAGTGGTTATCGAGAGCGGTATTCTGAAAGTCGATGATATAACGCTCGGGATGAAAGGCCGGTCATTCGTCTTCACCCTCTCCCATCCGGACAACAGCGGCGCACCGATCTTATTCATCGCATCCGACAGCGCCGACGCGGTCTCAAACATCGGAAGAAAACTCCCTCATTATCACAAATACAGCTATCTTGCGTTCGAAGGGCCGGAGGCAGAGAATGTCATGAAAGGCATGTGGTCAGTCAAAGACTCTCCGATGACTGCATTTCTTCCTGATAAGGACGGCAGAGTGAAGAAGACAGAGCCGGCCCGGCTTCTAAAACGAAACGCCCTCGCATCTATGCCTGAAGGATTCTCATCAAAGAGAATGATGGACGTCATCGGATTTCTTTCCAGTCCGGATCTCAAAGGCCGCGGCATAGGCACGCCTGAGCTCGACAAGGCTGCTGATTATATCGCAGAGAGGTTCAAGGATGCCGGTCTCGTCCCCGGCGGAGACAACGGCGGTTGGTTCGAAAAGTGGGAGGAGAAGGACAATGCAACCGGCATGGCCATAGCGATGAAAAATGTCATCGGAGTCGTCCGTGGCGAAAAGCCGGAATTCGCAGGCCAGAGCATAGTCATAGGGGCGCATTATGACCATCTCGGCATGGGCTCTCCAGGTGCAATCAGATCCAACTCGGGAAGAATTCACCCAGGTGCGGACGACAATGCGAGCGGCGTGGCTGTACTGATAGAGCTTGCGCATGCCCTCAAAAAAAATCCGCCTCTCAACAGGTCCATCATCTTTATCGCATTTACAGGAGAGGAATCCGGCAGAAAGGGCTCGAGGCACCATGTCTCGAAATATACAGGCCCGCGGGATAAGGTGATGGCAATGCTGAATTTAGACACCGTAGGCCGTATGAGAAACAACAGGCTGCTTGTGCTCGGAAGCAGCAGCGCCCGGGAATGGCCGGATATCCTAAGAAGCGCCGGATCGACGGCAGGAATAGATATTCAATTGGTGACTGAGGTGCTGGACTCGAGCGACCAGATGAGCTTCGAAGAGGCAGGAATCCCGGCGGTCCAACTATTCACTGGACCGCATCTCGACTATCATCGTCCGTCGGATACGGCAGACAAGATAAATCCTGAGGATCTCATGAAAGTCGCGATCTTCGCAGATGAGGTGATACGCTATCTTGACGGGAGATCCGAATTTCTGACAAGTAATGCCACAGGCCGACAGATAAACCCACAACCGGCCCGAGAGCATAGAAAGGTCTCTATAGGCACGATACCGGACTTCTCCTACGCAGGATCCGGATATCGTCTTTCAGGCGTGATGCCCGGCTCTCCTGCGGAAAAGGCCGGACTCGAGCCCGGAGATATAATCATAGAGGCCTCTGGAAAGCCGGTGAAAGGACTAAAGGATTTTTCGGATATCATAAAGACTCTGAAGCCGGGAGATGCCATCTCTATCATCTTTATCCGGGGCAAGGACAAGATGACCGCCGGGATCATCGTATCTGAAAGATGATCCGAGGCATAGTCTGCGCGATGAACACATGGACGATTTCGTAAGGGACATAAAGCACAACTGCGATGTGTCCGATGCGTCATACTGGGGGTATTTCACCATATGCGGCCTGCTGCTCAGGTACCTCGACCTCTATCGTTCCGAGCGCGGTCTGAAACTGCATCAAGATGTAAACCGAGAGGAGATAGCTGCCTGGATAGAGGAGAAAGAGGCCCGTTGGCCGGAACTCGAATCGAAATCTTACAGAGACATAGAGATAGCGGGAAAGGGATACAACCCGTTCGACCTAGATGGCATAAACGCCGAGCTGGAAAAAATCGGGCTCGTTTACGGAGCCGGATACGGCATGTACATGAAGGCCACCTTCTTTCTTGCCGAGATCAAATCATCCTATATAGTCGAGGGGCATAGGGTCTATATCGCAGGACGGGAGATGGCCAGAGACCTCCTCACCTCTCCTGCGATGCTCCAAGGCAGGACGATCTATATTCGCACGGAACCGCTCAAGTCCCTACTCTGGGACAAGTTCATTTCCGCCAGGGGTAAGGCATGCGATGCAGTGTGCGACGCCTTTTCTTACTATGGTATAGGCTTTGATGAACAACCCGCCTCGGCTGAGGAAAAGATAGAATCCATCGCGGAAAGGTACTCAATCGTCCTCGAGCAGCACGAAATGGCCGAGTACTCGGAAGATGCGCCGGGATGGAGGGACATGCTTGCCGTTGTCAAGGACCGCACGATCGAGCTTTATCTGCGTGCCGTAAAGGATATAGTAGCAGACACATCCAGCCGAGGTCCCCTCGCCTTTATCGTCTCTAAGAGAGACGCGGGACTGCTCTCCCTGTTCGTCGCCCTGAGGGAAGGATTCATTCCATATCTGTTCCCAGAACTCAAAAAGGCATATGCCTCTTTCCTGAAGAGCGGCGACTGGACAGATATAGAGGCTGCACGGGCGGCGGGCTACAGCCGCTACACCGGCATGAGAAACGACATAATGCTGGCGTATTCGAAGAAAAAGGATGATAATGATTTCAGCAGGGAGATCATGCGTTCGATAGATTTGTTGAGAGGTCTTCGCAATAAACAGCATATGCTGTAATGTCAGACGGCGAGCCATGCAGGCCGTGTAAAGACTCTAGCTCCGGCGGCTGTCGGCGTACGACAGAACGATGCCGTCATATGTATTTAGAAATACATCATCATCATGAATAGAAACACCAGGCTCTTACCCACCTCTATCCACCCGGTGGTACGCAGCTTCAGCCGGTATGGCGCCACCGTCGCGATGAGGTTATCAACCAAAGGCAGAAGGATCATCAGCGGTATGCTCAGGCTGTGATAGCTCCAGACAGCGGCTATAAGAAAGAGCAGAGACATGAGCCTGTCCCTCCTCCTTCTCTGAACCAGGATCCTTACCTTGAAAACGCCCGCGCCGAAATACAAGGCCGATGCAGCGAAAAGCCGCATGTCGATCTCACCTATCGCGAGAAATCTCGAGAGCAGACCGGCTATGGAGAGCAGTCCGAATCCCAGAAGCTCGGTTGACATAGAGTGCTCTCCTGTGGTCCTGTTGGCCGCGAGATATGCCGCGGGCAGGATCGCGAAAGGGAAAAGCCTGTATATATCAGCCCCGAATATCAGGACGAGAACGAGCGCGGCAACTGCGGTCTGTCCTATGAATAACTTAAGAGCCGTCCCACCGTCCCGGCCCCTGACCCACTTCGTGAATGCCTGCTTGGAGTTGATGAGCAGGCAGAGCGCAAGAAAGAGAGGTATAGATGCCGGAGGAAACACCCTGCTCACAACAAGGCCGGTTGTGAATGCGACGGTCAGCACGCTCCATGAGCCATATTCCTTGAGCATGTAATTCTTCATGCGAGCGATTATAACAGACTCATTCGGGATAGGCTATGAGATATATCATAACACCGCAGACCTGGGGCTCAATATTTGGATTGACAGGCAGGGACTTTGTAGTAGAATAAATATATTCTCTTTTATATTTAGGAGGACACTATGAATGCCGCTGTTCTCTTGATAATCGCCGCGGTCGTCTTCTATGTGGGCTACAGACTTTATACGCGCTTCATTGAAAAGGTATTCGATGAAAACGATGCGAACTCCACGCCTGCAGTCAAGTTGAGGGACGATATAGACTATGTCCCCACCAAGCCCATCATATTGTTCGGCCATCACTTCGCGAGCATAGCAGGCGGAGGGCCAATCATAGGGCCTACTGTCGCGCTCATATTTGGGTTTCTTCCCGTCTGGCTCTGGGCCGTTTTGGGGTCCATATTCATAGGCGGCGTACATGATATGACCGTAGCGTTTGCGAGCATCAGGGAGAAGGGAAAGTCCATATCCGAGATCGCCAGGGCTACGCTCGGCAACACAGGCTTCTTCCTCTTCATAGGCTTCACCATCCTGCTGCTCATCCTTGTGACCTCGGCCTTTCTCAGCCTTACAGCCACTGCATTGACTTCTCTCCTCCCACTGGATGCACTCAAGCTCGAGCCCACGCAGACCATCATAAAGACAGTCGAGGTAGGCGGCGTACTAAAGGCGAAGATAGGCGGTATTGCATCCGCCTCTGTCATATTCATTACCTCTCTCGCGCCTGTCATAGGTTTTCTGGTATATAAAAAGGGCATAAGTACATATCTTGCCGTCTGCATCGCAATCTGTGTAAGCGTCCTGTCCGTGATATTCGGCATGAGCTTTCCCATCACACTGGCTGCCGATACATGGATGGTCATTTTATGCTTCTACTGCCTCTTCGCAGCCGGCATACCTGTCTGGATAATCCTCCAGCCCAGAGACTTCATAAATTCATTTCTGCTGTATGCAGGGGTGGTCGCCCTCTTTGTCTCCGGCATCGCAGCAGGCATGAAAGGCGTAACATTCTCCGCCCCCGCGGTCAACATCGCCCAGGGCACTCAAAAACTCGGCGCCGTCTGGCCATTCCTGTTCATCACGGTCGCCTGCGGCGCGATATCCGGTTTCCATTCCCTTGTAGCAGGAGGTACGACATCCAAGCAAATATCCAAAGAGTCGGATGTCAAGAGGATCGCATTCGGAGGCATGATCTTGGAGGGCATGCTCGCCATCGGGGTGATGATAGCAGTCGGATGCGGCATCATGTTCCAGGACTATGTCGGGATCGTATTCCCGACCGCCCCTGGTGCCAAGTCCAATCCCATCCTCGCGTTTGCTGCGGGCGCGGGCGGACTTCTCCACAAAGGTTTCGGCATAGCACCGGTGTATGGTACGATATTCGGTATCCTGCTGGTCGAAGGATTCGTGATAACGACACTCGATACAGCCGTGAGGCTGAACAGATACCTGTTTGAAGAGTTGTGGCAGGTGGTGTTCAAGACCGTCCCTAAAGTGTTCAGGTCGTATCTCTTCAATGCATTTATCACAGTGGCGCTCATGCTTATATTTGCGTACAACAACGCATTTCTGGTAATATGGCCTGCATTCGGGTCGGCCAATCAGCTCCTCGCCTCTTTGTCTTTGATAGCGGTCTCGGTCTGGCTGGTCAAGAGTGGCAAGACGATCTGGTTTACGATACTCCCTGCCGTGTTCATGATGGTTACGACCATATACTCCCTGGTTGTGCTGCTTGTCGAAAGATACATACCAAAGCAGAACCATATGCTCTCTGCAGTGGCGGTATTGCTCATCATGCTTTCCGGAGGCGTGGTAATTCTCGCCTATAGAAAATGGCTGGAACTCAGAAACAGGCCCGCAGACCTTGGTATGGAACAGACATAGATGAAGGTTATGAAAGATCTTCTTAGACAACTCCCTTCTGTGGACGAGATGCTCAAGGAGCCGGTGGTGGAGGATTGGCTCAAGGCGCATCCCCGCGTACTTGTGCTCGAGGCCATAAGGACGGCTATAGAGAACAAGAGAAGCGCGATCAGGGAAAAACAGGAGACTGCATCCATCTCCGCGTCAGACATCATAGGCAAGGCCGAGGTTGTCCTCCGCGAGCTGTCCGAGCCGAGCCTCAGGCCCGTGATTAACGCCACCGGTGTGGTTGTGCATACGAACCTAGGCCGCTCCATCCTTTCCGATACCGTTGTCAGCGCCGTCATAGAAGCGAGTAGGAGCTACTCCAATCTTGAGTACGACATAAAGGCCGGCGAGCGCGGAAAGCGCCATGTACATATAGAAAATATCATGAAGAGGCTTACACAGGCGGAGGCTGCCACAGCCGTGAACAACAATGCAGCGGCTGTGCTCCTCTGCCTAAACACCCTCGCGCAGGGAAAGGAGGTTGTGGTCTCCAGGGGCGAGCTCGTCGAGATAGGCGGCTCGTTCCGCGTGCCGGAGGTAATGGAGCGGAGCGGCGCAAGGCTCAAGGAAGTCGGCACCACGAACAAGACGCATCTCAAGGACTATGAAAAGGCCATAAACGAGAACACAGGACTTCTCCTCAAGGTGCATACGAGCAATTACAAGATAGTCGGCTTCACAAAAGATGTCCCGGCATCCGAGCTATCAGCCCTCGGAAAGAGACACGGTATACCAGTGATGTGGGACTTGGGCAGCGGGAGTTTCATCGACCTCGCCAGGTACGGCATAGGTGAAGAGCCCACAGTCCGACAGGCGGTGGACTCCGGTGTCGATATAATCACATTCAGCGGAGACAAGCTCCTAGGCGGACCCCAGGCAGGGCTTATCATCGGTAAAAAGGCGTATCTAGACCTAATACGCGGAAATCCGCTTGCCAGGGCGCTCAGGATAGACAAGATGACCCTTGCAGCACTCGAGGCTACTCTATATCAATATCTCGACATGGAGAGAGCGCGTAAAGAAATCCCAACCCTCTGGATGCTCACACAGCCGATCTCTGAGATAGAGCGGAAGGCGGCGCTACTTGCAGACGGGCTTTCCGGCATACACGGGCTTGTTGTAAGGATGCAGGAAGACATATCCCAGAGCGGAGGAGGCGCTCTGCCTATTGGTAATCTGCCTACAAAAGTCGTGGCTATCGCGCACGAAAAATACAGTGCGAGCCGGATCGAATCCAGGCTCAGACTCGGCAGACCGCACATCATTACAAGAATCAAGGACGGCATGGTGCTCTTCGATCCCAGAACGCTGAACGACGCCGAGATAGAGAAGATCATAGAGGCGGTGAAAAACAACCTTTCTTCGGCAGCGGAGCGGGATGAATTGATGTCCTGTGCATAGATGATATAAAAGTCACATCACGGCGATTTAAGATCATGAAATATATCATACTCGGCACCGCAGGCCATATTGACCACGGCAAATCCAGCCTCGTGAAGGCCCTCACAGGCACAGACCCGGACAGGCTCAAGGAGGAAAAAGAGCGCGGCATCACGCTCGACCTCGGTTTCGCATCGCTAGATCTACCGAGCGGAACGCGGCTCGGCATCGTCGATGTGCCCGGCCATGAGGGCCTGATAAAGAACATGCTCGCCGGGGTAGGCGGCATAGACATCGTGATGCTCGTCATTGCTGCCGACGAGGGCATCATGCCCCAGACGAGGGAGCACCTCGCCATATGCGACCTCCTGCATATAAAGAAGGGGCTCATCGCCCTCACCAAGATAGATGCAGTCGAGAAAGACTGGCTCGATCTCGTCAAGGACGAAATCAAGGGCTTTGTCAAGGGCACGTTCTTGGAGAAGGCACCAATAGTCCCTGTTTCATCCAAAACAGGCGAGAATCTCCCCCTGCTCGTACAAGCACTCGACAGGCTCTCGAAGGAAGCAGAGCCCAAGTCGCCGAACGGCATATTGAGGCTTCCGATAGACCGGGTATTCACGATGAAGGGCTTCGGCACCGTCATCACCGGCACCCTGCTCTCAGGGGCGATCAGCCAGGACCAGGAGGTCGAAATCCTGCCGAAGGGCATAAAAACCAAAGTGCGCGGCCTCCAGTCTCACAACCGACCTGTGCAGCGTGGAGTCGCGGGCCAGAGGGTGGCTGTAAATCTCCAGGGGGTGGAAAAGCAGGAACTCTCCCGCGGAGATACCATTGTGAGCAAGGATTTCATCTCTCCGACAAGAACGCTCGATGCATCCCTTATACTGCTCCCTCAGGCTACGAGGACGATCAGGACGGGTACTCGTATCAGGTTCTACAACACCACTCAGGAGGCGGTGGGAAGGGCGATCCTGCTGGGTGCCGATGAGCTGCCTCCCGGCAGAAAAGGATTCGTCCAGTTCAGGCTCGAAAGCCCTGTAATCATACAGCACGGCGACAGGTTCATCATCAGATTCTACTCCCCTCTCGAGACGCTCGGCGGCGGTATGGTCATTGACCCGCACCCAAGACGCCACAAACGGAGCAGGATGGAAGAGTCCTTGAAAAGGCTTTCCATGCTCGAGTTGGGAAGCATAGATGAAAGACTGTCCATATTCATATCATCTATGGGCATTGCGGGTATTGAGGAGAATGAAATCATAGGATATGCGGTTGCCGATAGAAAGGAGATCGTTGACAGCCTTTCGAACCTCGTACAGAAAAAGACCGTTCTCAGGGCGGATACGCTGTATGTCCATGCCTCTCACCTGCTGGATCTCGAAAAAAAGATACTGACGCTTTTGTCCGAATTCCATAAGAACAATCCATTAAAACTCGGCATTGACAAGGAAGAGCTGCGCGGCATGCTGAAGATGCGGATAGAGCCCAAGATCCTGAACATGGCTGTAGAAGGGCTCGTGAAAAGCAGGCGTCTCGAGACAGATGGCTCGAGGCTGAGGCTTCCCGGATTCAAGGCCGCGAGCGACCAGGCCGCGATAAAAGAAAACATAATAAACGCTATAAGGAAAGGCGGCTCCCAGCCTCCTCTCCGCGAAGAGCTGCCGGAGATCCTGGGTATCACCGATAAGGAGGCCAAGGACCTCATGAGACTGATAGCTGAGGAAGGGAGCCTTGTCAGGATAAACGACTCCCTCTTCCTGGACAAGGCGATAGTAGAGCGGATGCGCATGGGCCTCATCAATCATCTCAAAGAGAAAAAAGAGATAACAGTCGCAGAGTTCCGCGACATCGCAAAGACATCCCGCAAATATGCAGTGCCCATCCTCGAATACTTCGATACGCAGAAGATCACCCAGCGAGTCGGAGACAAAAGGGTGCTGAGGGGATAACGCCGTCTAGGCGCTGCAGATAGCTCTCTTGCATCAGACAGAAACCGCGGTAACCGCCTGTCGCCCACTCCAGTCATCCGCGAATGCACGGATATCATTTGTATGAGATGTAAAATTATGATAGTATAACATCATGCACGACAGCCATATCGCGATCATCGGAGAGCTCTTGCTCCTTTTGGTTGTAGCACTGCCCATCACCTTCCTCTTTCACAAAATGCGGCTCCCTGCACTCGTAGGTTTCCTGATCACCGGCATCATACTCGGGCCGCACGGCGCTTCCATGATAACGGATACAGCAGTCGTGTCCCAGCTCGCTGAAATAGGGGTCGTCCTTCTTTTGTTTACCATCGGTCTCGAGTTTTCCATCGAAGACATCCTGCGCTCGGGACGGCAGTTCGTCATCGGCGGAAGCCTCCAGGTACTGCTGACGATAGCGACGGTGGCAGCCATCGCAGCCGCCTTTGGCTTTCCCATTTATCAGGCTGTATTTTTCGGATTCCTCGCATCGCTGTCCAGCACCGCAATCGTGCTCAAGATGTATTCGGACCGCACCGAGCTCGACTCCGCCCACGGGAGGCTTGCCGCCGGCATCCTCCTGTTTCAGGACGTCGCAGTCGTGCCCATGATGCTCCTGCTCCCTGTGCTCGGCAAGGCCGCAGCAGAAGGCGGTGTCACGCCTGTTTCCGTACTGATCACCCTCGGCAAGGCGGTCGCAGGAGTCACCCTCGTCTTCATAGCGGCGAGGAGAATCGTCCCCTATCTTCTCCACCAGGTGATAAGGCTCAGAAACAGGGAGATACTATTTCTCTTCGTAGTGCTCATCTGTCTGGGGACGGCTTGGATCACCTACAGCCTCGGCCTTTCCCTCGCGCTCGGCGCATTTCTCGCCGGTCTCATAATCTCGGAATCAGAATACAGCCATCATATCGTCTCCAGCATTATGCCGTTCAGAGACTATTTTTCAAGCATATTCTTCGTATCCATAGGCATGCTCTTGCAGACAGGATATTTCGCAGCGCACATATCTTTGGTGCTCGGCATGACCGCTATACTGATATTCACGAAAACGGCGCTGGTTGCGTTGACGGCACGTCTGCTCGGCTACCCGTTCCGCAGCTCGCTGCTAACAGGGCTCGGACTCGCCCAGATCGGAGAGTTCTCATTCCTTCTTGCGCAACAGGGCTCTGGCCATGGTCTCATCTCAGGTATGACATATCAGCTTTTCATAGACACATCCATCTTGAGCATGCTGGCTGCGCCGTTCATAGTCCAGCTTGCGCCGTCGCTCGTGAAACTGCTTCGGAGCGGTCCGCTCATCGAATCTCATGAGGCGGCTGAGACATGCAGACTCAAAGGCCATACCATCATAGCGGGCTACGGCCTGAACGGGAGGAACCTCGCCAAGACATTGAAGGCGACCGGCATACCCTACATGATAATCGAGGTCAATGTGGACACGATCCGTCGGGCTCGCGCCGAAGGAGAGCCCATCATCTACGGAGACATCACCAGAGAGGATGTGTTCGTCCGCGCCGGTATCGATTACGCGAAGGTGGTCGTATTCGCTATCTCTGACCTTGCGGCCACTCGCACAGGGGTTCGCATAGTCAGAAGGCTCAACACTCATGTGTACATTCTCGTTCGTACAAGATATGCAGCCGAGGTGGAAGACATAATAAAGATTGGCGCGGACCAGGTCATTCCGGAAGAGTTCGAGACGTCTATAGAGATATTTTCGAGGGTGCTTCATCAATATCATGTGCCAAGCAATATCATAACGAATCAAATAAGGCTGATAAGGAGCGAAGGCTATGGCATGCTTCGCGGGGTCTCGCTCGAGCATGAAAGGATAGACCGCATCGCTGCCATGCTCGCAGGCGCGACTGTAGATACCTTCCAGATACAGAAGGACTCACATCCCGTCGGAAGGAGTCTAAGGGATATCGATCTGCGCCGGCTCACAGGCGCCACTGTCATCGCTGTCGCGAGAGCGGATCAGGCGATAACCAATCCCGGCCCGGATCTCAGGCTCGAGCCGGGCGACATACTCGTGCTCATGGGCGCGCACAAAGAGCTCGACGCCGCATTGAGTCTGCTGTCGAGAAGAAATACAGTGGAATAAGGCAAAAATATCATTGCCATCTTCGGATATGCCCGGTATAATTCAATGCAAACCGAGGGAGAGGTTACGGAGCTGGTGCCCGTCCCGGACTTCAAATCCGGTGTTTCTCTGCTCGTGCAGGGAAAGGTGAGTTCGATTCTCATGCTCTCCCGCCAGAATAAAAAACCCCCGCGGACTAAGCGGGGGTTTCTGCTTCCAAACAATGACATTTCAAAACATTACTTCTTGTGGCACTTTGCGCAGTTCGCCGCATCGTTGGCCTTGAACGCCTTCGTGCCGTTGTGGCATGCACCGCAAAACTTGCCTGCCTCCATGTCCTTCATGGTAATTGTATCGGCGCCCTTCTTCATCTGGAAGAGCTTGGGGTTGGTGTGGCAGTTCGCGCACTTATTGCCTTTGTCTGCGTGGGTCTTGCCGTCGAAGACCACCTTGCCCGCGCCCTTGCCGTCGAACTCTACTGTCTTGCCGGCCGGAACCGCGAAGGCAGAAGCCGCAAGCACGAATACCATAACCGCTGCCATTGCAAATACAAAGAGCTTCTTCATCGTTGGTTTCACCTCCTTTCTCCACTAAGATGAAAACCAAGGCATGAATACCGCACTATCCACGCGACATACATGCCTGCCCTGCCCTTGCTCGAACAGCCCGGCTTACAGAAATGCCTTGGGGCTCCTATACTCGTGGCACTGGATGCAGTCCTTCTTGGCCGAGTCCTCCGTCACCTTCCAAAGATGAGGCCTGTGGCAGTCCTTGCACTGCATATCCATATTGAGATGTATCTTGTGTTTGCCAACGTTTCTGACAGATGCATGGCACTTGAGGCACGCCTCTGTCTTCGGCCTTACACCTCCGGGTGTATGCGGTTTATGGCACTCATAGCAGTAGAACTGCATGGGCGCCTGATCCGAATACGTAATCTTGATAGCCTTTTTTACTACTGCAGGATCGGGCGTAAAGAATCTTACGTCCATAGTCCCGTCTTCTATGAGCTGCTTTCTGATGCTGTCATCCGCACTATGACAGAAAAGGCACTTTCTGCGGCCCGGTCTCAGGTCCTTTGTCCTATCCGTATGGCAATTGAGACACGCCAGCCCTCCCATGCCTTCTCCATGCACCACCTTCTCTGTATGGCACTTGGTGCAGAATTTCTCAGTCGGCAGAAAGCGATGCAATCCGGATTTGTCAGGCTTCACCTCGCCGTGGCACTCTGTACACTCGAGCTGTTCCATATACACATGTTTTGCATGGAAAAGCGAGCGGTTTATCCTTTTGGCAGCCCCTTCCGTGTGGCATTCATTGCATGTCTTGGAGCTCACTATGATCTTGCCGTGCCTCTCGGGCACGCTGTTCGGTCTGTGCAGCACGAAGTTTATGAGCAGCATATTCTGCTCTGGTATCGACAAATGATGGCAATCATGACAATTGAGCGACTTGTGCTCGCTCTTAGACCAACTGTCATATGCCGGCTGCATGAGATGGCAGCTCACGCAGAACCTCGGGTTGTTCTGCGTGAAATCATAGAACGAATAAGCTACGAAACCTCCGCCCAAGACGATGATAGCGCCCAGAGACAGGATGAGCAGTTTCGCCTTCAGCGAAAGCGGCTCACCGAGATGCTGCCGCACAGACGAGTACCATCCCCGGGCCTTTTCCGTGACCCAGTCAATGAACTTCATACCCCCCCCTTAAGGCCTTCCTAATCTTCAGTTAAGACCTTGCTTTATATCACAGAGAGGGATATGTGTCAATAGGTTTGAGTATGTCGCCAAACTATTTCTGTCGCGATGTCTCGAATACAGGAAATATCCTCATGAAGACCATAAACAGTACGAATGGAAACACCATCACCATGAGGGCTCCGCCGAGACCCTCTTTGAATGTCTCCCAACTCGTCGGGATGATCGGCAGATGATACTCCATATAACCCGACAGGGTAAGCGAAAAGGACTGACCGCCTATCACCACGTTCCAGCGCATCATGAATACTCCGAGCAGTACGAGCAGAAGGCCTGCCACGGCCCTGCGGATGGTGAGGCCCGGAGATAGGAATATTATGAGCGGCACTATATTTCCGAGGCTGTACTGGAGGATGAATATCTGGAAGAAATCCCTCTCATATATGACGGACTTAAGTATATCCCAATGCTTGACCGCTGTATAGCCCCTGAAGACGAGGTCGAGGAGTTCCAGAGACAATGCGAATATAAGAAAGAACACTAGGTATTTTGAAGTCATCTTGACGATGTGGATCTCCGCGCCTTTTATATCTTCAAGCGTCTGCGGATAGCCCCTTCTCTGCTGCTTGGCCCTTTTCATGCGGAACTTCCTGTATTCTAGGATCACGATGTATGTGAGCATGCAGAGGGCGATGCCGGAGACAACAGCGGACATGATGAATATCACAGGCATCAAGGGCGTCATCCAGAGGGCGTTCGCCTTTACAGAGCCGAAGATGAAACCTGCATATCCATGCAAAAAAGCAGCGACGGGTATGCCGATGCCCGCGAGAAACTTCACCGCCTTTTCATCTGCATGGAGCGCAGGTTCGCTCATGTCGTATGCGCCGAGGGTCAGAAGCTGATATATGCGATACCTGAGCGTTTCCCATAATGTCCTGTCTTCCTTGTGCCCGAGCCGCTCGATGGACTCCACGAAGTGCCCGCGGTACACGAACCACAGTTCAGAGGCTACAATCGCCCCGTATGTGAAGAATACTATACCGAAGGCCGCGATGGCAGATGTGAAGTGAGGGGTGAAGAAGACATTCACGCCTCTCTGAGGCTGTAGGAGGTGGAGCAGCAGCGGGGTAGGAGCCGCAAACAAGAGGGCGAATGAAAGCACGAGGGCGAATCTCGCTATCTCCTTGAGCTCTTTTATGCCGAATACATGATGCAACGACGAAAGCACGAAGGCGCCCGCAACAAGACCTGTGAGGAACGGATACATCACTATCTGGATGCTCCAGTAGATATATTCGTTCGGAAAGAGAAAAAATTCCTTTATGGTCCATATCTCCCCGTGTACATCCATGACTATCTCACCTCCTCGCTCAGGCCGATGTAGTAGTTCTGCGGCTTTGTCCCATACTCTGCCCTCAGTACCGATACCCGGCCCTCGATTATGGTCTTTGTAACCGGATCGCTCTTGTCCATGATGTTTCCTATACGCCTTGCACCGAACGGGCATGCGAGCTCGCACGCAGGCTTCATGCCCTTTGTTATGCGGTGATAGCAGAAGTTACACTTCTCCGCTGTATGGACTATGGGGTGGAAGAAACGCACGCCGTATGGACATGCCATGATGCAGTATCCGCAGCCTATGCACCACTTCCTATCGATGAGCACCACACCGTCCTTGGTCTGATAAGTCGCGCCCACAGGGCAGACCTGTACGCACGGTGGATTGTCGCACTGATTGCAGAGTTTCGGCACGAAGAATGCCTTGGCTATGTCTGCAGGATTTATGACCTCGGTCTTTCCGTGGCCGAGCTGTATTACATTGCCGCTATACCCGTCCCGACCCGCCTTTGGCGAGTCTGCATGCACCCTTCCGTCCTTCGTGATCACATAACGCTCGACCCAAGTACGTGAGACATTGGCCTCGTAGGGGACCTCGTTCTCGAGCTTGCATGCTTTTACGCACAGCCCGCACCCCACGCACTTCTGCGTGTCAACCAAAAAGACCCATCTCGGCCCTTTTTCTACGGGTTTGACATATCCCTGCTGTGCGCGTGAGAGGGCCGCTGGTATGGCAGTACTTGCCGCGCCTATTGCTATATATCTTATAAAGTCGCGTCTCGTGAGCATGACTACCTCCCTAGTTTAGGGTCATGAGGGTTGTGGCAGATTGCGCACTCGATGCCGGGGTTGTGTCTGTCCGGCTCGGCAAGGCCCTTTATGAGCCTCCTGTTGCTCGTGGGATAATCGAGATACGCATGGCACCTAAGGCACAACTCCCTCGTCCTGTCTATCTTGAGCTTCGGCGGGTCTTCGGGATGATCGATTGCAGGGCCGTGACAGTTTTCACACTGTATGTTTCTGTGCGGGGAGCGTTTGATAGAATCGTATTTATCTCCGTGGCAGTCCTTGCAGTATTCTGAGCCTTTGTGCTTTATCTTGAAATCCTTCCATCTGTCCTCATCCGCCTTGTTGTGCCAGCCGTACATATATCCGCGCTCGTGCGCACCGAACTGCTCAGGCACTACGAATGCCCTGACCAGCAATATGAGCCCAACGATGATGAGCACCACGAAGAGCGGACGGAACACATGCGTCTTCATGCTACGCTTCCTCCTTCTTAATCCCCCTTCTGTCCCGTGACAAGGCTGTGAGCCCTTCCCAGAGAATGGAGATGAACGAAATAGACAGGCCCGTGACGAGACCCGTCAGATGGACCGATCTATGTCTGATCAGAACGTATAGGATTATGAATATCGCAGAGAGTTTGAGGATGTTGAGAGGCCAGCTCATAATGCGCCGCGCAGGGGAAACTCCTACCTGTTTTGTATATACCTTCTCGACTATCAAAGCGAGCCAGCGGAAATTGAGCACCCCGAGCCCTGCGCCCGCGAGAATACCAGCGAGAAACGACCGCCATGCTTCCGCGCCCTCGGGCATGAAAAAAAAGAGCGATACCACCGCAGACACTAACGCAAGCAGTGCCGTCTTTTTTGCGACCCTCGCGACTACCGCCCCTGCCACTTCACGTTCTATCTTTTCGGTCATCCCCTCCACCTTTCCCCTGAGTTTCGTAGAGCCGCTCCACCCTCTTGACCGAGGCAAACAGGTTCTTGAATCCTGCAGCGATGCCGAAGAGCAGGAAGATGATAGTAAGCCATGGTGATGTGCCGAACAGCCTGTCCAGATAATATCCCATGTAGTAGCCGATCAATGTGGCTGCCACGAGGGTTATGCCTACGGTGCTCAGCACGCCGATCAAACGAAAAAGTCTGCGCTCTTTATCTTCCATAAAATAAAGGCATGAGGCGATGGTTAAGCTCGGCCTAAAGCCCTTTGAGGCTCTTGCGTGCCGCCTCGACCGTCTTTGCTATATCTGCCCTTGTATGGGCGATGGAAACGAATGCCGCCTCGAACTGGGACGGCGCCAGATTCACTCCCATTTTCAGCATGGAGCGGAAGAACCTGCCGAATCTCTCCGTGTCGGATGTCTTCGCGGATGCGAAGTCATGAACCTTCTTGTCGGTGAAGAACGCAGTGAACATGGAGCCCACACGGTTTATGGTCACAGGAACGCCTGCTTCCTCTGCAGCGGCCCTGAGCCCCATTTCTAGCTCAGACGATGTCTTTTCGAGTGCTTTATACACCCCGGCCGTCTTGAGCATCTTAAGAGTCTCTATACCGGCTGTCATGGCAACGGGATTGCCGGAAAGAGTGCCGGCCTGGTATATTGGGCCTATAGGCGCGATCTTCTCCATGATCTCACGCCTGCCGCCGTAGCACCCTACAGGCATGCCGCCGCCGATTATCTTTCCGAGGCAGGTAAGGTCCGGCTTTATTTTATAGAGCCCTTGCGCTCCGCCGAATGCCACACGGAATCCGGTCATCACCTCATCGAATATCAGAACGATGCCGTATTCATCACACAACCGCCTCAGGCCCTCGAGGAATCCGGGTTCAGGAGGCACGCACCCCATGTTCCCGGCTACGGGTTCGACTATGATACAGGCGATATTCTCTCCCTGGCGGGATAGAACATCCTGGACGGCAGGGAGATCGTTATAAGACACAGTGAGAGTATGCGCGGCGAGCTCTGCAGGCACACCCGGGCTGTCTGGAAGGCCGAATGTGGCGACGCCGCTTCCTGCCTTAACGAGCAGGCTGTCCGCATGACCGTGATAGCAGCCGTCGAATTTGAGTATCTTGTCTCTTCCTGTGAATCCCCTTGCGGCCCTGATCGCGCTCATAGTCGCCTCTGTGCCTGAGCTGACCATGCGCAGCATCTCGATGGAGGGCACCGCCTTCTTGACCATCTTTGCCAGCGCCACCTCAAGTTCTGTCGGTGCGCCGTAGCTCGTGCCGTTTGATACGGCCCTCTTGAGAGCGGCGGTAACCTTCGGGTGGGCATGGCCGAGTATCATCGGTCCCCAGGAGAGGACATAATCTATATATGCCTTGCCGTCCACATCGTATATCTTAGAGCCCTTGGCCTTTTTGATGAACAATGGCTCTCCGCCGACAGAGCGGAACGCCCTCACAGGGCTGTTAACGCCTCCGGGCATATGCTTTTTAGCCTCTTCGAAGAGTCTTCTAGATCTCGGTCCGGACATGTACGCTCCTTAATCCGTAGTGATTGAATGAGTGAACGCCTCACTCGAGTTATATGCCAAACCAGCGGCAGAAGTCAACGAAAAAACTCATCGCATATAATGGTGCAAATTATAATTTTAGATAAAGCCCGGCAGGTCATAGAGGCTTGCACCAAAAAACATGATGAGCCCGAAAATATCTATGGAATATCCCCGGCCCGGTTCATAAAGCAGCATATAAAAACACGGTCTCTACATCCGATATGCGCTGTTATTTCAAGCTCATGAGATAATTCGCGAGGTCATTGAGCTCCTGCTCGGTGATGTCGGGCCTGGGCATGATCGTGCCCGGCCTCACGGCCTGGGGGTCTTTGAGGAACCGCCTGATCCACTCAGCGTCTCTTCTTCCGCCTACGTGCGTCAGGTCAGGTCCGACAGCTCCTCCCTTTCCATGTATGCTGTGGCATGCGACACATCCGGACCTCGCATATACTGACCTGCCGGCGATGATGGACGGCCCTGTCATTGTGGGCGCTTCCACTATAGGCGCCCTCGCACCTGCTATTGTGAGCGCCAAGACACCGGCTACAGCGAGCCCGGCTGATGTCATCATGAACTTCCTCTTTGCGGGCGCCCTCACAGGCCTTCGATCCAGGAATGGAATGAGGATGAGCAGCATCATCGCTAATGAGGGTATGACGAACGTGCCGAGCAGTTCGAACCTTCCCTCGAAGATCCTGAGCATCTGGAATACGAAATAGAAATACCACTCAGGCCTCGGGTTATATGTGCTGTCTGCAGGATCCGCCTGGGGTTCGAGACCTGCGGGGAAAAACCATGCCAGCACGACCAGCGCCACGAACACCACGAGCATCGCGATGGAATCCCTGTAGAGCTGGTTCGGGAAAAGCGGTTCCGACCTGTAAGGCACCTTCTCTGCCGCATCCCATCTGCCTCCTGCACCGGCCCTTTCGAGCAGCAGGATATGAAGACCCGCGAGCAGTGCAAGGCCCCAGGGCAGTATGTATGTATGCACCGCAAAGAACCTGCTCAAAGCGAACTGGCCGAGCTCTGGACCGCCTCGAATTATATTGAGCAATACTCCTCCTATGACGGGGACGGTGCCTGCCACATTCGTACCAACGACCGTAGCCCAGTACGCCTTCTGATCCCAAGGAAGCAGATAGCCGGTGAATGCGAACAGGCCCACCATGCCGATTAATCCGACGCCTATGACCCATACGATCTCGCGCGGCTTTTTATACGACCCGAATACGAATACCCTCAGTATGTGGAGGGCAACTATCACCATCATGAATCCGGCGCCCCAATGGTGAATACCCCTCACAATGCTCCCGAACGGCGCATCTTCCTGGATATATTTTACGCTTGCGTAGGCATGGTCCGTCGACGGGGCATAATACATGGCGAGAAATATGCCTGTCGCCATCTGGAGCAGAAAGATGAACAAAAGAGTCGCGCCCAAGACATAGAACCAGCTTGCACCGCCGGGTATGGGCTGGTCCGCGAAGGCATTCCACATCCTCCTTATCTTTATCCGCTCATCGAGCCAATCAATGATATTCTTGAACATATCTTCTCCTTAAGCGATCTTTTTGCCCGAAATCCCGACCTGAAATACAAGGAATTTCACATACACCCTGCCTGAGTCTACTTTTGTCTCGAGTGTGTCGAGATTTCTGGGTGCCGGGCCGGAGAGCACCCTGCCGTCTATATCGAAGACGCTTGCATGGCAGGGGCACACGAACCTGGTCTCCTTCTGAACCCAGCGGTAACCGCATCCGAGGTGGGGGCAGCTCGGAGAGAATGCGTTAATCACGCCGCCCGGCCTCTTTACGAGCCAGAGCGACCTCTCCACCCTCTCCTCCTTCCACCCGCGTTTTATCGTCTCGAAGAATCTCCTCTCCTGCGGCTCGTTCTCCACGAGATCGGAAACAGTGCCGACATCGCTCCAGGCGGGCTCGCGCTTTTTCAAGACAGGCCCGATCCCGAAGCCTGCAAGAATGAACGCCGTCACTATTCCTATAAACCCGAATACGGTCGTGATGGCCCTGACCATGAAACTCCTTCTGGAAATATCTCTATCGTTCATTGGACGCTCCGTTTGGAATGGTAGTTTATGGAGTATGTATTATAATTCTAACTAAAATAGCCCGGCAGTCAACCCTATCCGTGAAAAAAGTCTATATGACGAGGCCGTTTTTATCGTTGTTCAGATACCTCTGGGCAAGCAGCAGGAGCTTCAGATAATAGTTGTCGATGCACGGCACGAACTCGGCTGCGGATACTGCCCTCTCTTCCGAGTCACCTGACCGGCTAATCAGCCGAGCCTGGATACTGACCCTCTTGCCGGAGAAAAGCTCTATGCCTTCGTTCACATCCATATCGAGCATCCCTTCAACCTCTGTCTTCTGGAGGATAAATGAGCTCGGCGTCGAAGACAGGGGCAGCAGGAATACATCCTGGAACTCGTATTCCATTATACCCGGCTCGAAGCAATATACGAATATCCTCTTCCCCAGCGGGACGAGAGACTCGAATGGTATATCGAGACCTATCTCTTCTCGGATCTCGCGGGGGCCGGCTGTATCCGCTGATTCGCCGGATTCGTAATGCCCCCCGACGGTAACATCGAATCTGCCGCCTGCGATTTTTTTCGTCTTCGAGCGGAGCTGGAACATAGCGTGTCCGGAGCCGTTCATCTGGAATATCATCAGGCAGTGGAATGCTCCGTGCCATGCGCCTGTCCTGTGCGCCTCGTCTCTCGAGATCTTAGTTCCTGTCGGCCTCCCGCAGCAGTCGAGGAGGTCGAATATATCGGACATGAACACCTCTCCGGCCTAATTCTCGATTGCAATTCCCTTTGTGCTCGACACCGAACCGTTTACATCCACGAACACAGCCTCATACCCGAGTTTCTTCACAAGGTCCATACCATCCCTCGGCCCGAGGATGAACAGGGCTGTGGTGAGGGGGTCTATGACGGCGCCGGTTCCGCCGATGACCGTAACAGACTCCATACCCTCTGCAGGTCTGCCTGTTCGCGGGTCGATTATATGATGATAGCGCTTCTTGCCGATTATCTTGAAGCGCTCATAGTCTCCGGATGTGGATATGGAGATGTCAGAAAGCTCGAGTACGGCGATTGTCTTGTCTTTGTCCCTCGGGTGCTGAATGCCTATGCGCCATGGAGCGCCGCCCGGTCTTCTGCCCATGACGCGGATGTCCCCTGCTACGGCGACTACAGCGTCCTTGATCCCATGTGATTTAAGCACTGCAGCAGCCCTGTCCGCAGCATAGCCCTTTGCAGCACCGCCTAAATCCATTATCATGCCGGGCCTTTCGAGGAATATTTCGGATCTATTTCTGTCGATCCTTATGCCCTTGTAATCCACTCTGCGCTTTACGGCATCTATCTCCTCCTGAGTGGGAACCTTCCCCTCTTCGAGCCTCATCTGCCAAAGAACGATGAGAGGCCCAGCTGTGATATCGAAGGCGCCGTGGGTAAGCTCCGAAATCCTATTCGCTGCGTCCACTACATCTATTATTTCCGGCGAAACCCTTATCGGCCTCTTACCTGCGGACATATTAATCCTCGTAATCTCGCTGTCGTCTTTATATAAAGACATCATGCGGTCCAGCCTGCGCACTTCGTTGAAGGCTGCATCTATGGCCTTTTCGCCGTCGTCCCTGGACTTCGCGACCACGGTCATGGAGACCTCGGTGCCCATGACGGTGTCGGTCTTCTTGAGTGTAACAGCAGCATCTCTGTCGCATCCGGAAAAAAGAAGAAAAAGGGTCAATGCCGAAGCATGATAATGCCTCATACAGTTCTCCCTCTCGAAATATATGTCTATTATTTATGTAGCTTCCGTTTGACGAGCAGTCCGCGCGCAGCTGTTCTCACCGCTTCGCTCACGTTTCTGTTCTTCTCGAGCATGGCGAGATCTTTATCCGAGAGCCTGTTTACGAACGGCACCGCCACACCAGGCGGCGTCTTGGGATTGTTCACAAGCGCATGCACAACGGAATTTTTCTTAGACCACTCTGGATTCATGCCGATGGTGCGTATGACGTCCTCGCTCAGGTTGGTCGATTTGGCGAACGACTCTATCTCTCCGTCGGTGATGCGCGGATTCTCGAGCACGGCAAGCGCGACCTGTTTGTTCGACTCGCGGATCAACAGCCCCCTCGCTTCTTTTGCACCGCGCATGGCAAGCTGTATCTTCTGGGAGGTCGTCATCCGCTGTATCTGTTGGATGAGGTTCAATCTCTTTTTCCCGACCGCCTTAGGCGCGGCGCCGGGCCTTGGGCCTACGGAAGAAGACTGCCCGTCGTCGCCCAACACGATCTCCAACGCCCTCGTGCAGGAGATAAACGACTTCATTTCATCCGATGCGGTCAGGGCTATAAATGCAAGGGTGATTTCGGAGAGCTGGGGGCAGCGCACAAGCTCGCGCAAAGTTTCTTCATCATAGCTGTATATATGCGCAATGCGGTCGAGTATATGGCTGGGTGTGCGGATGTTCTGGATTATCTGTCTCAAGGCGATGGGCGAGCAGTGCTCCACGTCAAGCGGGAGCTGTTTTCTCATGCGAGATAGTATTTTCCCCCACAGCGAGAGATGGTCCATCAACGTCCTCCGGACATTATTATAACATAAGTCGGCGAAGCACGGGCTGCAATAAAAAAGGGAGCAGCATCATTTACTGCTCCCCATAATTATCCATGGCCGAAAGGCATGGTCAGTCCTATTTCCCCAACAGCATATGCTCTACGAAAGATGCGGAGCCCTTCGCCCGGAATGCGGTAATGAATTCCACGGCGGACGCATAGGCGGCATCCTCGATCTTCTTTGCGTTCTCTTTGGGTATGGAGTTTATCTCGGACAAAAACTGCTTCGTGGCGAACTTTATGTCCTTCTTCTCCTTTTCCGCCCACTCGCGCATGGTCTTCATGAGCTCCGCCGGAAGGTGCTCATGTGCGATATTTTGCCAGTTGGTTCCGACGTTCCCCTTCCTGATACCGTAGTCCGCGAACTGGCCGACGAGGTTGAGCGGCGTGCCTGTGATTCCGTGCTGCGCTATGCAGACGCCCCATTTCTTTATGGCATTATAGATATCTCCTGTGCGCTTGAGGTCAATATGCACCTCTTCGCCGGGTTTGTAATTTCCGTGCTTGGAACCGTTGTTGATGGCGAGCAGATCCGCATGCACGCCCGCCTTCTCCATCCCCTCTATGAACTCCACGGCCTCCTCGACCGTGGTGATCTCGCCGCCTTCCTTTGTCGACTTTATCTCGCCGACCTCCGCCTCGAGACCGGCGCCTGCATCGAGCACCATGCGACCTAGCTCGGAGCTTATCTTGATGTTGTCCTCCGTCTCATTGAACGAGGCGTCTATCGCAACAGAGGTATAACCCGCCTCGAGCTGGGCCTTGATGAGATCCCTCGATTCTCCGACTACGGCCGGGTCAGGGCTCTTTGTCGTAACATGGTCTCCGTGGATGAAAAAAGGTTTGGAAAAGCCTATCTGCTCGGCATAGCCGAACACCGTATCGGCATACTGCGCCGGCGCCATGCCTGTATAGCCACCTTTGAGATTGCTCTCGCTCTTAGCGAGCTCGAAGCAGACTACGGCATCGAGGTCCTGCGCTGCGCGCATAATTCCGGGGATGACATGCTTTATCCTGGTGTTGCATGCCATAATGATCATCCTTTCGTCTTTCAGCACACGGAATACATCATGAGAAGAGAGCACCTTAAGTTTTGTAGCGCTGCCCAGCTTTTTGCGGGCATTTTCCGGCATGAGGCCTAAAAGAGTCTTTGCCATTTGCCCCTCCATGGATGATTTGTCGAAACCGGCGGCATTATACTTTACATCTGCTTTTTATGTCAAGCCCGACAGCGCAATGCGCTACGAGCCGGAAACGACCTTGTAGCCCGCCTCGACCACCGCAAAGGAGAGCTTTTCTGGTTTTACCATGGAATCGTCATAGCTGACTATCGCCTCTCCCTTCTGGAGATCCACCTTCGCATCGGATACGCCCGGCACCGCCTTGAGCGCCTTAGCAACCCGCATTACGCAGTGATTGCATGTCATGCCCTGTATCTTGAGTGTTGTCGTCGCCATGTCGGTCCCTCCTTAAACAGCGATATCAATTCAGAATTTTTTTGGCTTATCACGTCTTCTGGTGAAAGCCGGCAGGGTGTGCCGGAATGACTTTTAGAGCGATACCTTTGGCGTGAACCAGCATTGAGGATATAGCATCAATCCATGAGGCCAAGGGTTATATATTCACAATACACAGATATAATATTCATAGCGTTCTAAAAGTCATGAAGGCATGCCCTGTTAGGCTTTATCTGAAATTATAACTCGCACCATTATATGCGATGAGCTTTCGTTATTATGATACAATATTTTTTCCATGAGTAAAAGCATTTTTTCATTCTTCCTGCGGCACCTTCTTAAGACCGTATTTTTCCATGCGATAGATAAGCGTGGGACGCGTGATCCCCAGATATTCTGCTGCGCGTGTCTGATTTCCGTTGTATCTCTCGAGGGCCTTTATGATGAGCTCCTTCTCGAGCCCTTCGAGGGACAATCCTTCTTCGGGAAGGTTCAGGATTATGCCGTCGACACCGTGCCTCTTTTTCGTCAGCTTCTCAGGTAGCTCGGAGGCCGTAATGGTGTCTCCGCGCCTCAAGACCGATGCCCTCTCTATCACGTTCTCGAGCTCCCTCACATTGCCGGGCCAGCCGTAGGCCGTGAGTATATCCATCGCTTCTTGCTCTATGCCTATCCGGTCAGATTGATTGAACTTGCGTAGGAAATGGGCCGCAAGCAAGGGGATGTCTTCTTTTCTCTCTCTCAAAGGAGGCATATGGAGCGTTATCACGCTCAGGCGGTAATAGAGGTCTTCTCGAAAAGAGCCCTCCTTCACGGCCTGCTCGATGTCCTTGTTCGTGGCCGCGATGACGCGTACATCAACAGGGATCGGCTCTGTTCCTCCTATCCGGTCCACCTCCCTTTCCTGAAGCACCCTCAGGAGTTTGGCCTGAAGGTCCGTCCTGAGCTCGGCAATCTCGTCCAGGAATATAGTGCCGCCGTCCGCCTGCTCGAACTTCCCCTCCTTGTCCCTAACTGCGTTCGTGAACGAGCCTTTCATGTGGCCGAAGAGCTCGCTCTCTATCAGCATCTCCGGAATCGCAGCGCAATTGACGGCGACAAAAGGACCTTCAGCCCTCCTGCTGTTGTGGTGTATGCCGCGGGCGAGAAGCTCCTTGCCTGTGCCGCTCTCGCCTGTGATGAGGACTGTGGCATCGCTCTGACTGACGCGGCCTGCCAGCTCGAGCAGCGCCCGCATCTTGCCGCTTGTGCCTATGATATTTCCGAAACTGTAACGGTCTTTTATCTCAGCCCGCAGCTCCCTGTTCTCCCGCTGGAGTTTTTGCATGGTGAGTGCCTTCTCGAGCGTGAGTCTGAGCTCGTCGCGGCTCACAGGCTTGGTGATGTAATCGAAGGCGCCTTCTTTCATAGCGGATACAGCACTCTCGATGGTACCATATGCGGTGATAAGGATTACAGGTATGCCGGGATCGTGCCCACGGACCTTTTTGAGCACATCCATCCCGCTCATCCCGGGCATGGTGATGTCGGTGAGCACGACGGCAGGCGCCTCTTTCTCGAATAGGGCCATGCCGTCCTCTCCGCTCTTGGCGGGATGCACTCGGTATCCCGCCTCCACGAGACCGTACTCCATCACCCTCCTGAGGCTGTCGTCGTCGTCAATGAGAAGAATGAGAGGTTTTTTCATCAGGTATCCTTATTATGAATGTAGTCCCTTTCCCTGGTTCGCTCTCAACATCGATCTTTCCAATGTGGTGCTGAATAATGCGATAGACAATGGCAAGCCCCAGGCCTGTTCCGTTCTTCTTTGTTGTGAAAAAAGGCGTGAAGAGCCTCTTGCGGTTCTCGGTAGATATGCCGACTCCTGTATCCGAGACCTTCACAACGGTCCCGCCCTTTTCCGCAACACTCTCTATCGTCAGTACTCCGCCGGTCGGCATTGCCTGTATAGCATTCAATACAAGGTTGAGAAACGCCTGCTTCATGAGGTCCGGGTCCATATTGATTCTTGCGACGTTCGGACTGAGCTTTTTCTCCACCTTTACGCCAGCCTTCTCCGCCTCCCGCGCGGTCAGGGCGAGAACGAACTCCATGGCCTCATTTATGTCCGACTCTTGGAATCGTGGCCTCTTCGGCCTGGCGAAATCCAGGAAATCCTGCAGTATATGATTCAGCCTGTCCGTCTCTTTCAAAAGTATCTGAACGAACTCGAACCTTGCATCATCCTTGCTGAATGCATCACTAAGTATCTCTGCCGCGCCCTTGATGGAGCCTAGCGGATTTCGGATCTCGTGGGCCATGCTCGCGGAGAGTTCGCCGAGGGCGGAAAGACGCTCCGCGGTTCTGAGCTGCTCCTCTGCCTTGAAAAGCGTCTCGGTCTGCTCCCTGAGTTTCCTATGGGATTCATCGAGCCTCACGATGGCATCTTCATACCTTTGCCTCTGATTCCTCTCCATCTCGCTCAAGACGCCGGTAACCCCGCCGAGGAGGAGAAAGAGGAATATCTCCACGAAGTTGTATATATCCAGAAAAGGATCAGACCAGTGAAGAAAGAGATGGGGCGAAAAAAGCAGCGAAGAGACGATCGAGACTCCTACCCCTCCCTTTATGCCGTACCAATATGCGCCGAGGAGTATCGGTACGATATATAGATGGCCCAGTATGCTGTGGAGCAGGCCCGAGGCGGAGCCGCCTACAAGATAATGGACAAGGCTTATGACGCCTATGAGGCCTGATACCACGAAAAGTCTGAGACGCTCTTTTTCGAAAATAAATGGTCGTGACACTTGATCGTCCTGAGAAAAGTCGGATATATATACGCTCAAGAGTGCAGAAGACAACCCCTGCCCCTCGGCATACAAGAATCTTCCGGACGAGGTATGAGGTCCTTTGCTGCAGCCTCCACTGTACGGTAGTGGGACTTCGGTGCTCTGACACCCTGAAGTGCGGATATATTTATTATCATAAATAATGAGCAAAGACAACGATGAGTATAAGTTAAAGACTTTTGCGGCATTCCTCCATTTTCAATCAAATAATCCATAGGACTCTTTAATCCCAAAGACTTATGTGGTCTCTGGGTATTATAGAAAATTAGGTATTCAGCAGATAGTGTAAAATCTTTTCTGTAAAAACGAAAAAGGGTATACTCCTCAAGGAGTTATACAATCTCTCTTAACAAGAGAAAGGAGGAGCATACCCATGAAGAGAAGTTTATCAAAGAAAGCCCAGAAAGTCATGCAGAAAATGATAGAGGAAGCGCAGAAAGAGCATCCCCTGTCGGTATTGTCTAAGATCGGAGCCTGGATGATGCTTCAGGCGGCCTTGGAGGAAGAACTGTGCGCCTTTTTGGATAGAGA
>JBBIMH010000024.1:22608-47626 GCA_037444505.1 Nitrospirota bacterium | reverse complement strand
GGGTTATAGAGAAATCCCGAAGCTCATTGCCGTTTTGGAGCAAACATCCATTGACAGAAAGGAGGTGGCTGCTTAGAATATGTGGCAGGGATCCTTCCTACTTCAACAAAAGGAAGGGACAACATCTGCGGGATAGGCCTATTTGGTTTGACACTGAGTGATTTTCTATTGACAAGGCGGCTTCAAATGGTTAATCCAAAGCGTCTCTTTTTGAGAAGGGAGGTTTTATTTATGATAAGAAGATGTCTGCTCTTGATCGCGGTTTTTGTTTTTGCTGTGGCAGGATGCGCCAGGACATGGGATGAGCCGTCGATGGATGGCTATAAAACAGACTCCCAAGTCCCGCCTGCTTCAGTCTGCCAAACCTGCCACAAGGATCAATATGACTCGTGGAAGAAGAATCGGCATAGCAGCGAGGAATATATGTCGCGCATTCCTGTAAAGGAGCTGCATGAGTGCGAGGCCTGCCATACCAATACATCCGCCCATGCCCAAAACCCGAGCGTCGCTGTTCCAATAAAGATCAGCGGCCTATCTAAGACCGAGCAGAACAATATCTGCGGCAAGTGCCATTACAGCCAGAAACTATTCGGCAGAAAGGCCATCAATCCACATGATAAGCACGCCCTGTATAAGAGCGTGGGTTTCGAGGGCTTCGAAAAGCAGCTTTCCTGCCTCGATTGTCATTCAGGCCATAGAGGACGCTCCGAGATGCTCCAGAGCGCAAAGGCGCACATCTGCTTCAAATGCCACAAAAGCGCAATCGTAACGATGGGCGTCTTCCAACCGCTTAACTATCTCTTCTTCGGCAAGGCGTGCCAGGCATGCCATACCGTGCACGGCGGGTCGAAAGGCGAGAGGTGGGGACGCATGGGTGCAGGGGTCTGCGTCGTCTGCCACTTTGTCGGTGTAGCCATCGTGGACTAAGCCGATTAAAATGCGGTCTGAGCGACCTTGCCGTCATAGGTATGGTCGGCCGCCTCAGAAGCGCGTCTATATGATGAAAATCATAGCCGGTCTGGGATAAAGTCAGTAGTATCGGGGCATGGCCTATTTCGGAAATTCCATCCGCCTCATACGGCGAGTGGTCCAATTTTTCTTTCTGCTTTTTACGCTCTGGATCGGCTGGGGTTTTTATAGGTTCGTGCTTCATTTCGAGCAGGCGGGGCACCCATTCGTCCCGCGGCCTGATTCAGTGGACGCCTTTCTGCCCATCGGTGGGTTCATGGCGACCAAGTATTTTTTGCTCACCGGCATAGTGGAGCCGGTGCATCCTGCCGGGTTCGTCATGTTCGCGGCGATATGCGGCGTGTCGCTGGCTCTCAAGAAAGGTTTTTGCGGCTGGATCTGTCCGGTGGGCACTGTTTCCCAATACCTCTGGATGCTCGGAGAGAGATTGTTCGGCAGAAACCTCCGTCCTGGTAAATATACAGACATCGGTCTCCGCTCCCTCAAATACATCCTGCTCGGATTTTTCATCGTTCTGATCGGCATAGCCATGACCCCGAACATGATGCTCCTCTTCTTCATCACAGACTACTACAAGGTAGCGGACGTGCGGATGATGAAGTTCTTCACGGAGATGTCCCAGCTCACCTTCTGGATACTCGTACTACTTGCGTCCTTGTCTCTATTGTATAAAAACTTCTGGTGCCGCTATCTCTGCCCGTACGGCGCCCTCTTGGGCATCTTGAGCAGGCTGAGCCCTGTCAAGGTGCGAAGGAACGATGAAAAATGCACCCGCTGCGGCGCATGCACGAAGGCCTGTCCCATGCTGATCGAGGTGGAAAGGCAGAACGTCATCCACTCCGCAGAGTGCTTCGGCTGCATGACCTGTGTAGGCGTCTGCCCGTCAAAAGGGGCGCTCGAGCTGTCCGTCCGTGGCAGGCGCGGCAGGGCGGCAATGAGACCGCTGCTCTATCCAGTTCTTTTGATCGTGCTGATCTATCTCGTAATAGGCATAGGCATGGCCGCCGGCAAGTGGCATTCGTTGATACCCTACGAAGAGTATCAGCGGCTGATCCCGGAAGTGCAGAAGGAATACTCGCAGCGGTCGAGTGCATGGAGATGATCGTACATGCTCATCGCCGAAGATGTGTTGTTCGTGGGACAATGGCCGCCCGCTCATGCGCCGGCGGATTAAAGCTCAAAAGAGTGAGATGCTTTGAGTGCAAGTCAGGGTGGGAAAAAGGATGTCGTCTGTCAGTTCTGCAATAGAGTGTTTCCGAGCCCGGCTGGCGTTGAAATGCGGCCTCATATGCTATAATGAAAAATATGACTCGGGGGCCGTGTTTGATGCATATCTCATCGCAAGAGTGTCAATAAGCGGAATTTCGATGGCCAGACTGAAATCATCCATTTCGTTTGGATAATGCAGAGGCGGGTAATAGTTTTTTAGAGAGTTGAATTCCATATGAATTATTTGAGGATAAAATATACTCTCCTAATGGGAGTCGCTGTCATTCTGTTCGCTTCCTGCGCCTTTGCCAGACCCGGGCTCAAGCTGGCTGATGTCCAGCGCATAGAGCCCGAAAAGCTCCTCTCCATGATGAATGACCCTAATATCACCATACTCGACGTCAGAACCAACCAGGACTAGACAGAAGGCAACGCATAAAATAAAGGGCGCTATTAGAGAGGCACCTTGTGAGTTTTCCCACTGGACGCTGAAATGTCCGCGAGACCACAAGTATATCCTATACTGCGAGTAACCGGACGAGGCCACCAGTGCCGCTCTGGCACGGATACTCATCGAAGATTATGGATACAAGGATGTGCTGGCCATCAAAGGCGGATGGAAGGCCTGGCTTAAGGCAGGCTATCCCATAGAACCCAAGTAAGCAGGCATCTTCCCGCTTCCTCAGTCTTCCACGCGCTGCTTCCGCATCAAGGGGTCACCTCCACCCTTCCCGCCTCCCCTTCCATTCCGTGTAACCTTATATCTACTGCAACAAATTGCTTCACAACCCAGATGTTCGTGAGCAGATGCTTCGTAACGCGGCTGACGGTGAATTCAGACCTCTCCGGTGCAAGGGCAAGATAATGGACGAGCTGGTCCGCAAGGTGCGGATCGAGCGCGGCATCGGAATCCAAGTAGGAAAAGAACTCACCGACAGCCTCCTCCGCCACGCGCTCTGTCCTCTTTCCGAGAGCGCCGAGACCGTCGAAACCGGCTGTAATATTTTCTGATTCAGCTGACAGAAACAGAAAGGATCCCTTGCCCTGCGATGGAGCCAAGACCACCTCTATAGATGCATCAATCCCGCGCCGTCTTAGCAGCGTCAACGCCTCACTCTTCTGCCTCTCTGCAATATGCATGGAAAGATTGGACACGGCGGAAACACCGCTCGTCCTGACGAGCCTTCCCCGCTTATCGATGATGACCGGCTCGATCCCTTTTCCAGGTATAACCCTTACCGTGACTTCTCCACCGCCGAGCGGATACCAACCCCATTTTTCTATTTCGATTTCCGCTTTCACCCCCAACCTCGAGAGCATAGGCAGAAAGACATGTTTCAGATAGTGAAACGACGGGCTCCACGGCACATGGGTCCCTCCCAGCACGGTCATACGCGAAGGCCCGTGGGCCATGCACAGGGGAAGGAGCACCGTCTGGATGACGAGCGATACGCTCCCCGCGCTTCCTTTCTTTTCGGCCACGTCGAAGACATAGTCTCCGCCTCTGACCTTGCCCGGCGAGAACCATAGGCTGGTTGATGAGAGTTCAGCCCCTTCTACAGAAGCGCGGCTTATGATTGCGGCAGCCTTTACAGCAGTGAGATGTTGCGGCTGGAGGCCCGGCCTCGGTCTCCCCCTGCGGATATTCGTAATCTCTACAGGCCTGCCTGTAACGCACGAGAGCGAAACGGCTGTCCTCAAAATCTGGCCTCCGCCCTCTCCATATGAGCCGTCGAGCCGAACAGGTGCATGACCGGAATACATAGGCATGTCCTGGCCTCCTCGAAGTCGAAGATATACAGGCCGATCTATCATAAGCTTAATGAACAGAAAGCCACGAGTCAAGAGAGCGCCGGGGTATGACCAATATTTCCCACGCGGCTCCAAAAGCCCGAAGTGAAGCAGAAGAGAATCCCTGCTGCCTTTGAAACAGGTTTCTCCTCTCTTCACATCCGGTGCGATTTATCGTATAGTATGGAGTCCCTTCTCGAAGGCGGCATATATCTGTTGCAAGGATGGAGGTCGCTCTTATGGCTGAAACACCCACCAACAATCACGAAAAAAAGAAAAAGGCCTTGCAGGTCTTCGGCATCGTGCTTTCTATCGGCATTGTAATCGGCTTTTTTTATGCCCAGTACAAAAAGACACATATATCCACCGACGACGCCTTCATAGAGGGCAACATCCATACCATAGCATCACGCGTCAGCGGGACGGTGAAGGCCGTCTATGTGACCGACAACCAGGCGGTAAAACAGGGAGACCTGCTGCTCGAGATAGACCCCTCGGACTACAGGGTGAAGCTTATGGAGGCCTCTTCCTCGCTCTCGGCTGAAAAAGCCAGGCTGCTGGAGGTAGAGACGAGAATAGAGGCGGCGAGGGCGAATCTCGAGCTCCAGAAGGCGAACCTGAGACTTGCGGAGGTGGAAAAGAAGAGGGCGGAGGACCTCTACAGCCAGGAGGTCATTTCCCGCGACAGATACGACAGGGCGCTCACCGCATATGACATCGCTGTCGCACAGGTGAAGGCGGCGGAGGAGCAGCTCAGGCAGGCGGAGTCCCAGCTCTCTACGCAGTCCTCCACTATAAAGCAGAAACAGGCGACCGCGGCCCTGGCGGAGCTGCATTATCAATATACTAAAATATACGCACCTGCGGACGGCTATGTGACCAAGAAGTCCGTCCAGATCGGAAACCATGTACAGCCGGGTCAGCCTCTCATGGCAGTCGTGTCTCTCGACGATATCTGGGTCGTCGCGAATTTCAAGGAGACGCAGATAGAGCGGATCAGAGCCGGTCAGGCTGTGAAGATCAAGGTCGACGGCTATCCCGGCAGGGTGTTCACGGGAAAGGTCGATAGCATAATGGCGGGCACAGGCGTTGCCTTCTCGCTGTTTCCTGCGGAAAACGCCACTGGAAATTATGTGAAGGTCGTCCAGCGGATACCTGTGAAGATCGTCCTCGACAAGGGCACGGACACCGAACATGTGCTGAGGGTGGGAATGTCGGTCGTGCCTACGGTGAAAGCAAAATGAGCAGGGGTCTCATAGCCCTCACTGTGATGCTCCCCACGCTGATCGAGATCATAGACACATCCATTGTCAATGTGTCTCTCGACCATATCAGGGGAGCGCTCTCTGCAGGATATGACGAGGCCACATGGGCCATAACCGCCTACCTCGTCTCGAACGCAATAGTCATACCCATGGCCGGATGGCTCAGCCGTCTTTTGGGAAGAAAGACCTATCTTTTGAGCTCCATAGCCCTGTTTACCTTCAGCTCATTCATGTGCGGCGCGGCCTGGAGCCTGAGGAGCCTGATATTCTTCCGGGTACTCCAGGGCATCGGCGGCGGAGGACTCGTGCCGCTCTCCCAATCGATACTGCTCGAGGCATTCCCCAGGGAAAAGCACGGCGCCGCAATGGCGATATTCGGCATGGGGGCGATGCTCGGCCCCATCCTCGGCCCATTGCTCGGTGGGGTCATTACGGATAACTGGTCGTGGAGGTGGGTGTTTTACATAAACATACCCATAGGCATCATCTCCATCATAATGAACGCGCTCGTCATACAGGACCCGCCTTACATGAGGCGGACAAAGATGAGGATAGACTACACCGGCCTCGCCCTGCTGGCATTAGGCCTGGGCTCCCTACAGTTCGTCCTCGACAAGGGCCAGAGCGAAGACTGGCTCTCTTCCAACACCATACTCACCTTTGCCATCATATCTATCGTCACCCTGGCCCTTTTTATCATAAATGAATACTTCTCCGACCAACCGATAGTGAACCTGAGGCTCTTTAAGGACAGGACATTCGCAAGCGGGACGGTAGTGATGTTCTTTGCCTTCTTAAACCTCTTCGGCAGCATCGTGCTTCTGCCCATATACGTCCAGATGCTCATGGGATATACGTCTTTTCTGGCCGGACTCGTGCTCGGACCGGGCGGCATCGCTACGATGCTCGCCATGCCGATTGCGGGAAGGCTCGTGCACAAGGTGAACCCCAAGAGGATACTGATGTTCGGCATTGCGGTGAACTCGCTCACTACATATCTGATGTCCAGATTCAATCTCAATGCGGACTTCTGGACATTTGTCTGGCCCAGGGTCACGCTCGGCATAGGCATGGGCTTTACATTCATCCCTCTAACGATGATGACGCTGTCTCACATCCCGAAGGAAAGGATGACAGAGGCGACTTCGATATACAACCTCCTGCGGAACATGGGCGGGAGCGTGGGCATAGCCCTTACGACAACCCTCCTGGCACGCCGCGCCCAGTTCCACCAGTCGAGGATGGTGGAGGGTCTCACGCCATTCGACACGACCTATCAGATTTTTCGGGAAAGGCTTTCCGAGATGCTCGCAACGAAAGGGCTTGCCGGCGCAAGCCCGGACGGGCTCATCTATAGGGAGCTCGTGAGACAGGCGACCGCTGTCGCCTTTAATGATGCCTTCCTCTTCATCTCGATCCTGACCATATCAATCCTGCCGCTCGTGTTCATCATGCGCAGGCCGGGACATACCGTAGAAGGGGCCTCGCACTGACTCGCGCCGATCTCTTCGGCGCGCTCGAAACGCAAAAAGGCGGTGGGAATGCCACCGCCCTTTTGTTTTGGGTTGATCTGTCTTGCTATGCCTCGGACTGAGCGCTCTTTTTCTCCCTGAGCGCCTCCGGCAGAGATACTATAGAGCCTGCGAGAGTCCCGAGCAGGCCGCCGGTCACGATGCTCACCGCGAACGTGCATGCAAGCCCTACCATGACGCCTACTACCACTGCTGCGCGGACGAAGAGGGTCGGCTCTACGGTCCCGCCCATGAGCTTCTGGAGCAGGATGAGCGTCCCGTAGCTCCCGAAGTAGAATCCAGGCATGATCCCGAATACCAAAAATATCAAACCACCGATTGTCGCGCCTATCTTCATTCCTGTCTTTATGGTTTCGTTCTTCATTGTATCATCCTCCTTGAATTGGATTTTATCCTTTGAGTTGATGTCTTCAACATGCATCCACGCCGGCCCTATGCTCATCGCATGCCTGCTGCTTTACCACCGAGTCGAGCGCCCTGCCCACGATCCAGCCGAGTGTCGACGTCGCCGTGACCACTGCTATGCCGGACACGAACACACCCATAAGCATGGATATGATCACTAAGAGCCGGGAAACGAGACCGGGCTCCAGGGGCATGCCGAAAAGCCAACCTGCTATGTTTAATCCGGCTGCACCGCCGATGAGGCTGCCAGGAAGCAAGCCGAACATAACAAACAGCGCCAGCCCCACACCTGCGCCTATATACGCCGCCTTTTTTGTGAGTGATTTTTTCATTTTTATTTACCTCCTTTCGTATTCTCTTGCCCTTTACATTGCACACACCATGCCAAAGCATAACCGCTTGATTTTTTGTAGGAGTCGTGCCTGAAATCATTTGCAATCCTGAGAATCCAGTCTAGAGTTTTTTACAATTGCAAAAGAACGGCGTTATCACCGACCCCAAGCCCCTGCATTACTCAGGGCTTGCCAAACACGGCTGGAGATATTATAGTGTAACAAGACGGTTTGGAGGTAATCTCTATGGAAAGGAATGCAGTCGCCCTCATATCCGGAGGCCTGGACAGCATACTCGCCGCCAGGCTCGTGATGGAGCAGGGCTTCGATGTAACCGGTCTCTATTTTACCTCGGTATTCTCAAAGAGCTATGGAAAGGAAGAGGCCACCCATGCAGCGATGGTTGCACGTTCGGTAGGCATAGAGCTTATGACCATTGACCTGGGACAGGCGTACATCGACCTAATACGGAACCCGAAACACGGATACGGAAAGAACATGAATCCCTGTATAGATTGCAAGATATTCATGCTCGCCAAGGCCCGGCCGGTGATAGAAGAGCTCGGCTCTCCGTTCATAATAACAGGAGAGGTCCTCGGCCAGAGGCCCATGTCACAACGCAGGGACACTCTCAATATCATCGAACGGGATTCTGGACTGAAGGGCCTGGTCCTACGACCCCTGTCCGCAAAGCTCCTACCGCCTACCAAGGCGGAGTCGGAAGGCATCATAGACAGGGAGAGGCTGCTTGGCATAAGCGGCAGGTCGAGGAGCGTCCAGATTGCGCTTGCAGAGCGATACGGCATAGAAGGTTTTTCCACTCCTGCGGGCGGATGCCTCCTTACCGATGAAAACTTCGCCAGGAGGCTCAGGGATCTCTTCGAACGCAAGCCGAACGTCATGCAGCATGACATAAGGCTCCTGACCCTCGGACGGCACTTCAGGCTGCCGTCAGGCGCAAAGGTGGTCGTGGGCAGAAACAGGCAGGAAAACGAGCTGCTTTCTGCAATCCGCCAATCCGAGATGAAGCTGCTGAGACCGTTTGACTTTCCGGGACCAGTGGCTGTATTGACGGATGAGGCGTCGCCGGAAGACGCCGCAATCGCGGCCGGCCTCATCCTGAAGTACAGCAAGGACCTACCGGGACGTACGAGAACCGTCGTGTGCGATGGAAGGCCAGTCCAGCCGGCGATCAGATATGCTGCACGGCCTATATAACAGAGGGGATCATGCCGAGGATAACCCGTGAGGCTGTAAAGGAATATTTCGAAGAGATCTATGGAAGGCCTGTAGATGTGCTGCTCATCACTGAGGAGGGCAGGCAGGAAACAGGCGATGAGCTCAAAGGATTCGGATACGGCTCGCCCTTGTTTATAGATTACGAGGTGGATGGGAAGAGGAAAAGGGCGGTGATAGAGACCATGTCTGCATCATCATTCGGCCACGACCATTTCTCGGACAGGGCCCAGGCAGTCCTCTGGGAGCACGATGTATTCAACAAGCTGCCCGGACATGTACGCTCCATCGACTCAGGCGCGTTTCTTCGCAACGGGAAGATGCTCTCCACAGGAGGGGCGGAGGAATTCTTCCTCGTAACCGAATTCGTAGAAGGCAGGGGTTACTTCAAAGACCTCGAGAGGATAAGGGATACCGGCAGGGCGGATGATCTTGATTTCGAGCGTGCAGCAGCGCTTTCAAACTATCTCGCACGGATACACTCCGTGAAGAATTCGGCCCCCCATCTATACACAAGGCGCATCAGGGAGCTCATGGGCCACGGCGAATGCATCATGGGCGTCATAGACAACTATCCGAAAAGCTGCGGTTTCATCGATCAGTCCCTGCTCAAGCGGATAGAGCTCCTGTGCGAAGAATGGAGATGGAAAATAAAGGGCCTATCCCATCGCCTCTCGCAGGTGCATGGAGACTTCCATCCCTGGAATATATTGTTTCGGCAGGGCACGGACTTTACGCTGCTCGACAGATCCCGGGGGGAGTGGGGAGAGCCGGCAGATGATGTCACATCTGTCACGATGAATTACCTCTTCTTTTCGTTGCTCCGCTCAGGGAGGCTCGAAGGGCCGTTCGAGCAGATGTTCGCTATGTTCTGGGAGAATTATCTATCGCGGACAGACGACCGTGAGATGCTCTCTGTGGCAGCACCGTTCTTCGCATGGCGCGGGCTCGTTGTGGCAAGCCCCATCTGGTACCCGCATATCCCAGAAGGGGTGCGCAAGGCCGTGTTCAACTTCATAATCAACGTATTGGAATCCGATGTATTCGATTTCAAGGACGTGAACAGGTATCTCGCATGAGTATGGGTTTCGCAGTATGGATAACAGGGCTGCCAGCCTCCGGAAAGAGCACCATCTCCAAGGCCCTGGCCGAAAGGCTCGATTGTCTTGGCATCAAAGTCGTTATCCTCGAATCCGACGAGATGCGCAGGATCCTCACCCCGAATCCCACCTACAGGCCTGAGGAGAGAGACAGATTCTACACGATGCTTGCACAACTCGGAGAACTGCTCGTAAGAAACGGAGTAAACATCATCTTTGATGCCACGGCAAGCCGGAGGATATATAGAGACAGGGCCCGCGCACTCATAGGTAGATTCATAGAGGTGTATATAGACTGCCCGCTGGAAATATGCATGAAGCGGGATCCCAAAGGCATCTACGCCCGTGCGGTCTCGGGCCAGGCGACCACAGTGCCCGGCATCCAGTCAGAATACGAGCCCCCAGCCATGCCCGAGGCGGTCATAGACTGCCTCGTACCGGCTCCCAAGGCCGTGGAGTCCATTGTCCGGATATTAAAAGAATTTCAATACATATAAACGCTTTTTTACCCCCTATTTGTGAAACTCATTTGACTGTCTCTTGCCCATTTAGTTACAATGTGTTCCACATTATGGGTAAAAAGATTACCTACGAACGATGGATAAATCTGTATCTCCCGGACGGATGGAACGAGCGTGAGGAAATGGGCTATGTGCTGATAGAAAAAGACGGCTGGCCCGGCATGCTCCAGATTTCATTCATAGAGAGAGAAGAGACGAAGACCCCTCCGGTCGATGCTGCGGTCATCATGCTGGAGGACACCCTCGAGGAGCGTGACGTGCCATTTCCGCGAGAAGCGATAAAGAAAGAAGACAGGGGGGATACGGGTATAGCTTCCGTCGATTATATTTACAAAGAAAAGGAGGAACCGATACACTGGCGCATCTGGTTCCTCCTCGACAAGACCCGGGCCATAATGGCGGCCTATATCAGCAACCCTGCTTACGACACACCACATCTCGAAGAGGCCTCGCGGATCGTCGCCGACATGGAGTTCATCCGGCCCCAAGATGATTGAGGGGACAAACGCGGCTATACGTATTCCTTGAGGAGCTTGCTCCTTGCCGGATGGCGCAGCTTCTTCAATGCCTTGATCTCTATCTGCCTGATGCGCTCGCGCGTGAGGTTGAAATATCTGCCTACTTCTTCGAGCGTATGCTCTCCGCTGACACCAATCCCGAATCGCATCCTGATTATCTTCTCCTCTCTCTCGGTGAGCGATGACAGCACCTGCTCTATCCGCTCCGAGGCCTCGTTGTTCTCGAGAGTCTTAAACGGAGAGACGGACTTTTCATCGACTATAACGTCCTTCAACTCCTTCTCCTCGGAGAGGATGGGCGTCTCGAGCGAGACAGGTTCCTGGATCGCCCTCAGTATCTCGTTCACCCGCACGACAGAAAGCCCCATGATATTCGCCACTTCATCAGCAGTAGGCTCCCTGCCCTTTTCACGCATGAACTTCGCATAGATGCGGCTTATCCGGGTGCTCTCCTCTATGAGATGCACGGGGAGGCGGATGGTCCTGGCCTGGTCGAGGATCGCCCTGGTGATCCTCTGCCTGATCCACCAAGTGGAATAGGTGCTGAACTTCGTGCCTTTTCCTGATTCATAACGGTCCGCGGCCTTCATCAGTCCGATGTTGCCTTCCTGTATCAGGTCGAGGAGGGTAAGCCCCCTGTTTACGTATTTCTTCGCTATCGAGACCACCAGCCTGAGATTGGCTTTGATGAGCTCGTCCTTCGCCATCTTCACCCTTGCCTCTTCGCGCTCGATGCGTTTGACAATATCCCGAAGCTCTTCTTCGGACAAGCCCATCTTCTCCCGCTCGGCGTGGTTGCCCCGCTCCATCTGCTTAGCGGCGGAGACGAGCTTTTTTATAATCTTTTCAATCTCCCTGAAAGAAAGGCTCATCTCCTTTATCGTGGCGCCGGCGCGCTCCAGATCGCCCTTCGCCACCTGCCGCTTGAGCCTGTTATAGAGCCGCATGAACTCTACCTCGAACTTTTCGTTCCACTCGCCCGGGTATCTCAGAACGTCCTGGGCCTTCAAGAGGCCCTGTTTCACACCCGCACCCAGATTCAGTATGCGCGGAATCGCGATAGGCGAGCTGAGGGCGATCGCGGTGAGCGCTGCCTTTCCATCCTCGAGCATCTTCACGTACTGCTGCTCTTCCTCAATCGAGAGCATCGGGAACTTGCCCACGGACTTGAGATATGTGTCCACGAGGTCTGCAGAGCGCACCTCCTCTGCCGCCTCGGAGACCTCTATCTGAGTGGGCTCTGCCTCTTCTTCGAGAATATCCTCCTCGAACTCTGCAAGGATATCCTCGGTAATCCCCTCCGAAAAACTGTTTTTCTCTTCTGATACAACCATCTTACCCATACATCCTGCCTTTCTAATTCCAATTATATATCAAAAAATGAAACAGCGTCAAACAATAATTTTATTATAGAGCGCTTGATAATTCACCAGTCATGTGGTAAACTGCGGTCGCGATGATGGATGCACTAGTAATGAATTTCCCGGTGTCTGGCGTAAGGACATCCATCCTAGTGCCCCCACTCGTTGCCATGTTCGTCTCCTCTTTCACATCCATGGCGGGCGTCTCCGGAGCATTTATACTCCTGCCCTTCCAGATGAGCGTACTCGGCTTCACCAGTCCCGCTGTAAGCTCCACCAACTTCGTATATAACATCATTTCCATCCCGAGCGGCGTATACCGATACTTCAAGGAAGGCCGCTTGTTCTGGCCCCTCACCTGGATCGTATCCGCCGGAACACTGCCGGGGGTTTTTTTGGGATACTTCATCCGCACCATCTATCTCCCTGATCCACGCGCCTTCAAGCTGTTCGTCGGCTGTGTACTGCTGTATATCGGCGGCAGGCTTGCCCGCGAGGTATTCGGCAGTTCCCGAAGCACCGGGGCCGACAAGGAGCTCGACCGCAAATTCGCAGAGCGGCAAGCATACAAAAAAAGCGGACAATTGTCAAGAGGCCTGTCCGCTCTCCCTGCCGAGGCGGTCGTCAAGACCACCCGATTCGATCCGCTGCGGGTGGAGTACGAATTCTGGGGAGAAAGGTTCGGTTTCAGCGTACCGCTCATGTTCCTGTTCGCGTTCGCGGTCGGGATCATAGGTGGGACGTACGGCATAGGCGGCGGCGCCATCATCGCGCCGTTCTGCGTAGCGGTATTCGGCCTGCCTGTCTATACTGTTGCAGGCGCTGCCCTCTTCGGTACATTCCTTACTTCCGTCGCAGGTGTGTTTTTCTACAGCATTCTCCCTGCCCGAGCCGGCATGGCTACATCCCCTGACTGGATGCTCGGCGGGCTGTTCGGCGCAGGCGGTTTCATCGGCATGTACATAGGCGCCAGGCTCCAGAAGCACTTTCCTCAGAGATTCATCAAGGCCGTGCTCGCCGTCATCATCGTCTCGATGGCGCTCAGGTATATCATGCAGTACTTCTTTTAGTATCTCTCGGAAACATACGACGGAACAATGCGTTAAGCAAGCCTTAGGCCATTCGCACCACGCTCATTACATCGACCCCCTGCTACCCGGCTTGACCGCAGGGATGCCTGCCTTGCACAAGGGGCAGGCGTCAGGCGCATATGTAGGCACGTCGAGCGTCACGAGGGATTTATACGGCACACCGAGCTCCGCCCTGCCTCCTGAGCGGTCTATGAGCGAGCCTGCGGCGACCACCACACCCCCTGCCTTCTTCACCACGTCAATTGTCTCACGCGTCGATTTCCCGGTTGTGATGACATCCTCGACCACAAGCAACCTCTCTCCGCCGGCTATGGAAAACCCCCTCCTGAGAACCAGCTCGCCGGCTACACGTTCTGCAAAGAGCGCCCTCACCTTCAGGGCGCGGGCCGTTTCGTGTGAGACTATCACACCCCCGAGTGCAGGCGCGATCACCGCATCTATCTTCTGTCCATGAAAGAGCGCTGCCAGGCTGGAGCAGAGCCTCGCGGCCGTGTCCGGATATTGGAGCACGAGCGCACTCTGGAGATATCTGTCGCTGTGAAGGCCCGAGGAGAGCAGGAAATGGCCGGTGAGCAAGGCACCGGTTTTTTTGTATATATCAAGAACCTCTTCTGCTGTCATCATCTTCTCCCCCTCACTCCCGATTCTCGACCGACGACGGATATCTCTTCCAGAATCTTCTCCACAGCAGCCCTCCTATTCTCCGCCTTTAGCACAGGTCTTCCTATCACGATATAGTCTGTTCCAGCAGCCACTGCCTCTGCAGGTGTCATAACCCTCTTCTGGTCGTTCGCCTCGGCCCATAAAGGCCTCACCCCCGGCGTAAGTATGATGAAATCTCCGCGTATCGCCCTGCGCAGCATTTTTATCTCCTGCGGCGAGGCGACTACGCCGTCCATGCCCGCGCGCTTCGCAAGCCTCGCAAGGTGGCAGACCTCCCGACGGACGGTTCTCGATATCTTGAGCTCCCTCCGAAGGCTCCTGTCGTCCATGCTCGTAAGGATGGTGACGGCAAGGAGCATGGGAGGCTCTATTCCGAGCCCTGCCGCCGATTCCCTGGCTGCATCGGATGCCGCCTTCATCATCTCGAATCCACCCAGCGCATGGACATTAAGTATGCTTACCCCGAGTTTCACCGCCTCCGCCGCCGCCTTGGCCACAGTGTTCGGGATGTCGTGATACTTGAGGTCGAGAAATACCCTGCAGGACATGCCGGTGATCTTTTTGACGATGTCCGGCCCTTCTGAAGTAAAGAGCTGATGGCCTACCTTGAAGACGCCCACCACATCCTTCAGCTCCGAGACAAGACCTGTAGCCTCGTCCCCGCTCTCGACGTCGAGGGCCAGGACGAGCCTGTCTTTCGGGGTCATGGCATCAGACATGTTATCGGATCACCCCAGGCTGAAATACCGTCCATTTCAATATATCCTCAAAAGGCTGAGCATGCGGTCCTTGAAGATATCGGCCAGCGTCATGAGGCCCTGGATAGAGAGAAATTCATTCGCATTCTGCGAAAACAGCACCCAAACCTCTGCAGGGAATTCCTGGCTCTCCTGAGACATTTCCACGTGGAGATAGACCTTGGGAAGAGCGCGGACGTTAATGGCCAAATCGCTGCCAATTAGGCTGAGCGCCCGCTCTGCATCGAGCAGGGGCAGAAGAGAGCTGGTCCTTGTAATGATCTCGCCGACATACTGGGCAATGGGAAGCTCCGCCCTCTTTCTGAAATCAGGAACCGGCGCCTCGGAAAAATCTCCGATAGAACGCCATGGCAATGTCACGAGGTCTCCGCCCTCCGAAAATAGATACTCAAGTATCACTGCTGAGTGTGCATCAGGCGCCTTCTGGCCGTGGAGGAAAATACCGTTGTGCCTTATCACATAGTCCTGGCCGAGCATGCCGAGCAGCAAGGCATCTTCTTCTTCATTGTATAGAGCGCTCGCCCTATCGGCCATCTCGAAGAATCGGGCTTTTTCAAGGCGCTTCACAAGAAAGTTCGCTCCATCATTCAATGATTCCTGAAACACCGATCAAAAGCGATGAGACCGGAGAACCGAGGACGAAGGTGTTTCCCGTTCGGTCGAGCGGATCGCAATTTCCGCTTTTCATGCGCCCTGCCTGATCCTCTGTATTATCTCCATTATCAGCTCTTCCATATTGAGCTGCAGATGGATGATATCAGCAGGCAGAGACTCTTCGAACGAAAACTGCGCGTCCTGCTGCATAAACAGGCTGTATATTATCTCTTTTACCTGGGTCTTGAGACCGGAAAACAGATCCTTCGGCGATACCAGACCCGCCTCTACCAATATCGCTCCGAGCTTTTTGAAGCCGCCTGCCCGCTCGCTCAGCTTGAGTGCGTGTTCGAGCCCCTCCCGCTTCAGTTTTCCTTCCCTGACAAGTATCTCGCCAAGCCTATCCATAGGATCAGAAGAAGTGGCGAAGACAATCCTCCCCTCCTTGAGATAGACAGCCTTGACCATGTCCCCAAACCGGACGGCTAACGTGCCGGTCGCCTTGCGGCCATGAAGGTCCTGCAGCAACTCGACTATCGAGGTTTCTTTGATATTTCCGGATAACGGCAGCGGCATGAACAACACAACCCCGCAAACTAATATTCGAATCTTATGCCTATGCCGCCGAGCGTGGCCTCTCCGAACTTTATCTCCGCATTGATGAGGAATTTCTGCGTAAGCTTCCACTCCAGACCGGCGAAAACGAACACCCCTGTATCGTTCTGGGCGATATAGGAGCCATAGACAGACGACATCTCCACCCCGCCGTACGGCGTGAGTTTATATCCGCGCTCGGTCAGCGGCAGGCCCTTGCTGAAAATAGTGGAGAATGTGAGATCACTCACATTGTTGCCGCTTATGATGGTAGTATCGAAGCCGATGTCCACCGCCATATCCATCGGGATGCCCTCGGCCTCCTTTATGAGCTGGTACTTGATGTCCGCACCGACCAAGGCTCCGATCTTGTCTTCAGGACCTACGTCCACTGTGGTCATACCGAACTTCACGCCTACCTCGAACAGGGCGCCCAGGCCGTAGCGTATTGAAGGATAATAGCTCTTGTAGTCCTCGCCGAGGGTAAAATGGATACCCGCCTGCGTCATTCCAGGATCCAGCGCCTCCGCAGTCGTGTATTCATTCTGTGTGAAATGATTGACCGCCGCAGCCCTCCCCGGCAGAACCAGCACAGACGCCAGCATCAGGGTAAGGATAATGTATCTCTTCATAATTATAAGCCTCCACATGATGGATTCCTCTTGCGCATTGCATCCGGTCAGAAACTATATCATTAACTGCCGGGATTGACAAGAAAAAAGTGAGGGGTGATTTTTTATGAAATGTAAAAAAGCATGGACTTCCAGCCCATGCATACATAGGCCGTAGGTTGGGCATGACCCTAAAGCCCCTGGTTATGAGTCGTCCTTGTCGAGTTCGATGTTCCAGTAGAGGTAATCGCGCCAGGAAAGGGGGGCATTCTTTATGCCGATTGTAAGGGCCGCTGTAGGCATCCACTTCGGCTTAACAGGTGTGCGTATCAGGCGCATGCCCGCCTCCCGCGGGGTCCTGCCGCCCTTCTTGTTGTTGCAGGTGAGGCAGGCGGTTACTATGTTCTCCCAGGTGGTCTCGCCTCCCTGGACGATCGGGATCACATGATCGAAGGTGAGCTCCTCGGCGGGATATTTGGACCCGCAATACTGGCAGGTGTATTTGTCCCTCTGATAGATATTGGCGCGGGAGAATCGCACCTCTCTGCTCGTCCTCTTCACCTTCACAAGCTTGAGGAGCCTCAAGATGGAGGGAAGCTTGAACGTGATGGTGACACCCCTGATCTCGCGGTCGTAAAAGTCTATCACCTCCACCTTGCCCTGCGTTAGGAGCGTGATTGCCCGCTGCCAGGATATGATCTTCAGAGGCTCGAATGTAGCGTTTAAGAGGAGAGTCCGTTCCATCCCGTCAACCCTGCCTACATGGATTCAATGCCCGCTACACAGGTGTAGCTGCCCGCAGGCCGCGCAAGGCCTCGAAAATGCGTTTTTTAAGTATAGAAAATACATAAATCTTTAGAATTTGTCAATAGGTTTGAAAAAAAGTATAATTAAATCCATGGCCGAAGGCATAGAAGAGAGGGCGGTAAGGGCATCTAAGGCGGAGAGGGAAGAGCTGGCGGTCTTCCTCCACGACCCTTCTCCGGTCGTCATCAAGGCGCTCCTCGCGAACAGAAACATCACAGAGCAGGAGGTTGTGCTCGTCGCGGGCCGAAGGAACATCCCTGGAGACATCCTCGAAATGATAGCGAAGGACAAGAGGTGGTCCGAGAGCTACGCCGTAAAACTGGCGCTCGCGAAGAATCCCAAGACCCCGCTCTTCGCGGCTCTATCTGTCGCCAGATACCTTAGGTTCTTCGATCTTGCGGATATATGTTCGAACAATTCTCTTCCGATCGTATATCGCAAAAAGGTGGAGGCCGTTGTCATCGAAAAGATCCCGACCATGCCGCTCGGCATAAAGCGCACACTCGCAAAGACAGCCGCTGGCGAAGTACTCTCCGCCATGCTGCAGGACGGCGATGTCGAGGTCGTGAGGTCATGTCTCGACAACCCCCGCATGGTGGAGGCGTATATCTTCAAGCTTATCACCCGCAAGGATGCCTCTCCCATCACAGTCAGGATGATCGCTGGACATCCCAGGTGGTCGTGCAGATATACTATTAAGCTTGCCTTGGTGCGGAATGACCATACCCCTCTCGCGCAGTCAGTGCGCTTCTTCCAGGACATGAAGAGCCAAGACTTGATCGAATTGTACAAAGACCCCACAGTGCCCATCACTGTAAAGCCGTATATCCACAGTGAGATTAAAGGGAGGGGCCTGGATGCCGAATCAGCAGGTGATGAGGAAGGGAAGGTCTATACGCTGGAAGATATCGACACGGAAGAAGGGCCGGCAGAGACCGAGCAGGGACCTTCTGCATGAGGCGTTATGACGAGCCTCTTTCCGCCGTACCAGCGCTCTTAAGAACTTCGAGCATCTGGCCGTGGATCAGGCCGTTGCTTGCCACGATCTCGGGTTTATATATGTCGAATCCGCCGCCGGAGATGTCGGTAATGACACCGCCGGCTTCGCGCACGATAAGGCTGCCTGAAGCAACGTCCCAAGGCTGAAGCTTCAACTCCCAGAAGCCGTCGAATCTGCCTGCTGCGACAGAGCAGAGGTCGAGGGCGGCGGAGCCGTCTCGTCTCATCTCCTGAGACGCCATGAGAAGCGCGATGAAGTAATCAATGTTGTTCACGCTACTCTCGGCCCGGTCATATGGAAAGCCTGTCGAGAGCAGACTCTGTATGAGACTGTCAGTACTCGACACCCTGATCGGTCTGTCGTTGAGAAATGCACCTCTGTCTTTTTCCGCATGAAAGAGCTCGTCTCTCATCGGATCATAGACCACTGCGGATATGATGTCAGACCGATGCATAAGGGCGATGGAAACAGAGAAGCAGGGGTAGCGGTGGGCGTAGTTGGTCGTGCCGTCGAGAGGATCAATGATCCAGGTGAATCCGGACTTGCTGTTTATTCTCGCCTCTTCTTCTGCAAGGACCCCGTGGTCAGGGAATGCGGATAGGATGGTGTCCACAATCAACTGTTCTGACCGCCTGTCCATTTCAGTAACGAGATTGATCCCGCCCTTGTACAAGATGTTGCGCCTGCCGTTCAAGTTTTCCCTCAAGAGCCTTCCTGCTCGTATTGCGGCATCCCGGGCCACAGATAGGAATTCCGCCATCCACTCTCCTCCATGAGTACGACAGGGATTCTACCATATCAGGCCGCCTGGTCAAAATAAAAAGGATAAGGCCTTGGAGCACCCTACCCTTTTCGAGAATAGGTATCGAATAAGGTTATTGCACTATCCTCTCCATCTCGACGCCGAGATAATCCGCCAAGAGCTTGACTGTTCGGGGCTTCATTGTAATGCCCTTCAATGTCCTCGAGACGGTCACCTTATGAATACCAAGTTCATTTGCTATCTCCGTGTAGCTGAGCCCCTTCTCAAGCCTCTTCTTCTCGAGTATATCGGTCTTATATATGTTTTTCTGCTCTCCCATACGACAACCCCTGCCCTAAAATATATCTGCCCTAAAATTGCAACTTTATATGTGGTTAATTTTAGCACATTTTTTTCAGGTTAGAGATGAATGAAGAAAAATTTGTGCAACTTTTTGTTGACAAGGCGCCTTAAATCGGGTTATATACTATCCGATATGACTCTGGCGCAAAAACTCAAGAAACTCCGCCTCAAGAACAATCTCACCATGAGCCAGGTATCCCGTCTATCACAGGCCGCCTCCGACCCTCGAGGCAGAATTACCCAGGGGTATATATCGAGGCTCGAGTCAGGCAAGGAAACCAACCCCAGCCTCCAGAAAATCCTCACCCTCTGCCGCATCTATAAAGTAGAGCCGAATGAATTCTTCCTCATGTACAGGAAAAAAGGCCGCTGAAACAAGGTAGAGCCGCTGAAAGCATAACCATGCTCCAAAAAGCCCATAAGGCGAGCGGAATCCGAACGAGATCTACCCCATCACCTGAATATCACTCTGCAATCCAGCGATGAGGCACATGGCACGAGACGCATTTCCTGGTTGTTTGATGAATGGACTTTCTTGCGAGCACCTCGCGGGTATGGCAGCGCAGACAGTCCTCGTCCAAAGGCCTTATGCGCGTATGGGGCCTGTGGCATTCATAGCAATTTAGTCTCGCCATCGGCGCCTTGGAAGGGAATGTAGCGGTCCTGAGGTTTCTATGGCATGAAAGACACCTCTCCCTGTCGGGTATAAATGTTCCCTCTTTGCCGGCTGCGAACGGATGGCATGTCATGCATGAAACCCTCTCCATTCCAATGCCGTGAACCTTCCAGTCCTTATGGCATCGCAGACACGCCTGCTTGTCCGGTCTGAATGCATGCACCTTTCTGCTGTGGCAATCGACACAAGAGAGCTTTTCCATGAATACATGCCTCGCATGGCCTCTGGATTTTTTCACGGTCAACGAGCCTTGTGACGCCTCTTCCCAGTGGCATCTCGTGCAGGTCTTCCACGGGGTCTCTGCGCCATGAGGTTCGGGCGTCGACCTGTCCGTCGTGAATACGAATTTTATAAGAAGCCTGTTCTGCTCGAGCAGGCCGAGCTGGTGGCAGTCCTGGCATACGATGTGATTATGCCTCGAGGTCTTCCATGCCCTGTATGCATCCTCCATGAGATGGCAACTATTGCAGAATTCGGGGCTCCTCTGTATATAGTTATAGTAGCGCACGGCAAGGACTATGCCGAGCACGGATATGGCGAACAATAGAATGACCAGGATGAGCTTGTCACGAGGGCTCAGGCCGCGATCGAGTCTGTCGAATATCTTGGCGACGAAATTATACATATATTATTACACCACGCCCGCCGAGACTGCCGTCATCGACCAGCGTCATCATACGTAGCTTGTAGTCGAACCGCCTACTTTACCAGTTCCTCGGCTATCTGGACCGCATTGAGCGCAGAACCCTTTCTGATATTGTCGATCACGAGCCACAGCCATAGCCCGTTCCTGACGGATTCATCCGCCCTGATCCTACCCACATATATCTCGTCCTTGCCTGCTACATCAATGGGCATGGGATATATGTCTCTCGACGGATCGTCAAAGACGATTACGCCCCGCGCCGAGGACAATATAGCCCTCGCCTCGTTCGGAGAGAGGTTCTCTTCTGTTTCTATGTTCAGTGCGCCTGAATGACACCTGAACACAGGGGCATGCACGGCCGTCACCGCCACGCCGATGGATTCGTCCTGCATCACCCGCCTGATGCCGCGCGAGATTTCAGCCTCCTCTTTCGTACTGCCTGTCTGTTCGAAGGCCTCTATCCGTGGAATGCAATTGAAGGCGATCTGGTGAGGATATATCTTTTTTTCGATCTCCTTGAAGTTCAAAAGCGCCACGGTCTGGTCCGCAAGCTCTTCCATGGCCTTCTTGCCAGAGCCCGAAGCGGATTCGAGGACAGTGGCCACGATCCGCCTTACGCGGGCCCGCATGTGGATGGGCTTGAGCACAAGAGACATGCCTATTGTATAGGGGTCCGGGCTGGCGATGATGCCGCTGTGCTGCGAGACCATGCCTCCGTTCACCTCAGGGACCACAAGAGGCACTTTCGGGTCGAGGCGAAATGCGCTCGAACTGTCTATGACCACGGCGCCTGCTAAAACAGCAGACGTTGCGAACTCACGGCTCTGCTCCGCACCTGCAGTGAAAAAGGCGATATCAACGTCCCTAAAAGAGTCCTTGGACAGCCTGCGTACGGTCCAGGTTCTTTCCCTGAACTCTATCTTCTCCCCTTCAGATTCCCTAGACGCAAGAGGGAGCAGTTCCAAGACAGGGAATCCCCGCTCCTCGAGGACTCCTATCATCTCGTTTCCGACCGCGCCCGTAGCGCCTACCACGGCGACCTTGTATTTGTCCTTTTTCTTGAGCATAGATATGCGGCTGACAGAGCCCGCCTCGATACTAACAAACAGACGAAAAAACCCCAATGACCGATGTCGTACCGGGGCATGAGATTTACGCCCCTGATGGGAGAGGTGTATGAGTATTATCTCTCCACGAGTATCCTGAGCATACGCCTCAGCGGCTCCGCCGCGCCCCAAAGGAGCTGGTCTCCGCAGGTGAATGCATTGAGGAATGCCGGCCCCATGTTCATCTTCCTGAGTCTGCCCACCGGCACGGTGAGCGTGCCTGTGACGGCGGCGGGCGTAAGCTCCTTCATCGTAACATCGCGATGATTGGGCACGACCTTGACCCACTTGTTGTGGCCGGCGATCATGCCTGTTATCTCGTCTATAGGGATGTCTTTTTTGAGCTTGATTGTCAAGGCCTGGCTGTGGCACCTCATTGCCCCTATGCGGACGCAAGTCCCGTCTATGGGGACAGGCCTGTCCTCACGGCCGAGTATCTTGTTAGTCTCTGCTTGGCCCTTCCACTCCTCTCTGCTCTGACCGTTGTCGAGCTCACGGTCTATCCAGGGGATGAGCGATCCGGCAAGCGGCACTCCGAAGAACTCCTTTGGATAGGCATCCGAGCGAATATGCTCAGCGACCTTTCTGTCGATGTCGAGGATAGCGCTTGCGGGGTCGTCCAGAAGCGGCTTCACATGGGTATAGATAGAGCCCATCTGCTTCAAGAGCTCGCGCATATTATTGGCGCCCGCGCCGGATGCAGCCTGATAGGTCATTGCGCTCATCCATTCCACAAGGTCCCGCTCGTACAAGCCTCCCAGGGCCATGAGCATGAGCGATACAGTGCAGTTTCCGCCGATGTAGTTCTTGATCCCCTTTGCGAGACCGTCTTTGATGACCTTCAGATTGACCGGATCGAGGATGATGATCGCATCCTTTTCCATGCGTAGCGTGGATGCAGCATCTATCCAATATCCTTTCCAGCCCGCGGCGCGCAGCCTGGGATATATCTCCGATGTATAATCCCCGCCCTGGCAGGAGACAACCGCATCGAGCCTTCTGAGCTCGTCTATATCCTTTGCGTCCTTGAGGGTGGAGCCGCCTTTGCCGACATCAGGGGCGTTTCCGCCCACATTGGAGGTCGTGAAGAAGACCGGCTCGATCAAATCGAAATCCCTTTCCTCCTTCATGCGTCCCATCAGCACCGAGCCGACCATCCCCCGCCAACCTACAAAACCTACCCGCATCATTGTCTTGCTCCTGATTATTATGAACTCTGAACGGACTCAAACCATCCCCGCCACCATGTCCCCCACTTCCGTAGTGGACATGCCCATCTTCCCGGCAGCCTGGCTCTTCATCTTTTTCATGACGGCGATCATCGCCGACTCTATGGCCTGGGCCGCCTTCGTCTCGCCGAGAAAATCTAGCATCATCATGCCCGCGCCTATTGCGGCCATCGGGTTGATTACGTTCTGTCCGGCGTATTTCGGCGCGCTGCCGCCCATAGGCTCGAACATGGACACCCCGTCGGGATTGATGTTCCCGCCTGCAGCCACGCCCAGCCCTCCCTGGATCATCGCGCCGAGGTCTGTGATGATGTCTCCGAAAAGATTCTCGGTCACGGCGACATCGAACCACTCCGGGTTCTTCACAAACCACATATTGGCAGCATCCACGTGGTTGTAGTCACGCTTTATGTCAGGATAGTCCTTCGCACCCATCTCTTCGAATGCGCGGTACCATAGGTCTCCGCAGTGAGTAAGCACATTCCGCTTGTGGATGAGGGTGATCGGCTTCGCAGCGTATTTCGGGTCTTTGGCATTCCGTTTTTTCTTGAGCTCAAACGCATACCTGAGGCAGCGGTCGACGGTGCGGCGGTCATATACCATGAGCTGTGTCGCAATCTCGTCGGAGGTGCCTATGCGTGTCGCGCCTCCGTGCCCTGTGTATATGCCTCCGGTATTCTCACGGACCACTACGAAATCTATATGCTCCGGCCCCTTGTCTTTGAGAGGCGTCTCCACATTGGGATAAAGCTTGACCGGCCTGAGATTGATATACTGATCCAGCGCGAACCTGATCTTGAGCAGTATCCCCGTCTCGAGTATCCCGGGTTTCACATCCGGATGTCCTATGGCGCCCAGGAACATGGCATCGAACTTCTTGAACTCCTCGATGGCGCTGTCCGGCAAGGTCTCTCCGGTCCTCAGATACCTCGCTCCGCCGAAGTCGAATTCCGTGAACTCGAGCTTGAAGCCTCCTTTTGCAGCGGCGGCCTGGAGGACCTTGATACCCTCTCTCACGACCTCCGGCCCTGTACCGTCACCTGGGATTGTTGCGATCTTGTAGGTCTTGGACATAGATTAAGGTATCCTCCGAATCCGAAAACTTTTAGGGCGCTGATTCAAGCGGAAAAAGGGAAAAAAGTCGGGCATCAAATCCGCTTTTCCCGACTTTATCCGCATCCGAACGATTTTATCTTCATCCCTTCCTTGCGCTACAGTTGTCGGTGCGCATTTCCATGCACCCTGCGTCATGCGGAGCGAATCCGAGACCGCAGGCCTCGTCTTGCAGCGCAGGGAACTGCGCCCTATCGATGTTCTTGCTGAAATATACGCAGGGCCCACAATAATGGGCGAGTGGACGGGGCAGGGCATTGTCTATCGCCCGGACGAGCCTCATGCATGCGGTCATGCCAGGCCCGCCTTCTTTTTGGTATAGGCCATGAGCCCGCCTGCAGCTATCAGCTCCTGCATGAATGCCGGAACAGCTGTTATTTTAAATTCCTGCTGCTTCGAGATATTGCGGATCACGCCGGCGTCCGCATCGACCTCGATCTCGTCGCCCTGTTCGATGCCGTCCACCGCCTCCTTGCTCTCGAAGATCGGAAGCCCCATGTTAAAGGAATTCCTGTAGAAGATGCGGGCGAAGCTCTTCGCCACCACGCAGGAAACGCCTGCCGCCTTGATGGCAATGGGCGCATGCTCTCTCGAGGATCCGCAACCAAAATTCTTGTCAGCCACGATGATGTCGCCCGGCTTGACCCTCTTAGCGAAATCAGGCGTAATCGAGTCCTCCATGCAGTGTTTTGCAAGCTCCGCGGGATCCGAGGTATTCAAATATCTGGCGGGTATGATTGCATCCGTATCGACATCCGCCCCAAACTTCCATGCCTTGCCTTTGAA
>JBBIMH010000024.1:0-22508 GCA_037444505.1 Nitrospirota bacterium | reverse complement strand
ACTTCAGCTCTTCCGGCCTTCCTATCCTGCCGAGCACAGCGGACGCAGCGGCCACAGCGGGATTGGAGAGATACACCTCGCTCTTCGGATGGCCCATCCTGCCCACGAAGTTCCTGTTCGTCGTCGCAATGGCCCTCTCTCCTGCAGCGAGTATGCCCATGTGTCCGCCGAGGCACGGTCCGCAGGTCGGTGTGCTGAATGCAGCGCCGGCATCAATAAAGATATCAATCAATCCTTCCTTCAATGCCTGTTTATAAACAGCCTGTGTGGCGGGGATGACGATCATACGCACATAGGGATGCACCTTGTGCCCCTTGATCACCTTCGCCGCCTCGCGTATGTCCTCGATCCTTCCGTTGGTGCAGGAGCCTATGACCGACTGGTCGATGTTGATCGAGGCGAGCTCGCTCACGGGCTTTACATTCTCTGGCAGGTGCGGACAAGCGACCTGCGGCTCCATGCCTGTGAGGTCGTATTCCCGCACATCCGCATAAACCGCCTTTCTGTCGCTCTTGTAGAATTTATATTTCCTGCGCGCCCTCTTTGCGACATACCTCTCCGTGATCTCGTCGGGTTCGATGATGCCGTTTTTCGCACCGGCCTCGATGGCCATATTGCAGATAGTGAGCCTGCCCGACATCGGCAGTCTTCTGATCACATCTCCCGTAAACTCCATGGCGCGGTAGAGCGCTCCGTCCACGCCGATGTCACCTATGGTGCGTAGGATGATGTCCTTGCCGCCCACCCACTTGCCGAGCTTTCCTTTGTAGATAAACTTCATGCTCTCAGGCACCTTGAACCACGCCTCTCCGGTGATCATTGCAGCCGCGACATCCGTGCTGCCGACACCGGTGGAGAAAGCGCCGAGCCCGCCGTATGTGCATGTGTGGCTGTCCGCGCCGATCACCACATCGCCCGGGACGACAAGCCCCTGCTCCGGCAGCAGGGCATGCTCCACGCCCATCTTCCCGACCTCGAAGTAGAGGGAAAGGTTGTGCTCGCGCGAGAATTGACGCAGGAGATTGCACTGCTCCGCGGAAGCGATGTCCTTGTTAGGCGCGAAATGATCCGGGATGAGCGCGATCCTGTCGGGATCGAACACCTTCTTTGCTCCGGCAGCCCTGAACTCCTTGATCGCAATCGGCGCGGTGATGTCGTTTGCGAGCACGAGGTCGAGCCTGGCGTTTATCAGCTCGCCAGGGACGACCTCTTTTTTACCGCAATGCGCGGACAGTATCTTCTCTGTTATCGTCATCGGCATGGTTCGTGAATATACAATATCTGAATCCCTGTTGCAAGATTTTTTTAGCCGGAATTCAGGAGCGAAGGAGCTGGATCACGTCGGAAGAGGGTCTATATAAAACCGCGGTCCTTCAGGCTGTGCATACCATAGGCCTTTGCATCCATATGGGCCTGCATTACTCGGTTCGGTTCGTCACACCCTTGGCCGGTATTAAGGCAATAGCTGCGACCGTATCGGGCCGATGATTGCCGAGGGCGCGGATCTCATGATTGATGATGCTTTCACATCCCCTGATCAGGCTGGGGCTGCTCTGTCTGAGCGGGCTGGGACTGCGGCTCGGGCTTAGTAGCCGCTGCCTCCTGAGCCTGCGCCGGCTGCGGCTTGGGTCTCTGGACCTGCGGCTGTGGCGGTATATGAATATTCTGGCTTACTATGCCGGTGGAGTTGATCATCATATCCCTGACGACAGCGGCCCTGGGGCCGTTTACGCTGAGCTCCCTGCCGTTGAGCACGAGCCTGAGCGTCCCCACTCCGCCGTAACTCAAAATGAACCTCTCGCTCGCGCTCCATATGACGCTCTCGCCCTTTCTCAGGACCGCCTTCTTCTGCGGGCTCGAGTCCGTGCGCACGAGGGCCCATGTGTCCTCGAGCGCAAATATCTCTAAATACAGCTTGCCGTCGGCATGCTCGGTAGATGGCTCTGCACCGGTATGCGCGATGCCCTGCGTCTTGTCCGGACCGCGGTTAAGTGCGGCTGTATTCCTCTTGTCGGGCATCGAGGTGAAAAAAAGTATGATGAATGCAATGAATATGGCGCCCGCCCAGATGAACGGCTCAAGCGGTGTTTCTCTCCTGCCGCTGCGCTCGCAGACAGGCTCGGGCTGCTCCGCCGGCTGTGCTGTGGAGGCCGGCTGCAAGCCCCTCGCCTCTTTGTAGCGCTGCATGACCTCCGACTCGGGGAGGTTCAGGAACCTCGCATAGTTCTTCAGAAACCCTTTGACAAAAACCTCTCCTGGGAGCTTGGAGAAGTCGTCCTCTTCAAGGGCCTTCAGATAGTGTATGCTAATCCTGGTCTGTTGTGCAGCATCATGAAGGTCTAGACCCTGCTCCTTGCGGGCATTGGCCAGATATGTTCCCAGTGCGCCCATTCTGCATTCACCTCAGGGTTTTCATATAATCCCGGGCTTTCTGCGCAAGCTCTGTGCCCGGCGCCAACTCGGCGACTTTCTTGAACTCCTCGAGCGCCGCCTTTTTATTGCCGTCCTTGAGCAGGGCGACAGCGAGTTCATATCTCATTGCTGAGTTGTTCGGAGCAAGTGCGACGCCTTCTCTAAACTCCGATATCGCCTCCTTGACCCTGCCTGCCTCAAAGAGGGCCGTGCCGAGCTTCAGGATGATCAAGTCCTGATTCACGAATCTCTTTGACTCGCGGTATGACTCTATGGCCTTTTCGTAGTCCTTCTGGGCCATATAGAGATCCCCCATGTTTAGATAGGGCAGATGCGGTGTAGTATAGAGCTTGTTCTCGAGTGCGCGCTTGAAAGACTTGAGGGCCTCTTTCCATTTCTGCTGCTTAAAATATACGACCCCGAGCGCATTGCGGGCCTCTGAAAAGTCCGAGTCTATATCTATGGCTTCCTGGTAGTATTTTTCGGCGTCGTCGAGCTTCCCCTGCATATCGCTTATAAGCCCGAGTCCGTAGTACGCCCACTTGTTGTTCTTGTCGGTCCTTACGGCCTTCTGGAACTCCACTAAGGCCATCTCCAGATTCTTATGCTCCAGGTGCGACAGGCCCTTCATGTAGTAGCCTTCGGCCATCTTGGTCTTGTCGACCTGACCGGCAGTGCTTGCACACCCTGAAATTATGACCAGCGCCGCCGCCACGAATCTTTTCATCTGTTCATCTCCTTTTCTATGAAAGCCGAATCCATGTTCTAAAACGACGCGAGCAGCCTCGCGAGCCCTTCCTTGTCCCTGGCCACAACACCCAGAGACTGCCTGGAAGGTGCCGCCTTCTTGATCACCCCTGCCTTTACTGCATGCGCAGATACGTCATCAGTCCGGCTCTGCTTCGCCGCTGTCTGGGCAGGCCCCTGGGCCCTGGCCGCTTGTACAGGCCGGCCGGATTCTCCGCCGCTGAATATCTCCTGGCTTTCGATCCACCTGTTTTTCTCGTCGAGGGACATGCCGGAGAAATAGAGCTCATCGAGCAGAAATCCCATGTCTTCCACGAACCGCCTGGCCTCCTCCTCCACCTCCGCCATGGCCTCTTCGGGAAATGGGTTGGAAGTGCAGGAGTAATATAACCTTCTGTCCGTTCGCGGAAAATAAAGGGCGATGAATGCAGAGAGACTGTTGCCATCCCTGAAGAAAAATATATAGCACTTGGCATCCTCCACAGACAGCTCCGGGGTGGCTACCTGCGGGATATTCATGGAAAAGAGGACCCTTGCGATATTCCTCTCACGAATGTTCAAGTTGGTTATGGCAGGATCCGGCTGAAACATATCAGCCCTCTTTCATATGTCTTCGAAATGGGTAAGCCGCTTGAATTCCCTGTATCTGGCCTCTATCTCTTTATAGTCCATGCTCCTGAGCCTGTCAAGGCTGAAGGCCTCCACATTCAGGGATGCCATGACGCTACCGAATATAACGGCCTGTCTCATGCTCTGCTCCGAAAAATTCATTGTATTGGCCAGATAACCCATGAAACCGCCGGCGAATGTATCGCCCGCACCTGTTGGGTCGTATACGCTCTCCAGGGGATAGGCGGGTGCGCTGAAAACGCTGCGGCCGTTGAACATAAGCGCACCGTAACTGCCCTGCTTCACGACCACTGTCTTCGGCCCCATTGCCTGCACCTTTCTGGCCGCCTTTACAAGGCTCGACTCGCCCGAAAGCTGCCTGATCTCGGCCTCGTTGATGGTGAGTATATCCACCTCTTTCAGCGTCTTTTTGAGCTGCTCGGGCTTGCTCTCGATCCAGTAATTCATGGTATCGCAGGCCGTCAGCCTGGGCCTCTTCACCTGCCTCAGCACATCGAGCTGTATCTCCGGATCTATGTTCGCGAGAAAGACGAGGTCCGAATCTTTGTAGTCGTCTGCAATCCTGGGCCTGAAGGCGGACAGCACATTGAGGTGGGTGGCAATCGTCCGTGCATCGTTGAGGTCATATCCATACTCTCCCTGCCACCTGAATGTGGAGCCCTTCTGTATCTCGAGACCGCGTATATCTATGTTTCTGCTTTTTAGGAACTGAATGTGCTCCTTGGGAAAATCATCGCCCACAACCGCCACGAGCCGCACATCCGTGAAATAGCTTGCTGAAGTGGAAAAATAGGTGGCAGAGCCGCCAAGGGCGTTTTCTATCTCGCCGAAAGGCGTCTTCACGGAATCGAGCGCAACCGTACCGACAACCAAAAGACTCACGAGACCAACCCCCAAGATGAAATAACAATTACGAGAAGAGGCCGGACGTCGCCGAAGACAAGGATAGGGGGAGGTTTCCGCACATCGCCCACCCTCCGTATATCCCGCGGCATCATCATCCCTTCTCGCCTTTCATATATCTGCCGATGATCGGCCAGAGGTCCTTCTTTGTCTTGGCCGGAATGAGCCCCTCCGGCGTCATTATCGTATTCTGCAATGCAGAGCCGCAACGGCACGAGCGTGCCTCGGGCATCTCTTTCACGGCCTGCCGGATTATGGCCTTGGATGTCTCTATATTGCGACGCATCACCTCGAGCACCGCCTCCACAGTCACCGCCTCCTCGCTGTGATGCCAGCAGTCATAGTCAGTGGCAAGGGCAATGGTGCTGTAGCATATCTCGGCCTCGCGTGCGAGCTTGGCCTCTGTGGCGTTCGTCATGCCGATTACGTCGACCTCCCATTTCCTGTATGTAAGAGATTCAGCCCTGGTGGAGAACTGCGGCCCCTCCATGCAGAGATATGTCCCGCCCCTGTGCACTGTTGCGCCGACCGAGATTCCCGCCCTTGCCAGGACCTCGGAGAGGTGGGGGCATACAGGCTCGGCCATGCCCACATGTGCGACCACGCCGTTGCCGAAAAAGGTGCTACACCTGTGTTTCGTGTGGTCATAGAACTGGTCCGGGATGACGATATCGCCCGGTCTAATCTCCTCCTTCATGCTGCCGACTGCGCTCACGGATATTATCCTCTCCACGCCGAGCTTCTTCATACCGTAGATGTTCGCCCTGTAGTTGATGTCAGTCGGCATGATGCGGTGGCCCTTGCCGTGCCTGGGAAGAAAGGCCACCCGCCTCCCGTGGAGCGTGCCGACGATATAATCATCAGAGGGCCGACCGAACGGTGTGGTGAGCCTCACGCCTCTCACATCCGTGAGCCCTTCCACGTCATACAGCCCGCTGCCGCCGATGACGCCGATTCGGATCGGTTCTTGTTTTACGGTCTTTTTCGGCATAGTCTATGGTGCGTCCTCGATAAAAAACAGGGTGCGACGGTCCCATGTGCTACACCTGGACCGCCGGCTCCTGGCTCTCCTTCTTCTGCTCCGCCCCCTCGGAAAGCTCGATGGGCCTCTCTGAAATGATGGTGGAGATTGCATGTTTATAGATGAGCTGCTGGTTTTCCTGTTTGAGGAGTATGACGAAGTTGTCGAAACCTTTTATCGTTCCGGTCAGCCTCGCCCCGTTCACGAGATATATGGTGACCGGAATCTTCTCTTTGCGCATGTGATTGAGAAATGTGTCCTGAAGATTCACCTGAGATTTGCCCATCCGCCCCTCCGCATATCAGAAAAAACTTTTGTGCAGCCGCCCCCAAGAAGTCAGCTAATATTAGCCTAAGCATGCTTCATTTTCAAGTTTTTCTTTATTACCTCTGCGATTTCCTCCGGATGCTCAAGCCCTGTTATGTCCACCCAGACCGCATCAGGCTCCCTCCGAAACCAACTGAACTGCCTTTTAGCATATCTCCTCGTATCGCGCTTGAACAGATTTATAGCCTCTTCCCTCGTAGTCCTGCCCCGAAGATAGTCGATGAAGTGTTTGTACCCGAGGCCCTGCATCGAAGGCAGGTCTTCATCGTATCCCTTCTTTATCAGCCCCGCCGCCTCCACCCCCAGTCCCTGCTCTATCATCAGGTCCACCCGCTGCTCTATCCGCCTATAGAGCTCCCTCCTGTCCCTGAAGATAAACAGAAGCCTGAACCTGAAGGGTCTGTCCATGAAGCCGTGTTCGCGCTGGAATTCCGAGATCGTGCGGTCCTTGAGATAATACACCTCGAGCGCCCGGACCGTGCGTCTGAGATCGTTCGGGTGTATCCTGAGGGCTGTTTCCGGGTCGATTTCGGAAAGCTCTCTGTAGAGCGCCCCTTCGCCCTCCTCCGCCTCTTTCCTGAGAAGCCTCTCCCGGAGCTCTATGCTTGCAGGCGGGCCATGGAACAGCCCCCGCATTAGTGCGCGTATGTAGAGTCCGGTGCCTCCGACAACAATGGGGACGCCGCCCGACGACAGGATAGCGCGTATGACGGCCCTCGCATCCCTGTAATAGTCCCCTACGCTGTAGGGCTGGCCGGGATCTACGATGTCGATCATATGGTGATAGACCAGCCTCCTCTGCTCCGGAGTAGGTTTTGCGGTGCCTATGTCCATGCCCCTGTAAATCTGCATGGAGTCGGCGCTCACGATCTCCGCGCCCATCTGCCGGGCGAGTATGATGGAGGCGTCCGTCTTTCCTACGGCGGTGGGGCCGGCGATGACAAGTATGGGCTCTGATGTGTTGGCTGTCACTTCAGGCTCGGTCATGTCCTCTTGAACATCTTTTTGATGTCCTCTATGGAAAACCTGACTATGGTAGGCCTTCCATGTGGGCATGTGTACGGCATCCGGCATGAGAACAGGTCGTGTATGAGCGTCTGCATCTCTTTGATGCCGAGCACACGGTTCACCTTTACAGCAGGCCGGCATGCCATGACGCTCAATATGGCGTCCGTAAGGACCTCTATCCTGCGGCTCTTGTCGTGAAGCCTCAACTCTTCGAGTATGTCAAGAAGCATCAGTCTATAGTCGCTTCCGGAAAGCAGGGCGGGCACGGCCTTTATGACGAATGCGCCCCGGCCGAAATCCTCCACGACGAGGCCGAGTCGGCTCAGGTCGTCGAGACGGCTTGACAGTAGCTCGCTGTCAGCATGTCCGAACTCCACCTGCTCCGGGATGAGAAGGCTCTGGACCTGGATGTCGCCGGAGCCGTATTGCTCCTTCAGGGCCTCGAAAAGCACGCGCTCATGCGCCGCATGCTGGTCTATGATCGCCATGCCCTCAGAAGACTGAGCGATGATGAAAGAGCCGTGTATCTGGGCGAGGGGTTGCAATGTTTCCTGATCGGCCACATATAGTCCGAACTGTTCTGTGGATGAGATACGAAAGGAGGCATGGCGTCGTGCATCAGGGGTCTGCGGTGTAAAGAAGCGTTCATCCGCCCCGTCATGAGTGAAGCTCGCGCCATCTGCAGGCTTCGATAAATAATCGGACACCGCATCCATCACCCTCTCGGCGCGGGACGAGGCCGCACTTGCAGCCTTTGCACCCAGCCCCCTCTGAATCGCGTGCATAACGATGTCATGTATCTGCGACTGGTTCTTGAATCGCACCTCCGCCTTTGCAGGATGCACGTTCACATCGACGAGGGCCGGATCCATATCTATGAATACGAACGCAGCAGGATGCCTGTCCTTCATCAGCGCATTGCTGTATGCGGCATACAGGGCGTGTGTAAGCGTAGGGTTCTTGATATATCTGCGGTTTATATAGAACTCCTGATACAGCCTGTCTGACCTCGTGAAGCCCGGCATGGAAATGAGACCGTGGATCCCTATCCCGTCTTGCGCCTCGTCAAATTCGAGGAGGTTGTCCGCGATCTCAGCCCCATAGAGGTGATATGCACGCTCCTTCATTGTAGCGGACGGTAGGACATCGAATACGGGCTTGCCGTTGTGCGTGAGCCTGAAGCGTATATGCGGACATGCCATTGCCTGGCGGGATACCGCGGCGAGTATGTGTGAGAATTCGGTCGAAGGGCTCTTAAGGAATTTGAGCCTTGCAGGGGTGTTGAAGAAGAGGTGGCTGACCTCTATGGTTGTGCCGGCCGGCCTGGCGGCGTCGGAAACAGACCTGACCTTGCCGCCTTCTATCTCCACGAGCGTCCCGGACATCCGACCTTCAGCGGCGGTTTTCATAGTCACCCGGCTGACCGCTGCTATGCTCGAAAGCGCCTCTCCCCTAAACCCCATGGTGCGTATCGCAGAGAGGTCTTCCTCGTCCTCTATCTTGCTCGTTGCATGCCTCTCGAAGCAGAGCAGCGCATCTTCACGCGGCATTCCGCTCCCGTTGTCAGACACCCTGATGAGCCTTTTGCCGGCCTGCTCTATGTCTATGAATATCTCGGTGGCACCCGCATCGATGGAATTCTCTATAAGCTCCTTTACGACAGACGCCGGCCTCTCCACAACCTCTCCTGCTGCGATCTTGTTTATGAGGCTGTCCGGCAGTATCCTGATCGTCATCTGAAAATCCTCAGCCCTGCCCTCCTCCACTGACGGAGAGCTGCAGGGAGCATTTCCTCTTGACATTCCGCTGTCCCTAAACTTACATCGCCCTGATATTCGCTACAGGCGCGATTACTTTGAGCCGGGAGCTGTTGACGAATTCCCGGACAGAGGCATAGACACCGTCTGCATCGAGTCCGTATCTGGCGCGCAGAACGGCTTGTGGTCCGTGCTCAATGAACCTGTCTGGCAGCCCTATGCGCAGAGTCTTTATGCCCGTAACAAGATTGCGCTCCAGACACTCGAGCACGGCGCTTCCGAACCCAGCTGACAGCACATGCTCTTCCACCGTCACTATGCGGCCGGTCTTTCTGGCCATATGGGTTATCATATCCTCGTCGAGCGGCTTTACGAACCTCGCGTTCACAACAGCGGCGGAGATGCCTTCTTTGGCAAGCCTCTCAGCAGCCGCCAGGGACGGATAGACCATGTTGCCTATGGCAATGATGGCCACGTCGCTTCCGTCTTTTAGGAGCTCCGCCTTTCCTATATCGAGCGTCTTGAGCTGCTGGTCCATAGGCACCCCGAACCCTGCGCCCCTCGGATATCTAACGGCAGAAGGTCCCGGATGCTCAACAGCGGTCTTTATCATGTGCTGGAGCTCGTTCTCGTCCTTCGGAGACATGATGATGATGTTGGGGACATGCCTGAGATATGCAATGTCGAACACGCCGTGGTGGGTCGGCCCGTCTTCTCCCACTATGCCGGCCCTGTCCATTGCGAGAGTGACAGGCAGGTTCTGAAGGCACAGGTCATGCACAATCTGGTCATAGGCCCGCTGCATGAAGGTGGAGTAGATGGCTGCAACAGGATGCATGCCCTCTGCTGCAAGGCCGCAGGCGAACGTGACCCCGTGCGACTCGGCTATGCCCACATCGAAGAAACGGTCTGGAAACCGAGCCGCGAACCTGTCGAGACCGGTGCCATCTGACATGGCTGCGGAGATTGCAATTATCCTGGAATCGTCTTCCGCAAGCCTTATCATGGTCCGGCCGAAGACCTCTGTATAGCTAAGAGGCGCGTTCTTTTTAGAAAACGCGCCGGTAGCGCGGTCGAACGGCGGGGTACCGTGATAAAGCGAAGGATTATTCTCGGCGAACTCGCAACCCTTACCCTTCTTTGTGACCACATGCACTAGCACAGGCCATTTGAAGTCCTTTATGTTGTTGAATGTATCGAGCAAATGGTCTATGCGGTGGCCGGCTATAGGGCCTACGTACTGGAAACCGAGCTCCTCGAACAGCAGGCCCGGCACCATCAGGCCCTTCAGGGACTCCTCCGCCTTTCTGGCTAGGTTGAGCATGGGCTCCCCAACCTTCGGTATGCCCAGCAGAAAATGCTTCGCCTCCTGCCTGAGCCTGGTGTAGAACTGCCCAGTCATCATCCTGTTGAGATAGGACGACAGCGCCCCGACATTAGGGGATATCGACATCTCATTGTCGTTCAGCACAACGATGAGCTGTTTTTTGAGATGCCCTGCCTGATTGAGCCCCTCGAATGCAAGCCCTGCCGAGATAGAGCCGTCGCCTATTACTGCAATGACCCTGAAATCCTCTTTCTTGGCGTCCCTCGCCGCGGCCATGCCAAGGGCTGCGGAGATGGAGGTGCTCGCATGGCCCACGTCGAAATGGTCATACTCGCTCTCTTCCCGCTTCGGAAACCCGCTGATGCCGCCGAACTGCCTCAATGTATGGAACTCCTCGCGCCTGCCAGTAATGAGCTTGTGGGCATAGGCCTGATGCCCCACGTCCCAGATGAGCCTGTCTTTGGGGGTATCGAATATATAATGGAGAGCGAGTGTGAGTTCCACCACCCCAAGGCTCGGAGCGAGATGGCCTCCGTTTTTGGATACAACGTCGATGATCTCTTCCCGTATCTCGGCGGCAAGGGACTGGAGCTCTTCCCTATTCAGTTGCCTTATGTCTGCGGGGTTGTCGATCTTGTCGAGCAGCATAGTTGAACCTCTTATATACTCAGCGTAGATTAAAAGTACCAAGGAGCCGTCGCAAGCATCCAGTGCAAGAGGCGACGGCGCAATATCATTCGTAACGCCGGCTTGTGATTACAAGGAATGTAACCCCGGTCAGGACAGTTTCCCGCCTCTTCCGCCGGAGGGGCTGCATTTAATTCACCCTGTTTATGATATATCTTGCTATCTCCCGCAACGAGTCCGCCTTCCTGTCGAATCCTGCGAGGGAGGCGACGGCCTTGTTCACCACCTCCTCAGCCCTTCTGCGGGATTCTTCGAGCCCGAACATGCTCGGATATGTTTTCTTCCCCTTCTCTATGTCGCTTCCTATGTCCTTTCCGAGCACGTCTTCCTTCCCTGTTATGTCGAGTATATCATCCGCGATCTGGAATGCAAGCCCTACGAACTCGCCATAGCGCGTGAGCGCCTTTAGTCTCTTTTCCGAGGCACCGGCATAGATTGCGCCCACGCGGACAGAGCCGCGTATGAGAGCGCCTGTCTTGTGGGTATGGATGTATTCGAGGGTGGGGAAATCTATATCTTTGCCCTCGGATTCTATATCGACCACCTGGCCGCCTATTATGCCGAAGACGCCGGAGGCGAAGGCGATCTCCCTGATTATGGACAGCATCCTGTTTGGAGGCACGGCCTTGGAATATCTCGGGTCTGAAAGCACCTCGAAGGCCATGGTCAGCAGCCCGTCTCCCGCGAGTATGGCGACCGCCTCTCCATACACCTTGTGGCATGTAGGCCGTCCGCGCCTCAGGTCGTCGTCGTCCATAGCAGGAAGATCGTCATGTATCAAAGAATAGGTATGGATGAGCTCGATCGCGGATGCAATGGGCAGCAGACCGGCGGTCTTCGCGCCGAGCGCCTCTGCAGAAGCGATGGCGAGGATAGGCCTCACCCTCTTGCCGCCTGCAAAGAGGCTGTAGCGCATGGCCTCATGCACAGAAGGCGGAAATGTCTTCGCCGGGGGGACGAGCCTGTCGAGGGTCTTGTCCACCATGGACTTTCTCTTGGAGAGGTATAACTTTATATCCATTATCCTTCTTCCTCGAAAGGCTGCGGAGCGATATTGCCTTCCTTGTCTTTGAGAAGAATCTCCACCTTCCGCTCCGCCTCGTCGAGCCTCTTGGTGCAGTAGCGCGCAAGCCTCACCCCTTCTTCGAAAAGCTTGAGAGACTGCTCGAGAGGAAGCTCTCCCTTCTCGAGCGCCTGCACTATCTCTTCGAGCCTGGCGAGCGCGGTCTCGAACCTCTTTTCAGCCATGGATTGATCCGTCTCACCTTTCTCCCGGAAGGATTTATTATATACAAAATACGGCCTGTAAATCAACCCAAATCGCGGCCTTCGACCCTCGAAATTATGATGCCCCGTGCGAGCCTCGTGCTTATCATGTCTCCCTGCTGCACTGCTCCGGCGTCGGTGAGTATCCTCTCTTCAGGAAGCTTCTTTGTGATGCTGTAGCCCCTCGAGAGTATCGCCGCGGGGTTCAGATGGTCCAGTCCGGACAGGAGCGCTGCGAGCCTCGCCCTGTCGCGTTTTATAAGATTATTGAGTCCGTTCGCCATTCTGGCCAAAAGCTCATCCACGCGCTGGCTGTACTGCTCGAGCCTCTTCTTGGGATCTATGAGCAGCCGTGTCTTCTCACGAAGCCCGGACCTCGCCATCTCGAGCAGCCGCTTCATCGCCCTTGCGAGCCTCGCCTCGAACGACTCTATGGCCTCGCGGAACCCCTCTTCCGTATCAACCACCATCTCTGCCGCGGCGGACGGAGTGGGCGCCCTCAGATCTGCAACGAAGTCGGATATTGTATAATCCGTCTCGTGGCCTACTGCTGATATCACCGGGATCCTCGAGGCGTATATCGCCCTCGCAACAGGCTCTTCATTGAACGCCCAGAGGTCCTCGAGAGAGCCGCCTCCCCGGCCCAGGATAATCACGTCCACATTCCGCTCTGAATTGAAATACGAGAGGGCCTCCACTATCTCCGGCGCAGCAGAAGGACCTTGGACAGCCACTGGATATAGAAGTATATGCAGTCTCGGGTGCCTGCGCCGGATGACCCGGAGCATGTCCCTGATGGCCGCCCCTGTAGGCGAGGTGATTATCCCTATTTTGGATGGAAGGAGCGGAAGCGGTTTCTTATGAGCATGATCGAACAGGCCTTCCTCCGAGAGCCTTGCCTTCAGCTCCTCGAAGGCCTGCTGCAGTGCGCCGAGCCCCTTCGGCTCGATATACTCCACGACGATCTGGTATTCGCCGCGGGGTTCATAGACATTTATCCTTCCGCGGCAGATAACCTGCATTCCATGCTTGAGGGTAAACTTCAGAAACCTCTGGCTGGAGCGGAACAGCACCGCATTTATCTGGCTGTGCTCATCCTTGAGCGTGAAATAGGCGTGCCCGGATTGCGGGGCGCGGAGATTGGATATCTCTCCCACGACCCAGACCTCTGGGAGGCCCTCCTCGAGAAGGCCCTTAATCAGGGCCGTAAGCTGGGTGACTGTCAGGATACGCGTCCATCGCGTTTCGTTTTCCATGCCGCCGTCCATTCAACGATCCGATTATTTAATCCGTATCCTCTCTATCGAGAGCGCCTTGCCGGTCGTCGCGTCTATCTCCATGACTGCTGCATCGAGATGCACCGGACCCTTCGGGATCGTGAACCTGCGGGGACTCTGGTAGAGAAAACGCGCGATTGCTTCCTCCTTCTTCACGCCTATGACGGAGTCAGTCGGCCCTGTCATCCCTACATCCGTAATAAAGGCTGTCCCGCCGGGGAGGATCCGCTCATCAGCGGTCTGGACGTGAGTATGCGTCCCTATGACGGCGCTCACCCTGCCGTCGAGATACCAGGCAAGGGCGGCCTTTTCAGAGCTCGCCTCTGCATGGAAGTCGATTATGATTACAGCCGTTTCTTTCTTGAGTGCCTCTATTTCCCTGTCAGCGGTGCGAAACGGGTCGTCGAGGTTGGACATGAACACCCGTCCCTCAAGGTTCAATACCGCCGCCTTTCCCGCGGATGTGGACACAATCACGCTGCCGAAGCCCGGATTGCCTTCCGGATAGTTGGCGGGTCTGATGAGGCGGTCCTGTTTAGAAATATACGGCTCGATCTCCTTCTTGTCCCAGACATGATTGCCGGATGAAAGCACATGGATGCCGAGCGAGAACAACTCCTCTGCGATGTCCGGCGTGATGCCGAACCCGCCCGCTGCGTTCTCGCCGTTTGCAAGCACGAGATCCGGTCTATGCCTCTCCGCAAGATCCTTCATGCTCGCCTTGACCATCTTCCTTCCGGGCTCGCCTATGATATCGCCGATGAATAATACTTTCAAACCTTGCTCCTTCGGATTTTCGGCTCATCGCGTATAATCGTGCAGATTATAATTTCAGACAAAGCATGGCAGGGCATACAGGCCTACACCCAAAAACGTGATGAGCCGGGTTTTCACGCGTTTCCATTGTTCGGCAGGGGCATAAGATGAGCTGCAGAACTCAAAGAGAGTCCGCAGACTTTGCCCATTGCTCATTACTTCGCATACTCGACATACCTGCTCTCGCGCACAACCGTGACCTTTATCTGGCCGGGGTATGTCAGCTCCTGCTCTATGCGTTTCGCGATGTCGCGCGAAAGCTGGGCCGAATGCGCGTCCGAAAGGTCTTCGGGCTTCACTATGATCCTTATCTCTCTTCCCGCCTGTATGGCATATGACTTCTCGACGCCCTTGAAGGAGTTCGCCACCTCCTCGAGCTTCTCGAGCCTCTTCAAGTAGCTCTCGAGCGTCTCACGGCGCACGCCTGGCCTGCTCGCAGACAGGGCATCGGCGGCGGCCACAAGCACGGATTCGACACAGACCGCTTCTGCATCTCCATGATGGCTCAGAATGGCGTTTATTACCTTCGGTGATTCGCCGTATTTCTTGGCGAGGTCCGCGCCTATGCCGGGATGAGTGCCTTCCACCTCATGATCCACGGCCTTGCCAATGTCATGGAGCAACCCCGCCCTGCGTGCAAGTTTCTGGTCGCAACCCAGCTCGGCGGCCATGATACCTGCAAAATAGGCCACCTCCCGGGAGTGCATCAGCACGTTCTGGCCGTAGCTCGTGCGGTAGCGCAGCCTGCCGACAAGCTTTATGAGCTCCGGATGCAGATTGTGCAGACCGAGATCGAATACTGCCTTCTCACCCTCTTCTTTCATCGCGATGTCGAGATCTTTCTTCACCTTCTCCGCGACTTCCTCTATCCTCGCGGGATGGATGCGGCCGTCTGCAATGAGCCGCTCTATGGTAAGCCTGGCGATCTCCCTTCTCAGGGGGTCGTAGCACGAAAGCGTTACCGCCTCAGGGGTGTCGTCGATGATCAGGTCTATGCCCGTGGCCGCCTCGAGCGCCCTGATATTCCTGCCCTCGCGGCCTATGATACGACCCTTCATTTCATCGTTCGGAAGCGGGACTACGGAAACCGTGGCCTCGGCCACATAGTCGCTTGCATATCGCTGGATGGCCGTGCTGATTATGCTCTTCGCCTTCTTATCCGCCTCCTCCTTGGCCTCGTCCTCGATCCTCTTTATAGTCTTGGCCGCCTCATAGCGGGCCTCATCTTCCATCATGACCATGAGCTGCCTCTTCGCCTCCTCGGCGGTCATGTTCGCAATCTTCTCGAGCATCTGGCGCTGCTCCTTGAGGCCCTTTTCGTAGCGTTCCTCCTTCTCCTGTGCAACCCTCTCGCGTGCAGCTATCTCCCGCTCCCGCCTCGCGGCATCCGCCTCGCGCTTTTCTATCGCATCGAGCTTCTTTTCGAGGTTCTCCTCTCTCTGCGCAAGCCGCCGCTCATGGTTCTGTAGCTCCTGCCTTTTTTCACGCGACTCGCGCTCGAATTCCGCACGAGCCTGATACAGCCTGTCCTTGGCCTCGAGCGCGGCCTCCTTGCGCTTCGTCTCGGCCTTTCTCTCCGCATCGGCGATGATACGCGCAGCCTCCGCCTCAACATCGCGCAACCTTTTCGACAGGGTCCTGCCTTTCAGGGCTATTCCCAGGCCTGCACCTGCCGCCAGCCCTATAATCAATATGACCGCATACTCAACCATTATATTCATCCTCCTCGATTCCGTTCCTTCAGTCGGGCGAGTCGTTCCTTTATCTTCTTCTCCTCGCCCTGTTCCGTGGGTCTATAGTATTCCCGCTTCTGCGGGAGGTATTCCTGCTTTACGTAATGATCTGGGTAGTCGTGCGGATACTTGTATCCCTTTCCCCTGCCCAGCCTCGCCGCCCCCTTGTAGTGCGCATCCCTGAGGTGGTCCGGTACGGGCATGAGCCTGCCCTGCTCTATGTCGTCCATGGCCTCTTTTATCGCTACATAGGCTGCATTGCTCTTCGGCGCCGCTGCGACGTATGTCGCGGCCTGGGCGAGAGGGATGGCCGCCTCAGGCATCCCGATGCGCTCGACGGCCTCGTAGGCCGCGGTTGCAACGACGAGGCCGAGCGGATCCGCATTGCCCACATCCTCACTCGCGCATATTAGTATTCTCCGAGCGATGAATAGCGGATCCTCTCCCGCAACGAGCATCTTCGCCATCCAGTAGAGCGTGGCGTCGGGGTCGCTGCCCCTCATGCTCTTTATGAACGCAGAGATGGTGTCGTAGTGCTCGTCTTCGTCATAGGCCAGGGCCTTTTTCTGGATGGATTCTTGGGCGGTAGGGATGTCGTAGACGATGACGCCGTCCGGACCGGGCGCTGTGGAGAGCACTCCGATCTCGAGCGCATTGAGCGCCCTCCTTGCGTCTCCATTGGAGCGTGATATGATGAATTTTATGGCGTCGTCCGTCAGTCTTACACGGTAATTCCCAAGCCCCCTGTCCTTGTCTGAAAGGGCGCGAAGGAGGAGGGTGCGCAGGTCTTCGTCGTTCAACGGCTTGAGTTCGAATATCTGTGAGCGCGAAGAGAGGGCCGGTATGATGGAGAAGAACGGATTCTGCGTGGATGCGCCGATGAGTATGATGTTCCCGCGCTCCACGTCCGGAAGCAGCGCATCCTGCTGGCTTCGATTGAAACGATGTATCTCGTCGATGAAGAGGATCGTCCTGCGGCCGCCCCGCCCCCTCTCGACCGCCGCATCCTGAACCGCGCGTCTGATATCCGCCACCCCGGAGGTGACCGCATTGAGGGACTCGAACTTGGCCCGGCTGATCTCCGCTATGAGATATGCGAGCGCGGTCTTGCCGCATCCGGGCGGACCATAGAGGATGAGTGATGCGAGCCTGTCTGACTCTATGGCGCGGCGCAACAGCTTCCCCGGGCCGAGGATATGCTGCTGACCCACGAATTCAGAAATCGTCCTGGGCCTCATACGCCATGCGAGAGGCGCAGTACGATCGTCTGGTTCATCCCTCAAAAGCGGTATTTCTGCCTGTTTCCTGGAACACACAGCGTGCTTCGGGAAGGCATGCGGCGGGCGACAGAGATCAAAACCTCAGACAGGATTCAAACGGCAGGGCAGGCTGTAACGGCTCTATCCACTCTTCCGGGAACATGGCCGGAGCGCCGCGCAAAGGCAGGTATGGATGCCCGTCTCCAGCCTTTGTCATTGGATACATCTGTTATCTCCAACCTATTTTTGTTTATCTGCATTGCCGTCTGTCTTTGTGAAGCATGAATTACAGCCTTGCTGAGATTCAAAACTTAGAGGTCGCGGAAGGCCGACATCCCTGTTGTTTCCATGTCATCGCTGCGACCTGCCGCTTATTCTTATTCACTGTCACGCGCCGGAGCCGTCCTTACTTGCCGCTCCTTTCATAAGACGCGATTCTTGTCTTTATATATATCGAAAGACCTTGAACAAATCGGTCGTGTTCGCCACGGTGGAAAGAGATATATAAAAAGTCCCCCGCGGTTGCCGTGCAGATAAACCTGAACCTGGCTTGAACCAGGTGGGCGCCATATCGAAAGTTAGGCTACCCAGTCCTGTCTGGGCATGCTCACCCTTTCGAGAGACGGCTCCCGTTTTATTTTTTTCACGAGGATCAAGTTTATATCTGTCACGCACAACCCAGGGGAGCGTCTTTTAGCTAAGTACTATATACCAAAAATGACAAAAAATGGCAAGGATAAAATAAAAAACAGTTTTCAGCTCGGGTGGAGAAATTTCTCACAAATCCGATATATTGAGGCCAGAGGGGTAGGAGATGAGAAGGCCCTAATGGGCGAGGCTTAGTATCTATATTTTTGGGGAGGCCTCTGTAAGCTCGAGCAAGCGCTTCAGCCCTCTTGCAGTGGTCTCTTCGAGACCTTTATGTTCCGCCTTCAAGAGATGCAGCTCGTCTGCGATGGTGAGCGCCGTCAATATGGCGACCCTGAGAGGGTCGCCTGTGCCGGTGGCCTTCTGCACCTCGCTCATCTTGGCGTCCACGAACGAGGCGAGTTCCTTTATATGGGCGGCGTCTGCAGCGCCCCTGATGCTGTAGATGTTGCCGAATATCTCTACCTGAACGCGCTCCATAGATACACATCCCGAATCACGATCCCCGAATCCCTGAGCCTATATAAACGGCCTCGGCGCGGAATTCATCCTGGATTTCGTCACTCTTTTAAAGCACCGCTTCCACAAATTCCTTCGGGTCGAAATCCCTAAGGTCCTCAACCGCCTCGCCGATGCCGATGAACTTCACTGGGATCGAAAGCTCTTTCGCGATGGCGAAAACGATGCCGCCTTTGGGCGTGCCGTCGAGCTTTGTGAGCGCAATGCCAGTCACACCCACCGCCTCATTGAACATCTTTGCCTGGACAAGTGCGTTCTGCCCTGTATTGGCGTCGAGCACGAGCAGCACCTCGTGCGGCGCGCCTGAAATCTCCCTCGCCATGATGCGCCTTATCTTCTTGAGCTCCTCCATCAGATTGGATTTCGTGTGCAGCCTGCCCGCGGTGTCGACGATCAACACATCGACTGAGCGGGCCTTGGTCGCGGCGATTGCATCGAACACCACCGCACCCGGATCCGCACCCTCCTGATGTTTGATGACAGGCATGCCGGCCCTCTCGCCCCAGATGGAAAGCTGCTCGCTTGCAGCGGCACGAAACGTATCCGCCGCGGCAAGGATCACCTTCTTGCCTTCTCCTTTCAGCCGATAGGCGAGCTTCCCGATGGTCGTTGTCTTTCCGGTGCCGTTCACCCCCACGACGAGGATGGTGTATGGAGATGCATCAACGGAAAACCTGACGGAGACAGGCTCCAATATGTCGAGCAGTAGTCGCCTGAGACGCGCCTTAACCTCTTCAGGCCTGGAAAGCTCTTTCCGTTTAAACCTCTCTCTCAAGTCCTTCAGCACGGAAGACGCTGTAAGGGCCCCCATATCGGAAGATATAAGGGCCTCCTCGAGCTCGTCGAGCAGCGCCTCGTCTATCTTGTCTCCGAGGACAATGGAGCCGATTCTATCCGCAAGATTCTTTCTTGTCTTGGCGAGCCCGTCGCTCAATGTGCGAAGTACACTTAACATCCAAACCTCTTGTCTATGCGATGGTCATGGAGATTGAATCGATAAAAGGGGCGGTTAATCCGATGGCTCGTAAGCCCCACGGCAAAGCCCCGAAAGCGACACCGCAGTCCTATGCCCCTTTCTTTTGCACCTACATCTCAAGCGGCAGCCTCTCTGTCAGGCCGCCCTGTCGATCGTTATCGGCATCATCACCCGCGACCGTCATCTGACGATATAGATAGCGGTCGTGCATCTTGCTGTAGTTCGTCCAGCCGCCCTCGGCGACATTCTCCTTCTTTATGGTCGCCTGAAAGTTGTTCAGCTTCGCGGTCAAGTCATCCAGATAGTTGATGATGATCGCCTCCTGTATCTTTGGCCGCTTCGGCGAGCCGAACTCGTATTCTCCGTGGTGGGACAGAATAATGTGCTTGAGCAGCATGGCGGTCTCTTCTGGGAAGCGCGGCAGGCTCGATATCTTCTCCTCCAGCATCTCGTAACCCAGGGAGATATGGCCGATGAGTCTGCCTTCTGTTGAATATTCGATTGTCTTCCTCACGGAAAGCTCCTTCACCTTGCCTATGTCGTGTATAAAGGCGCCGACGGTGAGGAGGTCGATATCTATCGAGGTGAAATGTCCGGCGACATCACGACAGAGCTTGACGAGCTCGATTACATGCTCGATCAGACCGCCGATGTAATTGTGATGAAGTGTCTTTGCGGCAGGCGCGCGCTTGAAGGCCTCCATGAACTGCCTGTCGCCGAAGAAGGCATCCAGAAGACGCCTAAGATGCGGATCCCGCACGGCAGAGCAGATGGAGCGGAGCTCTTTCTCCAACTCTTCGGGGTCTCGGGACGAAGACTGGACGAAGTTGGCGAGATCCACCTTAGAGTCATCCACCTTTTCGAGCGACTTCATCTTTATCTGCATGGCGCCCTGATAATTGGCGGCTATGCCCTTGACGCGGATGAAGTCGTCCCGCTGGAACCTGGACGCCGTCTCCTCGGCGTTGTCCCAGAGTTTTCCGTCTATCTCGCCCGTCTTGTCCGCGAGCTTCAAAGACAGATACGTAACGCCGTTCTTCGCCGTTGACACCTGTTTGGAAGTGACGAGATATACCTCATCCACCCAGTCGCCTTCCTTGAGTGAAGCAATGGTCTGCATCGCACCCCTCTCGCGTGTCGTGATAATAAACTATCGACCATGCATTGTCAAACAGAAACGGCTATGGGTCCATCGGGACATGCCAACATGACTGGTTCAGGTTGCGGGGGCCGCGGATCTACTACGTTCATGTTCCGTGCTACAGATATCTCCATGGAACAGCCAACACCTTGTCCGTGAGCTTTTCCGGCATCCTGCCGGTCGTCACCACATACGCCTGTTTCACCTTCCTCTTATACGTATCCAGAAAACTCATGAGTCCGCGCAGGGAAGCCATAGTGACTTTCGCCGTTGCCTTGATCTCGATGGGAATGATCGTTGCCCCGGTGTCTATAACACAGTCCACTTCAGCCCCTCCACCCGTACGCCAGTAGTGAACCGTGTAGTCCAGGTTTCTCGCCCGGATCCTCCGGATAAGCTCGAGGATAACCGCATGCTCAAAGAGACGGCCTTTGTCCGCGTTAACAAGTTCCTCCGTCAGCGGCACACGGGCAAGCGCGTTCCGTACGCCGAGGTCGAAAAAGTAATAGCGCGGAGACGTGAGGATCCGCTTTCTGGCGTTCTTGAGATACGGCGTGATCTTCTCCACCACGAGCGTGTCTTCGAGGATGCTGTAATACTCCTTGATCGTAGGCACGCTTACGCCGGATTCAAGGGAGAGCTTGGTCAGATTGGGGTTCGACCCCGATTCCCGGGCCGCAAGCTCAAGAAACGTCCCGAACTGCCCGACCTTCCTGCTTAGCGCCTCCGCGCGGATCTCCTCTTCGAGATAGACCTGCGTGTAAGACTTGAGTATGTCGGCGCGATCCCGGTCCTCGGCCAGACGGACGACGCCTGGAAGCGATCCGAAGATCAGGGACTTCTCGAAGGAAAAGCCTTTGATAGCGTTACAGTTCGGTAGGGCGATAAGCGCCTCATCACGTTCTTTACACCAGCCGAACTCAGCCCATTGCAGAGGGTCGAGTCGGGATGTCCTCACGCGGCCCGGGAGCAGGTTCACGCCCTTTCTACGAAGCTTCCGCGCCGATGAGCCGGTAATGATAAACGATGCTTTTCTTTCGTCTATGAGGTGCTGCACGCTGTCGAAGATTTCAGGGACCTTTTGGGCCTCATCGAGGAACACGATCGGCCTGCCGGGCTTGGCAGATATCTGCCTGATGAGCGCTCCAGGGTCCCGCTCCATCTCTATACGAACCGAAGGGTCCTGGAAGGGATATTCCACGACGCCTTTTACGCCGACCAGGCACCGTTTGACCAACGTGGTCTTTCCAGTCTGGCGCGGCCCCAGGAGCAGCACTGAACGGCCTTTTGCAACGGACTCCCTGATGGGCCCTTCAAGAGACCTAATATATTCTTTATATATACCTTGCATATTTAAAGTATATATTAAACTGAATTGGCGGGCAAGAACTTTTTTCGTACGCCTACTACCCCCGGTGAAACGCGCGGGACCGATATATGTCATTTGTCATGGCAGCCCGAATCGTGTATAAACCCCCGGCGCTGTCATGTGATGGAACACGCCTCTTCCGCGTCGCTTTTTTCAGGCAGATACTGTATTGTAGATTTCGTCGAACACATCCGCCCTTTTTTCGAATGCGCTCAGGACATCAGGATGGAAATGAGACGGCCGGATCTCATGGAAGTCGTCGCCCCCGCCTTCGAGGATCAAGCGACAGGCGTCCTTGTGCGAATATGCCTTCTTGTAGGCATGCATAGTTCTCAGGGCGTCATAGACATCTGCGAGTTTTACGATCGCCCCCTCTATGGGGATGGCGCCTGCTGAAAGACCCGACGGATAGCCGCTCCCGTCCCAGCACTCGTGATGCGTAAGGGCGATATTTTTGGCGACTTGAAGGTACCGGGCGTCACCGAGCACCCTCGCGCCAATGGCAGGGTGCCTCTTGACCGCCTCATATTCATGCGGGGTGAGCCTCAGCGGCTTGAACAGCACATCGGGATGTATGTATATCTTGCCGACGTCATGAAGCTGCGCGGAATATGATATAGCATTCGTGAGAGCAGCGGGAAGGCCCATTGTCTCCGCCATTGTCCTGGCGTATTCGTTCATTCGC
>JBBIMH010000023.1:20384-53284 GCA_037444505.1 Nitrospirota bacterium | reverse complement strand
CCTCAGCAGGCGCCGGAACAGAAGTCGTACATCAGAGACGATGCCGCACATATGCTCAGGGTCGAGGCCCAGAGGGTCGACAAGATATTGAACCTCGTTGGAGAGCTTGTAATCGCCAGGTCCATGGTCAGCCAGGCCCTTGCAGAGATAGAGGAGCGCTACAAGAAAAACGGCGTGGTCAAGCGGCTCGACGATGCGAATGCATTCATGGAGAAGACGCTCTCACAGCTCCAGAAGAATGTGATGAAGATAAGGATGCTTCCCATCTCACAGGTATTCAGAAAGTTCCCCCGCGTCGTAAGAGACCTGGCCATGGAGAAGGGAAAGCAGGTCCGACTCGTCATGGAGGGAGAGAAGACCGAGCTCGACAAGAGTATTCTCGATGTCATAGGAGAGCCCCTGATCCATCTTGTGCGCAATGCCGTGGATCACGGCATAGAGCCGCCTGAAGATCGGGAAAAGGCGGGCAAGCAGAAGACCGGTACAATCACACTGCGGGCCGACCACGAGGGTAACCAGATAGTCATAGAGGTGGAGGACGACGGTGCAGGCCTCGATCCGGGACGCCTCAGGAAGAAGGCGATAGAGCGCGGCTTCAAGACGCAGGAAGAGGCGGAGCGGATGAGCGACGAAGAAGCCCTCGACCTGATATTCCTCTCCGGATTCAGCACTGCGGACGTAGTGACGGATATTTCTGGTCGAGGTTTCGGCATGGATATTGTGAGGACCACAATCGAATCCCTGCGCGGCAGGATACAGGTGCGCTCCAAACCCGGAAGCGGCACGACCTTCACGCTCAGGCTGCCGCTGACGCTTGCGATAATCAGGGCGATGCTCTTTACCGTCGCAGACAGGCTCTTCGCCATTCCCATGACATCCATCGAGAAGATATTGAGGATACGCGAGAAAGAGTTGGAGACTGTGAACGGGAAGACGGTCCTGCGATTCAGAGACAGGGTCATAAGCCTCATAAATCTTTCCGAGGCGTTCATGCCCGCCGGAGGAAACAGCTCTATGAATATAGGCAGGCGGCGGTTCGTGATAGTGGTCGGACTCGGCGAGAAGCTGTATGGACTACTTGTGGACGGGCTCGTGGGCCAGCAAGAGCTCGTTATAAAGGCCCTCGACAATCACTGGGGCACGGTGAACTGCGCATCCGGCGCGTCCATACTCGGAAACGGAAAGGTGGTCCTTATACTAGATGCGCCGGCCCTCATCGCCAGGGAGATGAGGCGCGAGGCAATAAAGACGCAGGGGCAAAGGGCAAAGGGCAACTAACCCATGTTCTTATACGCAGTCAAAGGGTGAATATGCGCAAGATACGGGTAATGGTTGTGGATGACTCTGCGCTGATGCGCAAACTCATCACCGAGATTCTCGAAAAAGATCCGGGCATTGAGGTCGTAAGCACGGCCATGGACGGTCTCTTCGCTCTCAAGAAGATACCGCAGTCCAGGCCGGATGTGATAACCCTAGATCTCGACATGCCCCGGATGGACGGACTCACTGCGCTCAGATATATCGTGAACGACTACTCCATCCCTGTCGTACTGGTGAGCTCTCTCACCACCAAAGGCGGTGCGCTCACACTCGAAGGCCTTGCCCTGGGCGCGGTGGACTTCATCACCAAGCCGAAAGACGCCATATCGCTCCATATCAACGAGATAGCGGACGAGCTGATTCAAAAGGTAAAGGCCGCCAGCAGGGTGTCTGTACACAAGATGCCGCGGCCTGTCCTTAAACAAGATGTTTTTAGGCAGGCTGTTTCTATAAGGAAGGATGTACCATCGGTAGGGCTCAAGAAGGTGGTTGCAATAGGTGTATCCACAGGCGGGCCTAATGCAATAAGCTGCATTCTGCCCAAGCTGCCCGCTGATCTGCCCGCATGCGTGCTGATTGTTCAGCATATGCCCGAGGGGTTTACAGCGGCATTCGCGAATCGGCTGAATCAGGCATGCAACATCCGCGTCAAGGAGGCATCGGAGGGCGACCAGCTCATGCCCGGCACGGCCCTTATCGCGCCGGGGAGCAGACACCTGAAGGTGGCGAGGATCGGAAAGGCCGGGGTTGCCGTGCTTTCATCCGCTCCGCCTGTGAACGGCCACCGGCCGTCTGCCGATGTCCTTTTCGATTCGGTGTCCGAGGAGTTCGGCTCGGAAGGTATCGGCGTGATAATGACGGGAATGGGCGTTGACGGTGCAAGGGGTCTCGGAAAGATCAAGGCGCTGGGCGGCCATACTATCGCTCAGAACGAGGAGACCTGCGTGGTATTCGGCATGCCGAAGGCGGCAATCGATATGGGACACGTGGACGAAATACTTCCGCTCGAAGAGATACCGGAGAGGCTCACTGAGCTGTTAAAGGGGGTGAATGCGTATGTCTGAAGTCGGCCGGAAGACCTTCAACTATCTGGTGGTTGATGACTCCGAATTCGCGAGAAAGGCTCTGATAAAGGTGCTCGCAGGCATCGGCGGAAGGCTCGTGGGCGAGGCCGTATCTGGCGAGGATGCGGTAAACCAATACAGGAGGCTCAAGCCCGATATAGTGTTCATGGATATCACTATGCCGGGGATGGAAGGTATGGACGCCCTGGACATGATCCTGAAGGATGACAGCTCTGCGAGAGTGGTCATGGTATCATCGCTCGGTCATAACGATCTTGTAAAGAATGCAATCAAGAGGGGTGCAAAGCACTTCATAACGAAGCCCGTGCAAAATGTGCCTCTGGAGGAGATCGTGCGTTTCGTATTGACGCACTGAGCAGGAAAATTCCAAGAATTCAAATGCCGGATCTCGGATAAGTACAGAGCGTTTTGAAAGCCGTATTCGTTCCGGATTCGGGCTCAAGATTTGGAAGTCGAGGTGGGCTATGCGGCTCGATTATATTGATCCGATCGTCAATTCCGCTGTCACCGTACTCAGAGAGCTTACAGGCGGTCCGGTCGAACGCGGTGCGCTGAGCCTGAGGAGCAGCTCATCTCCGAGCATGGAGGTTGCCGCGGTCATAGGCATGGCCGGAGAGGTGGACGGCAGGGTCATACTAGAAATGGGCAGGGAGACCGCGCTTTCCATGGCAGAGACGATGAACCAGGAAAAATTCACCGAAATCGACGGATTCGTGCTGGATACATTGATGGAATTCGCCAATATGGTAGTGGCGCGCGGCGTCTCGGCCCTGAATGATCAGGGGTTTTCCTTCCGCTTGAGCCCTCCGCTGATATTTACAGGCTCTAACCTCTCATTCGCTAACGGCATCGACCTCGAAACACTCGTCATACCGCTTCGAGCAAGTCCGGGAGATATGACACTGAATGTCTCATTGCGCATGACGTCCATTTGAGACGGTTCCCTCCGTAGATACATATCTATTGAATTTCAATGGGGTTTATGCGATAATCCTCTTCCGTTATGGCCTTTCTGTCTGAAAAAGCAGCTAAATATATCAAGGCTGCGGCAGTGCCTATCTGGGCATGGGTGCTGATGTTCCCTTTCACGGGCGCTGCTGACGCCATGAAGATAGCAGTCGCCGCTGCACTCGGCATTGCGCTCTGGATGCTGCTCGAGGCAGGTCCTGTCCGACAGGCGGTCAAGGCATCTGTGTCGCGCTGGCACGAGACGATATCTCTCGTTACCAAGGGGATTCAAGTAGGAGCGAGGTCGGTCCTGCCGTATGTCTTCGTCCTTTTGCTCCTAATCATACCGCAGTTTCAGAGCGATTATCAGCGCGACGTCATGACGCTAGCCTGCATGTATGTCGTCCTGGCCTTGGGTCTCAATATCATAGTAGGACAGGCAGGACTCCTGAACCTCGGCTATGTGGCATTCTACGCAGTCGGCGCCTATTCGTATGCCGTTCTGAATACGCGTCTCGGCCTTTCGTTCTGGCCGGGACTTTTGGTGGGCGCGCTCGCAGCCGCGGGATCCGCCGCTGTCATTGGACTCGTTACATTGAGGCTCAGGGGAGACTACTTCGCCATTGTCACACTCGGGCTCGGAGAGATAACACGAATAGTCCTAAATAACTGGAACCGCGTCACTGGCGGACAGAACGGCATATCCGGCATCTCGAGGCCGGCTGTAGCAGGGCATGTGCTGTCCGGACCACTGGACTTTTACTACCTCATACTCGCAATCGCAATCATATCCGTCTTCGGCATCAGGCGTCTGATGCATTCCAGAATCGGGAGGGCATGGGTCGCGATTAGGGAAGACGAGATCGCCGCAGAGGCCATGGGCATAAATACATTCAGATTGAAGATACTCGCCTCTGTGCTCGGCTCGGCCTTTGCAGGTCTCGCAGGTGTCTTCTTTGCTGCAAAGATGGGATTCATTTCTCCGGAGAGCTTTACGTTTCTCGAGTCCGTGATGATATTGTGCATGGTGGTGCTGGGCGGCATGGGCAGCATCCCGGGCATCATACTCGGCGCATTCCTCTTGATAGTCCTGCCCGAGGCGTTCCGCGAATTCCATGACTATCGCATGCTCGCCTTCGGATTCGCCATGGTGCTTATGATGATCTTCCGGCCCCAGGGCCTGCTTGGAGTCGCCGCAAGGAGGAGATAATATGAGCGGTCACGGAAGGCACGGATATGCGAATGTCGCGGATGAAGATGGCATAATCCATAAAGAATCATCGCATTCAATAAAGGCATGCCCGAACCGTACACTGCGTCAGGGATTGTGTATTCTGGGGAGATATGAAATGCCCGCGGCTATCGGGCTGAAAAATGACAGGATGGACGGATTCCTGATTGCATCAGTGGAGTTATTCGTTTCTTGATACAATAGGCGTTATGCTTCTATTCGAGACAAAAAATCTTACAATGCACTTCGGCGGCTTGAAGGCCTTAGACAGCGTTGACATGCGCGTGGAGCAGGAGAGGATTGTGAGCATCATCGGCCCGAACGGAGCCGGAAAGACCACCCTCTTCAACTGCATCACAGGCATGTATCTGCCGACCGCAGGCCATGTCATGTTCCACAACCATGATATTACCGGAATGCCCCCCCACGAAATAACCGCCATGGGTATTGCGCGTACGTTTCAGAACATACGGCTGTTCGGCGGCATGACATGTCTGGAGAATGTGATGGCCGCGGCTTACTGCCGCACAAACGCAGGCGTCATTGGAGCTCTTTTGAGAACGAGGAAGGTCCGGAATGAGGAAAGAGACACGACGTATAGGGCCATGGACATATTGAGGTTCGTCGGGCTCGGAGACAGGCAGGATGTACTCGCCTCCAACCTTCCCTACGGCGATCAGAGAAGGCTCGAGATAGCGCGTGCACTTGGCACGGAGCCGCATCTTCTGCTGCTCGATGAGCCTGCGGCCGGCATGAATCCGCAGGAGACCGGCGAGCTCATGGATCTCATCCGTAAAATCCGCGACAACGGGGTTGCAATCATCATCATAGAGCACGACATGAAGGTTGTCATGGGGATATCCGACAGGGTGGTGGTGCTGGATCACGGCGTCAAGATAGCAGAGGGTAGGCCGAAGGACATCCAGCAGAATCCTGCTGTCATAGAGGCGTACCTCGGCAAGGAGGCGCTCCATGCTTAGACTCTCCGGCGTGGCCGCTTCCTACGGCAAGATCGACGCCCTCAAAGGGATAAGCATGGAAGTCGGACGCGGTGAGATAGTCGCCATCATCGGTGCAAACGGAGCGGGCAAGTCGACTACACTCATGACTATATCCGGCGCGCTCCGTCTCCAGGCGGGTTCGATAGTCTTCGAAGGCAGAGAGATAGCCGGACTCGCGCCGCACGAGATCGTAAGGCTCGGAATATCACAGGTGCCGGAAGGCCGGAGGATATTCCAGCTTCTCACTGTGAGAGAAAATCTCGAGATGGGCGCATTCTCAAGGAAGCGCGGCGATCTCGAGAGTGATATCCAGAGGGTCTATGAAATGTTTCCTGTGCTTGCCGAACGCAGCAGGCAGTTGGCTGGCACGCTTTCCGGCGGGGAGCAGCAGATGCTCGCCATTGCCAGGGCGTTGATGGCCAGGCCGAGGCTTATCTTGCTCGATGAGCCGTCGCTCGGGCTTGCACCGATAGTGGTCAGCAGGATATTCAAGATAATAAAAGAGATTAACGAGCAAGGTACGACAGTGCTGCTCGTCGAGCAGAATGCAAAGGCCGCGCTCAGACTTGCGCATCGGGCATATGTGATGGAAACGGGACGGATTGTGATGCACGGACCGTCTTCGAAGATTGCCGATGACCCGGGCATCAAAAAGGCGTATTTGGGAGAGTAAAATAAAGGGGTTAAGGGTCAGGGGGCAGGGGTTGTGAGTCATGCGCGCAATATCAAGCTCGTCCTTGAATACCGCGGCACCAACTATCACGGCTGGCAGTCTCAGCAGGGGTCGGGACTGCCCACCATACAGGAGACGGTCGAGCATGCCATAGAAGATGTCGCCGGAGAACAGGCGACTCTATATTCCTCCGGAAGGACGGATGCAGGTGTGCATGCCCTCGGCCATGTGGCGAATTTCTTCACCTCATCTAACATACCTGCCGCGGCATGGACTTTCGCATTGAACAGGCGGCTTCCTGCCGACATCAGGGTGCTTTCTTCGGAGGAAGTCTCCCTGGATTTCCATGCGAGGCGCAGCGCCCTGGCCAAACTCTATCGCTATATTATCTTGAATCGTCGGCAGCCGAGTGCCATATATATGGATCTCGCCTGGCATGTCTCGAGGCCGCTGGATATTATGCGCATGCGAGCTGCTGCGGAGGCGCTCATTGGCCGGCACGACTTTGCAGCCTTCAGGAGCTCGGACTGCGGGGCAAAGAGCACCGAACGGACCGTGCGCAGCATCGAGATCAGAAGTCGTGGAGAGTTCATGGAAATAGATATAGAGGCGGATGCCTTCCTCATGCACATGGCGCGGAATATCACGGGTACGCTCGTCGAGGCAGGCCTTGGAAGACTCGGGCCCGACGATGTAGCCGCGATCCTCTCATTACGAGACAGAGGCAGGGCGGTCAAGACAGCGCCTGCCCGCGGCCTGTATCTCGTGAGGGTTTATTATTATGAAGAGATGGGTCTGGGAGCCGAGAAGGCGGACAGGCACGGGTGAAACAGTGAAGCTCGGTCTATAGCCACAGCTTTGCAAAATCTGCTTGCTTAATTTTCTATATTGTGATATCGTTCTCCATCGTTATAGCTCAATTAAGTATCTTCGATTGAAAGGAGAGGGTGATGAGAAATTGGCTTGTATCGCTTTTGCTGCTTTTTGCCAGTTTTTTGTTTCAGCCGGCGGACGCCGCCCCTGATGCAGCCGTGTGCCTGACATGCCATGCAGCGATGCAGGGGACGATCGAGAAGGAGAAGGGGGTGCTCGTAAACCTCCACATCGACCAGGAGAAGTTCTCCCAGTCCGTGCATGGCGCATTCGACTGCGTAGAATGCCACATGGCCTTCGGCAATCAGCCGCATCAGCCTCCTGCATCAAAGGTCGACAGGCCTGTCGCAGAGCTCGCTGAGCTGATTTCCGCCAAGAGCAAGGTGGACCCCGTGGCCCAGGCGGCATGCGTCAAATGCCATGAAGACATCTACAAGGATTACAAGGCCAGTGTCCACGGCAAGAGCGTTATATCTAAGAAATCCGGCGACGGCCCTGTCTGCACGAGTTGCCACGGCTCCCCCCACGAGATCCAGCCCAAGACAAGCACACAGTCCAGGGTCAATCACTTCAATGTTGTCAAGACCTGCGGCGCATGCCATGAAGATAAGGCGTTGACGGAGAAGTACAAATTCTCTCCCCTGGTCATGGAGCGCTATCTCGAAAGCTTCCACGGCAGGAAACTCGCGCTCGGCCATACCGGCGCTCCCTCATGCGCAAGCTGCCACGGTGCGCATGACGTAAAAAGCCAGAAGGATCCTGCATCCCCTGTCGTGGGAGAGAACAAGATAAAGACCTGCTCCAAGTGCCATCCAGGAGCGACACCAAAGTTCGTAGCGGCGATCACACATCAGGCGCTCCATCCGATAGCCCACTATGCGGAGATCGGACTGATCATACTGACGATAAGTGTCTTTATATTCATCATTGTGCATGTGGTCTTGGACATCTTCGCCGAGATACGCGATCGTCTTTTCAGAAAAGGAGGCAGCCATGAATAAGCATATCCCTGCCGAGATAGAGAGGTTCGACCTCTCCGCACGCATCCAGCATATCATCATGTTCACCACCTTCCTGCTTTTGGCATTTACAGGGTGGGGACTCAAATATGCCTATGCAGAGCCATCGAGCGCATGGATAAGGATATGGGGCGGCCCGAAGACCGCGGGCATCATCCACCGCATCGCGGGCATCACCATGATACTCGACTTCATCTATCACCAGTTCTACTTGATAAACCAGTTCCGGAAAAAGGGTGCAAGGCTCTCGCTTCTACCCATGCCGAAGGATGTAATGGACCTCATCCAGAACTTCATGTACTATCTGGGACTTTCTAAGGAAAGGCCCAAGTTCGGCAAGTTCACCTATCTCCAGAAGTTCGACTATTGGGCTGTGTACTGGGGCATGTTCATAATCGGCACGTCCGGGCTGTTCTTGGCCTTTCCAGTGACCGTCTCGGTCCTCTTTCCTTCGTGGAGCCTCAACTGGATATGGGACGTGCTCTTCATCATGCACAGCGACGAGGCGCTTTTGGCCATAGTGTTCATTCTCTTCATCCACTTCTACAATGAACACCTGAGGCCGGAGCATTTCCCGATGAACTGGCTGTGGCTCACGGGCAGGATGTCGACCGAGGAACTGAAGCACAAACATCCCCTTGAATATGAATATCTCTTCGGCGGGAACGGAGAGAAGGGCAAAAAATAGCATGAACATTCCGAGAAGAGGGGTGTATATGATGAACAGACATATCTACGTTCCCGTGTTGACGCTGCTGTTCGGCCTGTCGGCATGCGGCAATTTTTCGATGCCGCCCATGCCGCATGAGAAGAAAGCGGAGGAGCATGAGGTGAAGGCGGTGAAGATGACGGATGCGCTCTTCTGTTTCAAGTGCCATTCAGCAGCGAGGTATGAGGGCAAGGCCGGCGGGTTTCCCCATATAAAACACAGGACCGAATTCGGCATAGACCTTCACTGCAACCAGTGCCATGAGCTCAGAGGCCATCAAAAGATGAAGGTAATACAGAAGTCCAACGCACCCTGCTCGAACTGCCATTGATGTTCCATATAGGCGCCTGCCTTACGACGACAACCTCATCTACTTTTATATCCATCCTCAGCCGTCCATGCCTCAAACGGGCGACGGCTGAGGTTTTTTGTTTATCGGATTGACAACTTACATATCATATGCTATATGTCGAGATGTACAGACCCTTAAAGGTGGGCGCAAAGGTCGTATCTGAAGGGGTGAAGACATGGAGAATCTGAGCATCAAATGCCGGGCTCATGGAATAGTCTGGTTTATTTCATTTTTTCTGCTTTTGTCGTCAGGTTGCGTCAAGAACCTTCCTCCGAGCAGTTGGCGTTACAGCCCCAATGAACCTGGACGCATACAAGTCGAAAAGAGATTGAATGCGCTCGTTCTCCCATTTGATGAGGGCGATGATTTTGAAGGCATCGAGCCGTATTCATACACCGGCACTGCCGGAAATCTGGATTCTTCCGCGCATATCCGAGACAATGTGGAGCCGATGCCGTCCAGGCTGGCCAAGTGGCTCGCCGCGGAGCTCGCTGCATCGGGTTATTTCGAGTCCGTGAGATATGCCGACTGGAATGAGGCGGCGGAGCTTTATCCTAAATCAGATCTCATCATCTCCGGCAGGCTCAATAAGTATAATGTGGGAGGGCCGTCCTTTTTCTGGGTCATTCCGCCACAGTCCATTCTCTTTCTGCTTGCCGGATCCGTAGGGATACCTGTGCTGTGCATGGACCATGAGATGGATATGGATATATATGCGGCGCTACCCACGGAACCGGACCGGCGGATATGGTCCTCCAATATCAGGTTCCATGATGATCTGCCGTGCATGTCCATGTGGGACGACAATGGCTGGGCGCCGATGTCCCAGCTATATGCAGCCAGGCAGAAGACGGTCCTCAAAAAGGCTTTTTTGGAAATGCGCGACGATATGGCGAAGGAGCTCGGGAAGAACGGAAAGATAAACGCGGCTTTGCGTTGATATTTTGTGAAGACCTACCTGAAAGGAGCGTATCATGAAAGCCGGGATGATCATGCGTTGGGGCATAGTATCCGCTCTGAGCGCATTCTTGTCCGCTTGCGCAGTGACGAGCAAGACATGCTCTGAGCTGACGCATAGCATGAACAACAGCATTGCTCCGCTGCGCAGTCTCCAGTCCGAGGAGGTGCGCGACCCGGATGCAGCCATTGCACGCTACATCGAATATCTGAGACGCGAAGAATCGTTCGATCAGCCCCTGAACGTATATCAAGAAGACCTGAAGCAAGCCGTTCAACAGATGGAGACATCTCCGACTGCAGTGCTCGGCATTGACTCTATCTCCGGTTTTCCATACTATTACAACAAGCGGCTCGGTGCGATCGTGCGCTCGTATATAGGCCTAAGCAGGGCGTATATCGCAAAGAACAATCTCGAGGAAGCAGAGAAAAACCTCGTGCGGGCGGTTGATATCGTGAACAGGCGGAACCCGGCTTCCTACAGGCTCAAGCAGTACCAGGCCGAGGCCCATAGGCTGCTGAAAGATATATATACGAAGCAGGGGCATACCGGAAAGGCCCTTGTGGCCAAGTTGAACATCGAGCTTGTAGAGGACTATCTAAAGAGCGAAGAAGGAGTGAAGACATATTTTCTCGAGAAGCACGCCTATTTCGATGCGCAGCAACGCTTCGCCGATATAGATAAATTCGTTGCCCAGGTCAATGCGAAGCGGCTTGCGGAGGCGGACAGACAGATGAGGGAGATAATGGGGGCAGTGACCCAAGTCGCCTCCAGCATGGCCCAGGCACAGATGGACAGGTCCATGTATCGCAACAGCGGATTCTCAGGTCCTGACATGGGGGCATTGCAGATGAACAAGGTGATGCTCGACGTGACGATGAAGATAGTCTCTGCTGCATCAGGTGGGGCAGGGGCAGGCTCGGGTTCGTCCCTGAACCCCATGGCAGACACCACCTTTGTCGGGCAGCTCATGGACAGGCGGAAGGGTTCGAGGACCTTCGAGATAATAAAGGCATTTGTGAATGCAGCGGCTGATTTGAGCAATGACGAGTCCATACGCAAAACATCGCGTGATATAATCGGCCTGCTCGAGTCGGTACGCGAGGCGAGAAGCAGCGGCTATTCCGAAAAGGCGCTTACTGATGTCTCGAGGCTTGCAGAGGTATTTTCATCTTTCCAGACAAAAGTCCAGACCATGGGGCATGTTGTCGTAAAGTAGTACTTGTGCCATCAATCAGCGCGGCTCAGTCTTTTTCCGAATTCTCATCGGTTCCTGGCACAGCCCCTTCCTTATAGCCGCATTCCTTCTTTTCGCATGCGATGTACGGCCCTGTCTTCTTTGAAAACTTTTCGACGAGGAACGGTGCGCCGCATTTTGGGCAGGGCCTGGGGACAGGTTTGTTCCAGAGGGCAAACTTGCAGTCAGGATAGTTGCTGCACGAGTAGAAGACCTTTCCGTATCTTGATCTCCGCTCCACTATCTTCCCGCCGTCCTCCGGGCATGCCACACCGGTGGACATCCCTTGGGTATAGTTGCATTCAGGATAGCGGGAGCAGGCGAGGAACTTTCCGAACCTGCCGCGCTTCACGAGCATGGGAGAGCCGCACTTGGAGCATTTTTCATCGGTCTTCTCTTCGGGCGCGGCCTCTATATCTCCGTTCTCTTTGCGTATGATGGGACGGGTGTTTTTGCATTCCGGATAACCTGAGCACGCGAGGAACTGGCCGTTCCTGCCCCACTTGATCACCATCGGTTTTCCGCATTTGTCACAGGCGATGTCGGTCTCTGTCTGCTCGGCCTTTACGTTCTTCATCTCGGCCTGGGCCTTTTCGAGGCTTTCCTGGAACGGAGTATAGAAATCCCTCACCGCCTGGACCCAGCGGAGCTGTCCTTCCTCGATCTTGTCGAGTTCCTCCTCCATCTTCGCGGTGAACGCGACATCCATCACAACAGGGAAATGGTTGACAAGCAGCTCGTTCACAAGGAGTCCGAGCTCCGTCGGCCTGAACCTGTTTTCCACCTTCGTGACGTAATCGCGCTCCTGTATGGTGGATATGATAGCGGCGTAGGTGCTGGGCCTGCCTATGCCCTTTTCCTCGAGCGTTTTGACCAGCAAGGCCTCTGAGTATCTGGGCGGCGGCTGAGTGAAATGCTGCTTGGGGTCGAGCTTGATGAGTTTGAGCGTCTCACCCTCGACGAGCGCCGGCAGGACCGCCTCCCCGTTTTCATCCTCTGCAGGCTGCTGGTCTTCGGACCGCTCCTCGCTGTACACCGCGAGGAATCCTGGAAACTTTATAACGGAGCCGGTGGCCCGGAATGTATATCCGCCTGCTGTTATGTCCACTGAGGTTTGGTCTATGACAGCAGAGTTCATCTGGCTTGCCACGAATCTGTTCCAGATCAGCTTATAGAGTTTATATTGATCCGGTTCGAGATATCTCTTAACGGCATCCGGCTCGCGCATGACCGAGGTCGGTCTGATCGCCTCGTGTGCCTCCTGCGCTGTCTTTGAGCTTGCATATACAGGCGGCCTTTCAGGCAGAAAGTCCTTCCCGAATTTCTTGGCTATGAGTTCCCGCGCTTCATCCTGGGCCTCTTTGCTTACTCGGGTGGAATCGGTCCTCATGTACGTGATGAGTCCTACTGTGCCGTCGGGCCCGACATCCACGCCCTCGTAGAGGGACTGGGCAACTGCCATCGTCCTTTTGGCCGTGAATCCGAGTTTCCTCCCTGCTTCCTGTTGGAGCTTGCTCGTGGTGAACGGCGGAACTGGATTCCTGCGCCTCTCCTTCTTCTCTATCTTGGAGACTACATATGTCTTGCCTTCGAGGTTCGCGAGGATGGACCGTACCTCTTCGTTGTTTTTTATCCTCAGCTTTTCCTCGTCTTTTTTTATCAGCTTCGCCTCGAACGGAGGTGGCAGTTGGGCCTCGAGATGCGCCGTAAGAGACCAGAACTCCTCCGGCACGAAGGCCTTTATCTCGGCCTCGCGCTCACATATGAGCCTGAGCGCCACAGACTGGACGCGGCCAGCCGAGAGACCGCGGCGCACCTTTTTCCAGAGGATGGGGCTGATCTGATAACCCACGAGCCTGTCGAGGACGCGCCTCGCCTGCTGGGCGTCCACCTTGTTCAGATCTATCTTTCCGGGATTCTCTATGGCCTGGAGCACGGCCTTTTTGGTGATCTCATTGAACAGGACGCGATATATCCGACCGTTCTTCATGCCGTCGGAGACCACATCCGCCACATGGGCTGCGATGGCCTCGCCTTCGCGGTCCGGGTCTGTCGCGATCAAGACCCTCTCGGCCTTCTTCGCAGCGGACTTGAGCTCCTTCACCACCTGCGCCTTTCCCTTGATGATGATGTAGTGCGGCTCGAAGTCCTTCTCTATGTCCACGCCCAGCTTGCTCTTGGGGAGGTCCATGATATGGCCTACGGAGGCCTTGACCGTATAGTCCTTGCCGAGGTACTTGGATATGGTCTTCGCCTTTGCAGGCGATTCTACTACGACGAGTGATTTCATGACGTTTATTATATCAGTTCCAGACGGTGGTGCGGCCTGTTGGGAACTCGTTCTCCGGCGCATAGAAGAGCGATGCGGTTATCGTCTTTATCTCAGGCAGGTCTATCCTGCCCTGATATACCGTCATAGCCCTCTCGATGATCTCCTCTCTCTGCTCTTCTGTGAGCACACCCACCCGCACGAGGCGCGATAGAAAGCCGAACGCCTCGGTGCTGAATCGCATGCGTTCCTGCCTGTTCATGGTGCGCATCAACGACTGCTCCTCATGCCGTCCGGCCACGGTATCTATGCGCTCCTGCGCCAGCGTCTGCATGAGAGACAGAGCTGCATCTGCCTCGTCGAGTCTGCATCCTGTGTTGAGCAATGCCTGAATTATCGCCTCTTCTCGCTCGAAGAGGTCTCTTCCGTTCCTTGCCTGTTCTGCGATCAGAGAAAACAGGCTCATCATTCTTTCGTCCACTATAACCTCCGCATAGTCTCAAACTTCCCTTATAAAATACTTCCCCGGCAGTTGTTTTGCAAGACCTTTCAGTTCCAGATCTAAGAGAATTATCGATGCCCTCGACGGGCTGATTTTGCACTCTACAGTGATGGCATCGATGTGTTTCGGGGCATCGGAGAGCCGGGAATATACCGACTCTTCTTCCTCGGTGAGTGCGGGGATGTTTTTCGATGCGTCACCGCCGCGCTTCGCTCCGTCGATGGACAAGCCGACAAGGATATCATCCGCAGATTCTACTAAAACGGCCCCTTTCTTTATGAGGCTGTTCGTACCCTTGCTTGCAGGTGATACTATGTTGCCCGGCACCGCGAAGAGTGGTCTGCCTTGTTTCAGTGTGTAGTCCGCTGTGATGAGAGAGCCGCTGTCTGCAGACGCCTCTATTATCACCGTGCCCAGAGACAGGCCGCTTATTATCCTGTTTCTCGCAGGGAAGTAGCCGGGCTCGGGCCGGGTGCCTAAGGGGTTTTCGGATAAGACTGCGCCTGAAGAAGCGATCTCTTCCATCAACCCCCTGTTTTCGTATGGGTAGGGGACGTCGATGCCGCTGCCGAGCACCGCTATGGTCCTTCCTTTTGCCGCCAATGCGCCCTTGTGCGCCTGCGTGTCAATGCCGCGCGCCATCCCGCTCACTATCGTCACACCTGCAGCGGCAAGTTCGGAGGCGAGGTGGAGCGTGATGCCCTTGCCGTAGTGAGTGGGGTTTCTGGTGCCTACCATCGCCACGGCCTTATCGTCTTCTGTTCGAAGGCTTCCCTTGACATACAAGAACAGAGGTGGATCAGGCGTCTGCCTCAGGTTTCGCGGATATGCAGGATCCGTCATGGTCACTATCGCGATGCCGGCTTTGCAGACGCGTTCCATCTCGGCTTCTGCGAATGGTCTCCAGTCCGCAGTCGAGACAGCCTCAGCGGCCTTTTCGGAAAGGCCTCCTACCTCCATTAGCTCGGTTTTGGATGCAGCAAGGACGCGGGACGGATGTCCGAGCCTGTCCACGAGTCGTCTGAACGTGACCCTCCCTATTCCAGGGATGCTGTTCAGTCCTATCCAGTAGAGGGCGGAGTCGGATGGATCGTTCATAACTCCTTCCGGGGCCAGACATTCGGCGTTCGAAGTGAGAAATTATACGCTAGCAGGCTGGATAGTCAAGGTTTTTTTGCTGAATACGCTCGGGCTCGAGGGGGGGCAATCTCTCGATACACTCACTGAGATACTCCATTGATTTCTGAAAGAAGCGTTACTTTTTGGCCGTGATGAGAAAAACTGGGTAGGCCCTTTTCCCGTCCGCACCTGAGACCCTCTCCATTACCGCTGCGGTCGTGTCTTTCGCCTCTTTGAACCCGGTCTGGAGCAGCATCGTCTTCAGCTTGGCGCGGTCGAAGCCGAAGTGGAAGACGCCTGTATTGTCTGGGTGAAATGTTCCATCTTCCGTATCGAGGTCGGCCAAGCAGAGTATGCCGGCGGGATGGAGCAGTTCTAATAGCCGCCTCAAGAGCGGAGCGGTCTCAGGGACATGATGCAGCGTCATGCTGCTTACTATGAGATGATACCTGCCGCTGATTTTTTCTCCCTTCTCGAAATCCACGAGCAGGGTGGAGACGTTGTCGAGCCCGAGTCTTGCGATCTTGTCTTTAAGTACGTTCAGCATGCCCGCTGAGCTGTCGGCTCCGGTGATGTTCCTCACATACGGCTGTATGCGAAGCGTCACGAGCCCTGTGCCGCATCCGAAGTCGAGCACATCCATATCTCTTGTCGGACCGACCTCTTTTATGATCGCGTCCGCTACCTCATGTGCCAGCCTCACACGCCTCGGGTCCTCGTCCCAGGAAGATGCGGCTTTGTCGAAGTCCCTTTTCTCCATATTTGCCATGCCACTTTTTACCACACTCCGGCCCGAATACCAATATTTTTTCACCACTGTGGTGAAAATGCGCAGATTCTCCCCTAAGGCGGATTTTTTCCTTGACACTCCAAGGGTTAGGTGGTATTTTATGCGCTCCAAAACACAGACGGCTTTATTATATTCCAAGGAGGCTGCGGCATGTACGCGGTTATACAGACCGGAGGAAAGCAGTACAAGGTCTCCCCCGGCGATATGATCAGGGTGGAAAAATTGAGGGCCAATAAGGGCGATGTCTTAGAGATCAAGGACGTTTATATGGTTGCGGACGGCGAGAAGGTGACCATCGGAAAACCCACTGTCGCCACTGCGAAGGTTATTGCAGAGGTGATGGGAGACGGCCGCGGAGAGAAGCTTATCGTATTCAAGCACAAGCGTCGCAAGGGTTATCGCAAGACCATAGGCCACAGGCAGGATTATACATCTCTTAAGATAAAGAACATTGAGGTGTAAGATACAGAATACCTTTCGCCGGATAACGAATAGATTCCGATAACCGGGGCATGAAATTTCATATTGCATATCGGCATTGATCAGCATCGGCTATCAGGATTTATCATTCGTGCTCAGGCGATTACCGGAGGTTGCAATGGCTCACAAAAAAGGCGTAGGAAGCTCAAGGAACGGCAGGGACAGCAGTCCGAAATATCTTGGTGTAAAGAGATTCGATGGACAGGTGGTCAATGCCGGGACTATCATAGTGAGGCAGCGCGGGACGAAGATCCATCCCGGCATCAATGTCGGCAGGGGTGGAGACGACACCCTGTTTGCCAAGGTGACTGGTGTGATCAAGTTCGAGCGCTACGATAAGACGAGAAAGCAGGTCAGCGTATATCCGGTATCTGCATAGACTGATTCAACACCGACTCCGAAGCGGCATGAACCCATTCATGCCGCTTTTTTAATTATTGACATTATAGATTCGATGCTGCCTCTTTTTCTCCCTTGCATTTCATATCCGTAATCAGTATATTTCTCAGAGAGTTACAATCCATGTCCAATTTCATAGATAGGGTGAAGATATACGTGAGGGCCGGCCACGGAGGAAAGGGATGCGTCTCTTTCCGTAGAGAGGCATATGTGCCGAAGGGTGGTCCTGATGGAGGGGATGGCGGAAAGGGCGGCGACGTCATAATCCGGGCCGACAGACAGCTCGGTACGCTCATCGACCTCAAGTATCAGCAGAACTACTTCGCAAAGAACGGAGAGCCTGGCAGGGGCAAGCAGCAGACAGGCGCGGATGCAGAAGACGTGATCATCCGTGTCCCTGTCGGGACCGTGATACATGATGCTGAGACAGGCGAGACGCTCGCAGACCTGGATCAAGACGGCATGGAATTCGCCGCGGCGAGGGGCGGCAGGGGCGGTAAGGGGAATGCATTTTTCAAGTCACCCACCAATCAGGCTCCGAGGCATGCCCAACCAGGAGAGCCCGGCGAGGAGCGCACTCTGCTTATGGAGCTAAAGCTGCTCGCGGACGTCGGGCTCGTGGGCTTCCCGAATGCAGGCAAGTCTACCCTCATCTCGCGTATCTCCGCTGCAAGGCCTAAGATCGCCGATTATCCTTTTACCACCCTCTCGCCCGTGCTCGGGGTGGTGAAGCCGGAAGGCAGGCCGGGCTTTGTAGTTGCGGATATACCGGGTCTCATAGAGAACGCCCACAAGGGAGCAGGGCTCGGTTTCGACTTCCTGCGCCATATTGAGAGGACGTCCATATTGCTCCATCTGGTCGACCTTTCAGGCCTCGTGCCGGGGGATCCGGTGGTGAATTTCGAGAAGATAAACCGCGAGCTCGAGCTCTACAGTCCCATGCTAATGAAGAAGTTCATGGCAGTGGCCGGTACGAAGATAGATGCCGCCGTGCCCGGCCGGCTCGAGGCCCTGAGTGCCCATTGCGCAAAAGAGGGGTATGATTTCTTCGCGATATCGTCAGTGACAGGCGAGGGGATAGACCGCCTCGTGAACTTCCTGGCCGAGAGGGTGGAAGAGGAGAGGGCGGAAAAACATGTCTATAGATAGAAAATCTCTATTTGCAGGCGTACGCAGGGTCGTGGTGAAGATCGGGAGCGCGGTCCTTGCTGCAGGCAATGAGGGCCTGGATCAAAGGCGTGTGGAGCTGATTGCCGCTGACATCTCGGACCTGATAGACAAGGGGATGGATGTGATCGTAGTCTCCTCAGGCGCCATTGCAGCCGGACTCTCCAAGCTCGGCATCAAGAAAAAAAAGGGTATGCCGCTTCCTCTCAAACAGGCCGCGGCTGCTGTGGGACAGTCGAGCCTCATGTGGATGTACGAGAAGACCTTTGCGGCTTACGGCAGGAAGGCCGCCCAGATACTGCTTACCCGTGAAGACCTTTCGAACAGAAAGCGGTTCCTCAACGCCAGGAATACGCTCCTGACCCTTCTCGAGTACAAGGTGATACCCATCATCAATGAAAACGACACGGTTGCCGTGGATGAGATCAAGTTCGGCGACAATGATAACCTCTCCGGCCTGGTCGTCCATCTCGTGGATGCGGACCTGCTCGTCATCCTCTCCGACATAGACGGCCTTTATACCCGTGACCCGAGGCTCTTTCCCGACGCAAGGCTCATACCCGTGGTGGAGAAGATTACACCCGAGCTCGAACGAGGGGCCGGGGATGCCATGACCGAGGTAGGCACGGGCGGTATGCGTTCCAAAATACTGACCGCGAAGAAGGTCGGCGCCTACGGCGTGCCGCTCGTGATTATAAATGGAAATACATCAGGCGGCCTATTGGCCCTGTTCGAGGGCGGAGAGATAGGCACGATATTTCTGCCCAAGGCGCGGAAGAACAAAAGCCGCAAGCACTGGATCGCCTATGCCGCCTGCTCGAGCGGCGGGGTGGTGGTGGATGACGGTGCAAGAGAAGCTATATCGAACAGGGGGAAGAGCCTGCTTCCAGGAGGCGTCGTACGGGTGGAAGGTACGTTTCATCCAGGGGACTGCGTGAACTGCATAGACCTCAAAGGAAGCGTATTCGCCCGCGGCTTGACGAAGTATTCGTCCGATGACCTCCGAAAAATAAAAGGGCTCAAGACATCCGAAATAGAGCGAGTGCTCGGCAGGAAGGACTACGATGAGGTCATACACAGAGACGATCTCGTTGTGCTCTGATGAGATAGAAAAATCGGGCTCATCGCAATTTTCGGTATAAGCTGGCAGGGTGTGCCGAAATGACTTTTAGAGCGATACCTTAGGCGAAGATCATCATAACAGACACAGCGCTGATCCATGAGGCCAAGGTTATATATTCACAATACACAGATATAATATTCATCGCGTTCTAAAAGCCATGAAGGCATGCCATGTTAGACTTTATCTGAAATTATAATTTGCCCATTATACGCGATGATCCTAAAATCGCAAAGCAAAGTGAGGTACGGCAATGGACGTGAATGAATACGTTGCAGAAAAGGCGAAAAAGGCCAAGGAGGCGGCAAGGCTCCTCGCAAACATGTCCACTGAGATAAAAAACAATGCGCTCTTCAAGATGGCGGCCGGTCTCGAAAAGAACACCGACTTATTAATTTCTGAGAACAAGAAGGATCTGGCCGCAGGAGAGAAAAAGGGCCTGTCAAAGGCTATGCTCGATAGGCTGAAGCTCACCCCTGAGAGGATAAAGGCCATGGCGGACGGCCTACGTGAGGTGGCTGCGCTTCCTGATCCAGTGGGAGAGATAGTCAAGATGTGGCGGAGGCCCAACGGCATGCAGGTCGGCAGGATGCGCGTACCCATAGGGCTCATAGGCATCATATATGAATCGCGGCCCAATGTGACTGCCGACTCCGCGGCCTTGTGCCTCAAGTCCGGAAATGCCGTTCTCCTTAGAGGCGGTTCAGAGGCGGTTGCATCCAACACGGCGATAGTAGAGATACTCTCCGCTGCAGGCAGAGAGGCCGGCATACCGGCAGGGGCTGTTTCGTTCATAGAAAACCCGGACCGCGCATGCGTGATGGAGATGCTGAAGGCCGATATATATATAGACCTCATCATCCCGCGCGGTGGCGAGGGGCTCATCAGGATGGTGTCCGAAAACTCCAAGATACCGGTGATCAAACATGACAAAGGCGTCTGCCATGTGTATGTGGACGACAAGGCGGATCACGCCATGGCGGAGGAAATATGCTTCAACGCGAAGGTCCAGAGACCCGGCACATGCAATGCAATGGAGACCATGCTCGTGCACAAAGATCTGATTTCATCATTCCTCCCTAAGATGCTCGCCAAGCTCGCGGAGGCTGGGGTAGAGATACGGGGATGCGATAGGACGAGGGCCGCTGTGCCGACGGTGAAGGCTGCGACAGAAGCGGACTGGGACACGGAATACAATGATCTCATTCTGAACGTAAAGATAGTTGACGGCATGGACGATGCAATGGAGCACATAGCGAGGCACGGCTCGCAGCACTCTGAGTCCATTGTCACCATGGACTATCAACGCGCCCTGAGGTTCTTGAGAGAGGTCGATGCATCAGCGGTGTTCGTCAATGCATCTACAAGGCTCAACGACGGCTTCGAGTTTGGCCTCGGTGCCGAGATAGGTATCTCTACTACCAGAATCCATGCAAGGGGTCCTATGGGGCTCGAGGAGCTCACCTCCACCAAGTTCATTGTACTTGGAACCGGACAGGTGAGGGGATAGGGGCAAGATTTAGGGGTCAAGGGGCAAGGGAGGGTGATGAAGCTCGGCATATTCGGCGGTACATTCAATCCGATTCACTACGGCCATCTTGCTGCGGCAGAAGAGATACGCGAGAGACTGAGACTCGATCGGGTCATATTCGTCCCATCCAATATCCCCCCTCATAAATCAGAGGCGGACATGCCTTCCAGCCGACAGAGGCTCGAGATGGTTAGGCTCGCCATCTCGGACAATCCACGTTTCGAGCTCTCGGATATCGAAGTCAGGCGCGGCGGCAGGTCATATACGATAGATACCATAACAGGGCTTTCCAGCCTGTATCCAGGCGCGGTGCTGTACTTCATCACAGGCCTCGATTCTTTCCTCGACATACAGACATGGAAGGACTGGGAGCGGCTTCTCGAGTCGTGCTGGTTTGTGGTGCTTTCGAGGCCCGGCTACAGGTTCTCCAGCCTCGAGAGGTTGTTCTTTATGAAGGATGTCAGTCGGAGGCTCCATGCCCTTGACGAGGGAGAGATAAACCACCTAGATGTAAGGCAGGGCAGTGTCGCTGTCTGCCTGGATCGGATACCTCTGTACGATATATCATCTACGGACATCAGGAGGCGTATCCGCGAAGGCAGGTCAGTGAAATATCTCTTGCCTGAACCAGTGGAAACCTATATAATTGAAAACAGACTCTATGCTTAGCGCGCTCGATACAGCCTTTCTGTCCGCCGAATCCGCAGACGACAAGAAGGCCTTCGATATCCAGGTCCTCGATCTTAGAGGCCTCACTTACATAACCGATTATTTCGTGATCTGCTCATGCAGCAGTAGGACCCAGGTTTCCGCCGTCACGGACGGCATTACCGAGAGGCTCGCGAAGGCAGGCAGGCTCCCGATGCATGTAGAAGGGGGAGCGGAGGCAACATGGGTGCTCATGGATTATGGCGATGTGGTAGTGCATGTCTTCGAAGAGCAGACGAGGCTGTATTATGGACTGGAAAAGCTCTGGGCCGATGCCCCGCGGGTGGCGCTGCCGTCAAGGGCGGGCGCTTGATATTAGGGCTATTTGCCCCGGCGGCGTGTCATGAAGATTTCCATCATCTGCGTGGGCAGGACAAAAGAGAGGTTCATCCATGAAGGGATGGAGAAGTATCTCAAATTTCTGAGGCATTATGCCGAGGTCGAGATAGTAGAGATAAAAGACGAGAGGGGCTTCGACCTCAAGGATGCGCCGGTAGTAAGGAGGAAGGAGGGCGAGAGGATCAAGAAGGCCTTGCGGGAGGGTGCAATGACTATAGCCCTTGATGAACGCGGACAGGAGTTTACGACCCATGAATTCGCAGCCCTCATCAATGGTCTCAAGGAGAAGGGTATCCGCGAGGCCGTGTTCATAATTGGCGGGGCCCTCGGCCTCGACGAATCTATAACGGGCCATGCCCATCTGGCCATGGCATTATCGAGACTTACATTGACTCACGAAATGGCCAGGCTCGTGCTCCTGGAGCAGCTCTATAGGGCATTTACCGTCATCACGGGAAAAACATATCATTATTGAAACATATTCATCTATAGAGGTGTATGCTGATGAGGCTTATAATTACGGTCATTGCTGTACTGTTTGCGGTTTTTGTGATACTGCTCGTTGAGCTCAATAAGGGCACTGTCACCATAAACATTGCTCCCGGCAGGACCATCGAGATAACCAAGTCGCTCTTCTTCTTGGTCTCTCTGGCGATAGGCGCCGGTTTAGTCTTCATTATATATCTTGTCAGGGACATCAGGCGTTTCGTCGTAAGCCTCAGGGTGCAGCGGGATCAGAAGAAGAAGTCGCGCATACAGGATCTCTATGCAAGAGGGCTCAATGCACTGCTTGCCAAGCGCAACCCCGAGGCCACCACATTCTTCACAAAAGTGCTCGAGATAGACCCCAATCATGTGGATACCCTTCTCCGCGCAGGCATCAGTCAGCTGAGGCAGAAAAACCCCCACGAGGCGATCAGGCTGCACCAGCGGGCCTTGAGCCTCGATCCGGACAATCAGGAAGTGATGTTCTCTCTCGCAGCGGACTACGAAGAGGCGAAGAGATACGATGACGCCGTAAAGGTGTATAAGGACATCCTCTCGAAGGACGGCACGAACCTGACCGCCCTCATGAGACTCAGGGATCTCTATCACGCCTTGAACAGGTGGGAAGAGCTCTATGAGATACAGAAGAGGTTTATTACGAACCCGCTGCCGCCGTCAGACCAGGAGGTGGAGCACAGGCGTCTCGTGGGATACATGTACGAGTACGGCCGCTCCCTGCTCGAGCATGGGGACTTGGAACGTGCAAAAAAGATATTTAGGGGCGTCATAAAGCTTGACAAGGACTTCATACCCGCCTATCTCGGTCTCGGAGAGGTATATATCGAGGACAGAAAGGTAAAAGAGGCCGCCGAACTCTGGGAGAAGGCATACAAGATGACGTCTTCGATAATCATCCTGCACAGGCTCGAGGACCTCTATCTGAAACAGGGTGAGCCTGAAAAGGCCATTGATATATACAAGAAGGCTGTCAGTTGGAGGCCGCAGGACATCGCGCTTAAATTCTTTCTCGGGAAACTCTACTACCGTCTTGAGATGATCGACGAGGCATACGAAGCCCTCACCTCCGTCGACTGGGGGGACAAGGAGCTGCCTGACTTGCACAAGCTGCTCGGTAACATATATCTTCGTCGGGGCTCTCTCGGGCTTGCCGCATCGGAGTTCAAGCGTGCCCTAGGATTCCGCAAGCAGGTCATAGTCCCTTATATATGCGTCAACTGCGAACACATGACCACCGAGTGGTCGGGACGCTGCCCGAACTGCGGCAAGTGGAACACATTCGGCGTGAATCTCGAAAAGACCTGCTGAAATCATCGTCAAGATCGAATAGGAGCGTGAATGCCGGACAAGTCAGTGATACTCATTGTGCTAGACGGCTGGGGAGTCAATGAATCCCGGGACGGCAATGCCATCGCAGCCGCGCATGCCCCTGTGTATAGGGGGCTTTTGGAGGCTTTTCCGAATGCACGCCTCGAGGCATCAGGAGAGGCCGTTGGCCTGCCTGACGGCCAGATGGGGAATTCCGAAGTAGGCCATCTCAACATGGGCGCAGGGAGGATAGTTTATCAGGACTCCACCCGTATAAGCAAGGCGATAAGAGACGGCGAATTCTTCAGAAATCCTGCACTGCTCGGCGCCATGGAAGGCGTGAAGAAGAAGGGCGGGGCGCTCCATCTTATGGGACTCCTCTCGGACGGCGGCGTGCACAGCAGGATGGAACATATCTTCGCCGTCATGGACATGGCGAAGTCGCAGGGCATAAGTAATCTATTTTTCCATGCATTTCTCGACGGCCGTGATACCCCACCCAAGAGCGCGCTCCAATATATAGAGGCATTCGAAGGACATTGCAGGTCGCTCGGCATCGGCGCCATCGCCACGGTTTCCGGACGATATTACGCAATGGACCGCGACAAGCGTTGGGAACGTGTGCAGAAGGCGTACGAGGCGATGGTCTTGGGAGAGGGCATCAGAAAGTATTCTGCCTCCGATGCGGTCAGGCAGAGCTATGAAAACGGAAGGACGGACGAGTTCGTTATTCCGGCGGTGATTATAAATCACCGCACGAACAGGCCGATAGCCACTATCAATGACGGCGATGCGGTGATATTTTGCAATTTCCGCTCTGACCGCGCACGCGAGATTACCCGGGCTATGACGGATCCGGACTTCGACGGATTCAGACGGGGTGCACGCCCCCATCTTTCTTCTTTCGTATGTCTCACCACATATGACGAGACATTCGACCTGCCTGTCGCCTTCCCTCTTGTTAGGCTTACAAATATCCTCGGCGAGGTGCTGAGCAGGCATGGGGTAAGGCAGCTCAGGATAGCGGAGACCGAAAAGTATGCGCATGTGACATTCTTCTTCAACGGAGGAGAGGAGCCGCCTTTTCCGCTCGAAGACCGAAGGCTCATACCCTCTCCGCGTGATGTCGCGACATATGACAAGAAACCGGAGATGAGTGCGCTGGAGATAACGGATGAGGTCGTAAGGCTTATAGCGACGGGCCAATACGGCTTCATCCTCGTAAATTATGCCAATCCGGACATGGTAGGGCACACAGGGGTGTTCTCCGCCGCTGTCAGGGCGGTCGAGGTACTGGACGAGTGCCTCGGTCGTGTCCTCAAGGCGGCGGAGGCAGAGGGAATGACAGCGATTATTACAGCGGACCACGGCAACTTGGAGATGATGAAGGACGACAAGACCGGCCAGCCTCATACCGCGCACACAACCGACCTTGTGCCGTTCATACTCGTCAAAAAGGGGGTCAGATTGAGAGGGACCGGGATCCTTGCTGATGTCGCGCCGACGGTGCTCCATATTATGGATCTGCCGAAGCCATCGGAGATGACAGGCGAGAGCCTGATTATTCGATGATCCATATCATCAGACTGCTCATATGCGGCTCTTTAATATCATTATCGACTTCTTCCTGCCGACCAGGTGTTCCTACTGCAGCTCGAGATTGATATACTCGCCCTATCCGTTCATATGCGAGGACTGCTGGCGGGATTTCTCAGCCATATCCGGTCCTGTCTGCCCCAGATGCGGCAGGCCTTTCGGCTCCGAGGCCGCTCTGAGTGCGAGCATTGGACACGAATGCAGTGCATGCAGACTCGATCCGCCTGCCTTCGATCAGGCTCTTTCCATCGGTGAATTCGAGGGCCCTTTGAGAGAGGCGATTCATATATTCAAGTATCGTCCGTGCCGCTCGCTCGGCCCACATCTCGGAGGATGGATGGCTGCCGGGCTCAGGCCTGTTCGTGACATAGATTGCGTCATGCCTGTACCGCTCCATGTCAGCAGGCTCAGGCATAGAGGTTTCAATCAGTCGCTCATACTTGCACACATGGTTGCTGAATCATTCGGCCTTACCCTGTCATACGACAACCTTATCCGCATAAGGCCGACGAGGCCGCAGGTGGAGCTTTCAGGGGAAGAGAGGCTCAGAAACGTAAAGGGTGCGTTCTCCCTCAGGCGGCCCGGTGATGTGGAAGACAGGAGCATATTGATCGTCGATGATGTCTTTACAACAGGCGCCACCATGAATGAGTGCGCCTCCGTTCTGAAGCGGGCAGGTGCTCGATCTGTGATCGCACTCACGCTGGCGAGGATGGTCTGAGATGCTCCGCAGGCGCATCACGACTGGTCGTGAAGGACGTCTTGTTTCCGTAGTGGCTGAAAAATAAAGCCTTGTCCCTGTCTTGACAATATCTGTGATGTTGGCTATATTTTTTGCATGTCTGGGCATTACGACGGCATGACATGCGGATGGGGGGGAGATATGCTCGTCGAATATCTGAAGAATATCCCGCTTTTTAAGCATCTCCGGGACCAGCAGATCAAGGAAATCGCCGCGAGGTGCAGGCGGTTGCAGTACAAAAAGGGGAATACCATTTTTTACAAGACAGAGGAGGGCACCGACCTGTATATAGTCCTGTCCGGAAGGCTCAAGGCGGTGCTTACAGATGATGAAGGAGATGAAATAGTATTGGCGCTGTTCGATAAAGGGGCTTTTTTCGGAGAGCTAAGCCTGTTGGACGGCAGGGGTCGTTCGGCAACAATCGTTGCGGACATAGATTCCGAGCTTGCCGTCCTTAACAAGGCTGATTTTCTCGACCTTGTATCCAGGGACCCGAAGATCGCAATAGAGCTGATGATGACCCTTGTAGAACGGCTGAGAAAGGCGGACGAGATGATAGAATCGCTCGCCTTCCTGGAGGTCGGCGAGAGGCTTGCGAAGGTACTCCTCGGCATGGAGAAGGCGGATGGAAGGGACGAAAATGGTTATATAAAGGTGAAGAAACTCACTCACAAGGAACTTGCCGCGAGGGTGGGATCCTCGCGTGAGGCTATCACCAAGTGCATGAAGCTCCTTGCCGCCAAAGGCCTCATAAAAGAGGCGGAAGGGTATATCGAGGTTGCTATGGACGCAGTGAAACGCCTGAAGACGGTCGAGGGGGCGCAGAGGTAATTTTCACAAATACATTTTTTGGGGTTGGTGAATAGTACCTTGACTTGTGGATGGTTATGTGAAATAGTTTAGTAAAAGAAAAGACTCTCCAATCATGCGGTCCACAAGGAGGTGAATGACGACGGAAAATACCTGAAAAGACCGTATCAATCGGATTTCATCAATAACCCAAGGAGGTATGAGACATGATATCAGTCAAGAAAATCGGCATTCTCGTTGTAATCTGCGCTTTATTGTTCATGGTCTCCGGCGCAGCAGAGGCACAACTCGTCGGTACTGTCAAGGACATTGTAGAACCCGTAGGTACAGCAGGCAAGGTTGACTGGAGCACAGGCGTCATAACCGCTGTGGGTATAGGCGCGCCCCCTGCGCAGCCGGCAAATCCCGCCCAGGCAAGGGCGATGGCCGAACGCGCGGCACAGGTGGTCGCATACAGGAACCTGCTCGAGGCGGTGAAAGGCGTGCGCGTCGATTCCACCACTCTCGTTGAAAACTTCATGGTGACGAGCGATGTGATAAAGACAGAGGTAAGCGGGATCATACAGGGCGCGACCGTCATGGACAAGAAATATATGTCCGACGGATCGGTCGAGGTGACAGTCGGCATGAAGCTTACAGGCGCCCTTGCGGATGCGCTCCTTCCGAAGACCCCTCCTACGCCGCCGACAGGCCTTACAGGCACGCTTACTCCGGCCGCACCCGGCCAGGTATATACCGGCCTGATCGTGGATGCACGAGGCCTCGGGGTGAGGCCTGCGATGGTGCCTAAGATACTGAACGAAGACGGCAAAGAGGTATATGGCTCCGCATGGGTAAACAGGGACTATGCCGTCAGGGAGGGCATGGTGGGCTATCTCAAGGACCCGGTCGCAGCCCAGACCAATCCACGCGTGACAGACAAGCCGCTCATGATAAAGGCCCTCAAGGTCTCAAGTGACGCCAGGGTGGATATCGTGATCGCGAATGCGGACGCGGCTATGATACACGGCGCCGCGCAGAACCTGAGCTTTCTCGAGAAGTGCAGGGTGATAATTTTGGTCGATTAGCATTATCTAAAAAATCATAGATCAGGAGGGACACAGCAATGATTACACGGGTAAAACGCCTTGTGTTCATAGTTGCAGCGGCGGCGCTCGTCGCCGCGGGCTGCGCAAAACCTGCGCCGCCGGTCTCGGTTATGGATACACCGGAATATCATTACAAGAGTGGGCTCAAGTACCTGGACAAGGATCAGATGGATGACGCTATGAAGTCATTCGACAGGGCTGTTGCGCTTGATCCTAAGTCTCCCCTCGGATACATCGGAAAGGGCCTTGCCTTCGGCAAGAAGGGCGACTTCAAGGCCGCGATAGAGAACATGCAGAAGGCGAAGTCATATGACAAGGGCATCGAGTCCCGCATAGGCATGATAAGGCTTTCGATGCTCCAGCTTATGGCCCAGAAGGGAAACCCGAAAGACCTGGTAAAGGATGCAGAATCCGAGTTCAAGACGGCAAGGGACAAAGAGCCGAACAGCTCAGGGCTCCATTACTATATGGGCATGACGTACAAGGCTGCGCTCGATTTCGACAAGGCGGCCGAGATGTTCAAAAAGGTGCTAGACCTGAACAAGGACTTTACAGGAGAGGCGAACGCCGAATGGGCGGTGATACAGAAGATCCAGCGTGCCGCTCCCGGCACGGAGATAGGAAAGAAGATCGCGCTCATCGAGAAGATAGATCGGGCGGACATAGCAGCCCTGTTTGACCAAGAGATGAACCTGGAGAAGCTGTTTACGAAGCGCGGTACCAAGACCTATGACACTACATTCAAGGCGCCTACAGAGACCACGACCCAGTTCTCTCCGGAAAAGACGGTCAAGATGGAAGCTGCCACCGACATCTCAGACCACTGGCTCAAGCCGAGCATAGAACTCGTGCTCAAACTCCAGGTGCGGGGTCTTGAAGCCGGCCCTAATCACACATTCGAGCCGGACAAGCTCATCACAAAGGCCGAGTTCGCGCTTATGCTCGAGGATATTCTGATCAAGGTGACAGGCGACGAGAAGCTCGCTACGAAATATATCGGCGCCACGTCTCCATTCCCCGACGTACGCAACGATCACTATGCCTTCAGCTCTATCATGACTGCCGCATCCAGGGGATTCCTCGAGGCTGACAAGGCGACAGGGGAGTTCAGGCCGCTCGACTTTGTATCAGGCGCGGACGCCCTTCTTGCGATCAGGGAGTTCAAGAACCAGCTCAAATTTTAGATCAATGTCCAGGCCCTGCCCTGCACAGCGCAGGGCAGGGCATCACCTCACTATGAAAAACAGACTTTTTTATGCATTAATATTTATTATTTTTTGCACGCTTGCTTCCGCCAGGGTGTCTGATGCAGGGCTCAAGATACTCGAGGGTGAACATACGGTCGTCTATGACATCGTGAATCCCAGAGGCGTCGCATTCATCCCTGATTATTCCAATGAATCATTCGAGCAGAAGGTGATAAGCCAAGACGAGTTCAGCAAGCGGGTGCGCGTAACAGCGAAGATGCATCCCATGAAGACGAGGATGCCTTTTCCCCTTCCTTCCGGCGCAGTGCCTTCTTCCATGGCTCAATATCTCATGCCCGAGAAAGACCGCCAGTCCAACGATCCGTCCATACAGCGCGCCGTGCGTGAGGCGGTGCAGGGCAGCAGGTATGCGCATGAGGCGGCGAATGCGATTCTGTCTTGGATCGCGGACTATCTCACATTCGATACGAGCATATCAGTGCCGTCGGATGCGGTATCTGCGCTGCGATACAGACGCGCATACTGCGTGGGTTATTCGAATCTCGCCGTTGCTATGCTTCGCGCGGCGGGCATACCGGCACGTGTGGCGCACGGCTATCTCCCGCCCGGCTACGAATGGGGCTTTTCAAAGGAATACTGGGGCGTGAAGGTGAACGACGGAGGTTTTCACGCCTATATTGAAATATTCTATCCGGATACAGGCTGGGTATTCTCCGATGCGGAGCATTCCCATAACTTCGTCGATCCCTTTCATATCATCCTGAGGATCGACGGCATGAACATGCCGGGCGAATACAGGGGCGGTTATCTCGATGTCGACAAGGCGACTTTCTATACGATATTCAAGGAAGAAAACAGGACAGTGATGGTGGACGAGCTGCCTTCTCCCAAGAACAAGCGGCTGGGCAGACGCCTCGACTCAAGACAGCACGCAGCGCTCGTTACCGGGAGCGTAATGTCCGAGTCCGGAGAGTCTATACCGAAGGGAACCGCTGTAGTCTGGAGGGATGGAAAGGGCACTCCCTATCCATTTTCAGAGGGCAGGTTCATCGTCACTATAGATCAGCCCGGTCATTATAGGATAGAGCTGAAAGGCCCTGGATTCGCGAAGTCATCCCAGGAATTGGACGTGGAAACAGGAAAGACCTATCGACTCGATTACAGACTGAGGCCGGGCGGTGTGATCAAGGGGAAGGTCATGGACGGATCCGGAAGGCCTGTTTCGGACGGAGATGTGTTCTATTTAGACGGCAGGGTGAGCTACGGCGTGTCGATTGAGAATGACGGCACATATAGGATAGAGGGCCTCGCGCCCGGGCGGTACAAGGTGTCGGTGTCTCTTCCAGATAAAAGCATGTCAAGGACGGTCTCTGTGGAGGCTGGGAGGGAAACAGTAGCTGATTTTGTGCTAAAATAAGGTGTGGCCAAGACAGGATCTGATGCTCGGATGTGTCCTCTGTGAGATGTGGTGCTTTATGATGCGTCCGGAGATGTCTCGTTTATATTGGTAACAGGAGAGAGGAGTCTGTGATGAGGAGTCCGGTAATATATATCCTGATTATTAGCCTCATACTCATTTCTTTCATGCATGCATACGGCCAACCTGCGGCCCCAGGCGATGCAGTGGAGAACCTCGAGTCCGGCTCTATCAACTGGACAGTAGGTGAGGTATATGCAACCGGCATAGGCGCTCCACCTGCCAGGGCAGCAAACGCTGCGCAGGCGAGGGCGATGGCGGAGAGGGCTGCATATGTAGTGGCGCTCAGGAATCTCCTCGAGACGGTAAAGGGCGTGCGGATAGATGCGGAGTCGGTTGTAGAAGATTTCATGGTCAAGAGCGACGTCATTAGAACGCAGGTCGATGGGGTCGTGAAGGGTGCGCGGATAATGAAGAAGTCATATCTTTCCGACGGATCTGTGGAGGTGCTCGTTGCCATGCCCATGAAAGGTGCATTCTTGAATACCATCCTGCCGGAGAAATTCGGGAGCACAACTATCATACCCGCGCCCCAGACGCCTGCGCCTCCGAAACCCTCGGACAAAAGACCGGCTCCTGTGCAGCCAGAGCCGCAGAGGCCTTCCCCCCCGCCTCCGCTTTTGGAGAAAAAGGCTGAGCCTGTTCAGCCAGCTCCGCCGTCGCCTCGCCAGGAGCCGCCAGCGGCTTCAGGACCAAATGTTGTGTTCAAGGGCGGAGTTGCGACAGGGTTGGTGATAGATGCAAGGGGCCTCGGTCTCAGACCTGCGCTTATGCCGCGGATACTCGATCATCAGGGACAGGAAATATACGTCGGCCAGATAGTGACGCGGACCAATGCAGTGGAGCAGGGCGTGGCCGGTTATGCAAAGGATGTGAATGCAGCTGCAAACAACTTCAGGGTGACGGACAATCCGGTTGTCATAAAGGGGATCCGCGCCTCAGGCGCGGCACGGACCGATGTCGTGCTTGCACAGGCTGATGCCCAGGCCCTCAGGCAGCTCGGCCAGAAGGGCGATTTTCTCCAGTATTGCAGGGTGATAATCGTGTATTGAATCGGCTTTGCGTGGCAGTTGTCTTCTGAAAATTCGTGCGATGCCGGACAAACCACGGAGCTCTGTGGTTGAACATTTTTGCGATACCGCCATATTTCATGAACAGGAGGAAGCCATGATTCTAAAGAGGGTGTTTGCGACGGTGTTGATTCTTGCATTCCTGGCTGCTGGGTGTGTGCCGCCTAAGGTGGAAGAGGAGGAGCCGATAAAGCTCACCGGCCCCAAGTACAGGATCGCGGTCGTAGAGTTCAGAGACGAATTCTCCGGCGTAGGCGGCACCGCCGCCGGCACTGGCAGCCTCGGCCACGATGTGGTCAATGCCTATGTCAATCTATTGAACAAGGCAGTGCAGCAGGCAGGGGACAAAGGAGGCGCCAAGACCGTCGGCGCAGGCGCGGCAAAGATGCTCGAGACCGCTCTCGTCAAGTCGGGCAACTTCGAGGTCTTCACACGCCAGGAGATGGATAAGGTGCTCAAAGAGCAGGCCCTCGGACAGACAGGCATGATAACGCCTCAGTCCGCTGCCAAGGTAGGGCAGATGTTGGGTGTGAATGCGATCGTCATCGGCTCAGTGACCGAGTTCGGTGAGAAGAAATCCGGGACCCAGATAAGCGGCCAGACCATGAGGGCATTGACAGGAGGCAACAACCGCAACCAGAGCCTTGCCGGCGCCCTGCTCGGCGCGGGCGGGCTCGGCTTCTCGAAGGCCGAGGCACGGGTGGTTATAGATGTACAGCTCATTGACACCACAACGGGCAAAATCATATATGCAGACAGCGCTGAGGGTGTGGAATCCAGCATGGGCATATCCATCGCAGGAATAAGCACAGGCAGCTCTCTCGACGATACACAGGTCGGTAAGGCGCTCAGGAAGTCCATCAAGAAGCTCGTGGTTCAGATAAGCAAGCAGATGGCGAATGTTCCATGGAGTGCGAGGGTGGTGAAGTCCACAGGCAGGGAGATATTGATCAATGCCGGTATGAATTCCAATATACAGCCGGGCTCTACCTTTCTCGTTTACAAGAAGGGAGAGGAGCTGAAAGATCCTACTACAGGCGAATCACTCGGTTTCGAAGAGACCCTCATCGGCGAGGCAATGGCAACTCAGATAATGGAGCGTGTGACGAAGGCTGTGGTGAAATCTGGTACAGGCTTCAGCGCGGGCGACATAGTGAGACTGAAGCCTGAGCCTGTGCCTGTGCCTCCAGCCGCGCCTGCTGCAGCCAACGCCGCTCCTGCTCCATCAAAATGACAAGGGGTGATAAATCATGTCCAGGCGCTTTTC
>JBBIMH010000023.1:0-20284 GCA_037444505.1 Nitrospirota bacterium | reverse complement strand
AAGCTGGCCGAAGTGTCCTATGAGCCGAAGACAGGTTCCAAGAATGTGAGGGTGGGCCTTTCGCTCGGCAGGCTCTGGGCGAATGTGAAGAAACTGGTGACAGCGGACTCGAAGGTCGAGGTGAAGACCGTAAACGCGGTAGCAGGTGTAAGGGGCACTGTATATCGCGTGAATGTGGAGGAGGACAAGAGCGCCCTGGTCCGCGTATATGACGGCTTTGTGTATGTCTCCGGCTCACCGAGGGAAATACCCAAGCCTGCTACCCAGGTATCAGGGCCTGTGCCTGTTCCAGGACCTCATGAAGTGCCGCCGCCGTATCACGAGGTCAGTATGGAAGAGTGGCATGAGATCGTGAAGTCTTTCCAGCAGATCACGATATCGGCTCAGGGTACGGCGTCCAAACCCCAGGATTTCGATGTGAAGCAGGATGCCAAAGACGATTGGGTCAAGTGGAACCAGGAGCTCGATAGGCAGATGACATTCTGATCGGGGGATTATAATGAAGATATAGAAGCTGAAGGTGCTCGAGATGAAAAAGGCTGCATGAGAGAGCAGGTAAGGTGAATATGTCTGTTGCTGAGGAGAGGAAGAGATGTAACGATCTCTTCCTTTTTTTGGCTCATCGCGTATTATGGTGCAGATCATATCAGATAAAGCTAGACAGGGCATGCCTTAATGACTTTTGGAACGCGATGATATCATATCTGTGTATTGAAAATATCTAATTCCTGACCTTATGTATTAGCGCTGTGTGTGTTATGCATATCTCCGCCAAAGGTATCGCTCTAAAAGTCATTTTGGCACACCCTGCCGGCTTGCACCAAAAAACGTGATGAGCCTTTTTTGTCTTCTAATGCATCGGACTTGACCGGCGCACTTTTTTTACTACTATAGTCGTGCGGACGCATGGATTGTTCGGTATCGACCTTGCGAGGTGGAGATGAAGACCGTTCCAGAGGCAGTGAGGCATGAGATAGAGAGGCTCGTCAAGGAGATAAACGAGCACAATTACAGATACTATGTGCTCGATGCGCCTGTGATCTCCGACGTCGAATACGACAGCCTATTCAGGAGGCTCAGGGAGCTCGAGGAACGATATGGATATATCCTGCCGGACTCGCCAACACAACGAATAGGCGCAGCTCCGCTCGAGAAGTTCGAGAAGGTGCGCCACGCCGTGCCCATGCTCTCGCTCGACAATGCTTTTTCATACGATGAGGTAAGGGAGTTCGATCAACGCGTCAAGAGATTCCTAAAAACAGATAGAGAGATAGAATATACGGTCGAGCCAAAATACGACGGTCTCGCGATGGAGCTTACCTATGAACACGGGATGTTCGTAAGGGCGTCGACGCGGGGCGACGGCTACGAAGGAGAGGACGTCACTCAGAACATAAGAACGATCAAGTCGGTGCCGATCAGGATAGAAGGCGTGGGGGTGGTGCCGGAACTCATCGACATCAGGGGCGAGGTGTATATGGACATCGACGAGTTTGAAAGACTGAACAAGGAAAGAGAGCTTTCCGGCGAACCTTTGTTTGCAAACCCCAGGAATGCCGCCGCCGGCTCCGTGAGGCAGCTCGATCCTTCCATCACTGCATCGCGCAGGCTGCACATGGCCTGCTACGGAGTGGGCGCAGTGAAAGGAATAGGTTTCAGGAGCCAGGCCGAATTCATCCAGTGGCTTGGGATGGCCCGCTTTCCTGTGCCGACGGAATTCCATGTCGTAACCGGCATAGATGATGTCCTGAAGGCGATAATGCTCATTGAAGAGAAGAGGGCCTCTTTTTCTTTCGAGGCTGACGGCGCTGTCGTCAAGGTGAACGATTTCACGCTCCAGGAACGGCTTGGGGTGAAGACGCGCGAGCCGAGGTGGGCCATCGCTTACAAGTTTCCGGCCCACCAGGGCACCACGCGCATCAATGACATTATTGCGAGTGTCGGGAGGACAGGGACTATCACCCCTGTCGCCGTACTGGAGCCCGTGCGGATAGGAGGGGTGACCGTTTCCCGCTCGACTCTCCACAACTGGGATGAGATAGAGAGGAAGGACATACGCATCGGAGATGCTGTGGTCGTGGAGAGGGCAGGGGACGTCATTCCAAGAGTGGTGGCTGTGATAAAGGAGAAACGGACAGGCCGGGAAAGGGTGTTCCCTCCGCCTGCTACATGTCCGGTGTGCGGCTCCAGGGTGGTCAGAGAAGAAGGAGAGGTTGCGTACAGGTGCATCGGTCTCAATTGTCCGGCCCAGGTGCTCGAGAGGATAAGACACTATGCCTCCAGACCGGCGATGGATATAGAGGGGCTGGGTGAGAAGAATGTGGAACTCCTGTATTCTAAGGGTCTCATCAAGAGCTTTGTGGACCTATATAGGCTCAAAAAAGAGGACCTCTTGAAACTACCCAGGTTTGGAGAGAAATCCGCACAGAACCTGATCGATGCGATCGAGAAGAGCAAAGAGACCACACTCGCCAGGTTTCTTTATGCCTTGGGCATACTGCATGTGGGAGAATATGCTGCAAGGCTCATCGCGAAAAATTTCAGGACGATCAAAGACCTCTACGATGTGGAGCCTGGAAGGATTGCAGAGATAAAGCAGATCGGCGAGAAGATCGCCTATTCAGTAGCGAGATTCTTAGGCGACAAGGAGAACCAGCGCACACTCGATGCCATGAAGAGGCTCGGTCTCAGGATTTCCAATCCTGATTTCGCGGAAAAGGCCGGGGAGGGGAAGAAGGCCCCGCTCGAAGGCCTTACATTCGTGATAACAGGCGGCCTGCCGAGGCAGAGGCATGAGGTGGAGCGGATGATAGAGCGTATGGGAGGCCGTACATCTAGCTCTGTTTCTAAGAAGACGAGCTATGTGATAGTGGGCGAAAAGCCCGGCTCTAAGCTTGACGATGCCCGCAGGCTCGGTGTAAAGACGATTGACTATGAAAAACTGCTGGAGATGCTCGGGAAGGAGGAATAGATATGCATTATTTACGTTTGATTATGATGAACACGGCCAGGAGCGTACATGCATAAGAGAAGATGTCTCCATATTTGGTATAGAATGTCCTCGTATCCCCGGCGGTGATTGTGTTCGTGAGATATGCCTCTGTAAATATGCCGGAGGCATTGATTATGCGGCCTTTGGAATCGATGAAGCCTGATACGCCGGTATTGGCTGTCCTTGCAATAGGGACCCTGTTTTCCACGGCGCGCAGCACCGCCGTAGAGAAGTGCTGATACGGCGCAGGGGTCCTTCCGAACCATGCATCATTTGTGATCGTGTTCATCACATCAGCACCCCTGGCAACGAATCTCCTGACGAGGTCGGGGAATATGATTTCATAACATATCACAGTGGCAAGCCTGATCTCCTCTCCCTTATCGTTCATGACGGTCATCACTGTATAATTATCTCCGGCCTCGAAGTCTCCTATTGCCTGGACCATCTTTTCCACGAAAAAAAGGAGCTTCTTCAAGGGGACATATTCTCCGAACGGCACGAGATGCATCTTGTGGTAAACCGCCTCTATATTGCCCTCGGCTGAGATGAGAAATGCAGAGTTTCTGAGCCGGACGGTCCTGTCGGGTCCGATCCTGTACGTAGGGCTTCCGAACACGAGAGGCACCCTGCTCCTACCTACGAATTTGATCAAGTCCTCGGTCAATGCCCCGTGCTCAGGCCCGGTACCGCCGAAATAGAATGGAGCAGCTGTCTCAGGCCATATTACGAGATCAGGCTTGTCGGCAAGCGCCGAGGCGGTCAGTCTCCTGTATGTGGAGATGACCTCGCTTTGATATGCCGGATCCCATTTCTTGTCCTGCTCTATGTTCCCCTGCACAACGGATATGCGCAGCTGTCTGTTCCCGTCGGGTTGTCCGAGCCTCATGTATCCATATCCAATAGCTGAAACGACGAGCCCGACTGCCGCGATCAGAGCAGGATAGTGTCTCCGATCGAAGACCACCTGAGCTGTTGCGGCGTTTACGAGTACGATCAAAAACGATACACCATATACACCTGTGATGTCGGCGATCTGGATGACTGGCAGGACGGAATATTGTGAATATCCCAGAAGCGACCATGGAAATCCGGTGAAGACATATGTTCTCGCAAGTTCGAGCATCGTCCATATCGCCGGTGCGGCAATGAACATGAGGGCAGGCCGGTTTTTCCTCGCATAGACGAGTGCAGCGCTGAAGAGGGCGATGTACAAGGCGAGATAGGCGCATAAGAGAAATGTTATCAGAGAAGCGGGTAAAAGCGGCACGTTGCCGTAGAAGTGTATTGAGTTGGTGACCCAGAATACTGTGCCGCCGAAGAATACGAGCCCTGCAATCCAGCCTATGGCGAACGCCTGCTTTACGCTCGCATCGTACAGGGCGAAGAACAAAGGGATAAGTCCGACCCAGGCTAGGAAAGGCAGACTGAACGAAGGAAATGAGAGTGCGAGTAGCACGCCGGTTCCGGCGGCGAGCAGGATGCGCCGAATATTCATATCTTCGATGCCTTCTGCACCTCTATCCACTTGAGCAGTCCGTCTTTCATGGAGCTGTTTATGCAGACATCTCCGTTGGACTTGTTGTCCTTATGTTTCATCTGCTCCTGTCCGCGTCTGCGCTCCTGTCTCTGTGGAGCAGGTGCAGGTCGGTCGTTTCTCTGTCTCGGATCGGTATGGCCGGCCGCTGCCTGAGTGTCCGGCTCCTTGTGCCGGTTCCTCTCGCCGGTCGGCGCGAGAAATGAAATGGCGTGTCTATACACGATGTCGTTTTTTTCGTTCTTCATCATGATGACATAGCTGTCGAATCTATCTATGATTCCGTAGATGCGAGTGCCGTTCTGCAGTGTGATAGTGAGCGGCGTCCCGCTCTGCTGATAACTGTCGAGCATCCGGTCCAAGAGGTTCTGTTCCATTCTTTACTCCTGACTTGACTATCTGTTGATAGTTGATATTGCATGCTTGTAGAAGAGGTGCTGGCGTCCGCCCTCTCGAAGCAAGAGGCTGAAATTATCATACGCCTCGATATGCGCCCTGATTCGCCGGCCGTTGATGAGAAAAACTGTGAGAGGCTGGTTTTCCTTGATGGCCTTGTCGAGGAATTCTTTCTGGATATTAGGCTTGCTCGGAGGGGGTGACGGTTGACCTGAATCGATTGTGACCGGTGCGGTGAGGAGCGGATACGGCGCGGTCAGACAGGAAATCTCCTGTTTCAACAATGTGACTGTCCCTGCTTCGACATCCAGATTGATTTCATAGCGTCCGATGTCCTTGATCGTGCCTTCGTGTGTCGCCTTATTCATCTGGGAGACGCTCAGCCTGACACCGCTTTCCTTCGCTGCCGACAGAAACATCGGCTCTATCGCCTGATGCTGATCCCCTCTTGCCGTAACCATCGCCGCTAATGATATATTAAAAGGGGACTATTTGCAAGATTTTTTTCTCGAGTTGCCTTGGTCGACGGTTTGTTGCGTCCGATGTTTTAGACAATCAGGCCTCTGTTCCCGCTCGGTGTGCAAACAAAAAGAAAAAGGTTGACATCACAAATAAATATGTTTAATATGAACCTATCACGCTTTTTGGTGCACGCTGGCAGGGTGTGCCGGAATGACTTTTAGAGCGATACATTGGCCGGAGATCTGCATAACAGACACAGCGCTGATCCATGAGGCCGAGTGTCATGTATTCATAATACGCAGATATAAAATATTCATCGCGTTCTAAAAGTCATGAAGGCATGCCCTGCCTGGTTTTATCTGAAATTATAATCTGCACCATTATACGCGATGAGCCTTAATATTGCGTGCTATAAAACGCGAGGACGATCACGTGCGGATGAACCTTCCGAACTATATAACCCTGCTCAGAGTGGTTTTGATACCTTTTTTCATAGACCTCATGATCTATGAGTACTATAAAGAGGCCTTTTTCGTATTCATTGCAGCCGGCATAACGGATGCGCTTGACGGTATGATTGCGAGGCTCACCAAGATGCAGACCGAGGTGGGTGCGTTCTTCGACCCGATGGCGGACAAGCTATTGATAGTGTCTGCAATCGTTACCCTTGTGCTCTTGAACAAGCTCCCCGTGTGGTTTGCGATCATTGTTGTAAGCAGGGACGTGATACTCGCGTTGGGCAGCCTGGCCATTGTCTTTCTCGGCCACAGTCTTAAGATACGGCCCTCTATACTTGGAAAGGCGACCACTGTCATGCAGCTCTTTGTGGTATCTTTGACGCTTCTTGTAATCGCCTATGGAGTGGAGTCGCATTTTTTGGTTATCATACAATGGTCGGCTGCCGGTCTTACAATTGCCTCAGGCATGCAGTATGTACTGAGAGGCATGAAGATCGTCGGCCAGTCCATGGATGCATAGAAGACTTCTAAGGAGGAGGAAAATGAAACTTGCGGACATGATCAGGCAGGCCCTCGAGAAGAAGGGCTTTAAGAATCTGAAAGACGCCTCGAAGGTCCTGGGCATAAGCCCGGAACTCCTGAGGGTGACTATCAACAAGGGTCACATCCCCAAGGATAAGACTCTCATGATGATTGCTAACAAACTCGGCCTGGACAAGTCCGTCATCATCCTTGCTGCACACCAGGAAAAGGTGCCGTCGGAGGTGAAGGGCTTCTTCCTCTCGCCTTCGACCACCAAATACCGACGTGGAAAGCGGAAGTATCCACTTTCCGAGGAGCAGATAAACTACCTCGAAAAAATATTGAGCGTGGACGAAATACAGATGCTGAGAAAGTACAGGCAGGTGACGGACGATGCAAGGACGCAGATCTCCGGCTATATAGAATATCTGTTCGCCACGAAGAGGAGTTCCTGATTGATCGAGGTCTCAGCAGTATTGCCGGATAGTCCCGCTGCCAGGGCGGGGATCTCGGTGAAGGATCGCATCATTGCGGTCAACGGCGAAGAGGTGGGGGATGTATTGGATTTCCTGTTCCTCTCCGAAGGAGAGGGTTTCAGGCTCACACTGAAGGACGTATCCGGTCGGCTTCGGACCGCGAAGATAGAAAAGAGGCCGGGCGAGCCTTCCGGCCTCCATTTCCCGCCCCTCCATATAAGGCGCTGCCGCAATCGCTGCATATTTTGTTTCGTCGACCAGATGCCCAATGGCCTTAGGAAAAGCCTCTATATAAAGGACGACGACTATCGAGCGTCTTTTCTCTACGGCAACTATATCACGCTGAGCAATTTCACATCATCTGACAGAAAGAGGATAATGAGGCAGAGGCTCAGCCCGCTTTACATCTCGGTACACGCGACAGAGCCGGGACTGCGTTCGTTCATCCTGGGGAATCCGAATGCCCCGGATATAATGGAGGAGATGAGGCGGCTTGCATCAGCCGGGATAAGGATGCATACGCAGATCGTGCTCTGTCCGGGCATAAATGATGGGCCGCAACTGGAAAGAACAGTCAATGACCTCGCCGGCCTGTATCCGCATGTCATGACTGCGGCGGTAGTGCCGGTGGGGCTGACCATTCACAGAAAAGGCCTTTTTCCGCTCAAGACCTTTACGAGGCAGCATGCTGCGCAGGTGACGGCCCTGATAGAGGGGCTCGGCCGACAATTCATGAAAAGGCTCGGCACGAGGTTCGTGTTCTGCTCCGATGAATTATATATCAAGGGGGGATCGGTTATCCCGTCCGCCTTGTTCTATGAAGACTTTTCACAGATAGAGAACGGCGTCGGCATGGTTGCATGGTTCATGCGGGAGGCTCGTCGAGTGCGGATTCCATCTTCGGTGAGGCCCATGAGCATCACTCTGGTTACAGGCTTCTCATTCCACCCTATACTGAAGTCGGTGATACACGGGCTGTCGCGCATCAAAGGCCTCCGGACGAGGCTCATAGCCGTGAAGAACAGGTTCTTCGGACCGTCTGTGACCGTAGCAGGGCTTCTCACAGGCAGAGACATAATAGAATCTCTAAGAGGTAAACGGCTCGGAGATGTGCTCATACTCCCGAGAGACGCCGTGCGGGAGGAAGGGGATGAGCTGATAGACGGCACCACCCTGCGTGAGATAGAGGAGACACTGTCCGTAAAGATCTCTCTGGCAGAGGGTTTCAGGGATGTGGTGCGGATAATCACGAGCGGATAGAGGAGGGGCGCATGATTACCGGAAGGACGAAGATATACGGACTGTACGGCTGGCCTGTTGAGCACACGTTCTCGCCGGCAATGCACAATGCAGCGTTCAAGAGGCTCGAGATGGATGCATGTTATGTGGCGTTTCCAGTGCATCCGGACAGGCTCGAGGACGCGATGAGATCCATTTCAGCGCTAAGCATACAGGGTGTGAATGTGACGGTTCCTCACAAGGAAAGGGCGGCGGTTATGCTGAGCGAGCTTTCCGAAGAGGCGCGGCTCATGACGGCCGTGAATACCATAGAGGTGAGGGGAGACAGGTTAATCGGCCACAATACCGATGGAAGGGGTTTCCTCCGCTCCCTCAGAGAGGATCTGAAGTTCGAGCCGAAGGGCAGGAGTATCTTTATTATAGGAGCTGGAGGTGCGGGCAGGGCTGTGGGTTTCAGTCTTGCTATTGCAGGGGCGACCGGCATAACCATCTATGACAAAGATGTCCAGAAGGGTTCGGCCCTCGCCCGCGACATACGCGAGAAGACAGGCGCGGATGTATTCGCCGTCGATGACATCATGAATGCAGCCGGGGCCGCCAAGGATGCGGACTGCATAGTGAATGCCACACCGCTCGGCATGAAGAAGACGGATCTCATGCCGCTCGATGCGCATGTCATCAGAAAGGGACAAATCGTCTGCGATCTTATATACAATCCCCCGGAGACGAGGCTCCTTCGGAGTGCCAAGGCGAGAGGCGCCAGGACATTGAACGGACTCGGCATGCTTCTGTATCAGGGGGTCCTGGCATTCGAGATATGGACAGGAAAGAAGGCGCCGGTGGGTGTGATGAAGGCCGCACTAATCAAACAGATCACCACCCGCACTCACAGACGGTCGAGGTGAAGGCGCCGGCGCCCAATCTCCGCCTTGACAGTCTTGGAGTCTTAAAGTACAATTAAAGCGTTGTTGACTCGGTTTTCGGTTCAAAGGAGTTGATTATGGCGATGGCAATGGCAGGGAGGCTCGGAGCGATGCTGATGTCTTCGGGTCTGATTACGGAAGAGCAGCTCAAGAAGGCGCTTGCCGTCCAGCAGAAGGAAGGCGGGAGGCTCGGCTCCATACTGGTCAAGATGAACTTCGTCCCTGAGGACAAGCTTATGATGTTTCTGAGCAAGCAGTACGGAGTGCCATATGTGGATCTGAGCAGGTTCGAGATAGATCCAAATGTAGTGAAGCTCATCCCTGCGGACGTCGCGCAGAAATATCAGATCATGCCTATCAACCGCACAGGCGCCACCATTACCATTGCAATGGTGGATCCCTCCAATGTATTCGCCATCGACGACGTAAAATTCATGACAGGCTACAATGTAGAGCCTGTGGTCGCCACAGAGGCGGGCATCAAGAACGCCATCGCAAAGTACTACAGCCTCACCTCCGCCATAGAAAAGGTGATGACCTCGCTCGGGGAAGACGACAAGTCGGTGGGTGTCATCCACGAGGAAGAGGAGAAGGTCGATGTGGCCAAGCTCAAGGCGGAGGTGGAAGAGGCGCCTGTTGTAAAGCTCGTGAACCTTATCCTTAGCGATGCCGTCCAGAAAGGTGCGAGCGACATCCATATAGAGGCATATGAGAAGGCGTTCCGCGTGCGGTACAGGATAGACGGATCTCTGTACGAGGTCATGTCTCCGCCCATGAAGCTCCGCGCCGCGCTCACGTCCCGGCTCAAGATCATGGCGGAGCTCGACATTGCGGAGCGCAGACTGCCGCAGGACGGCAGGATCAAACTGAAGATAAAGGACAAAGAAGTGGATCTTCGCGTATCCACGCTTCCGTGCCTGTTCGGAGAGAAGATAGTCATGAGGATCCTCGATAAGGGGAACCTCATGCTCGATCTCACCAAGCTGGGGTTCGAGCCGAAGGCCCTCAAGGACTTTATGGATGCAATTACATCTCCATACGGCATGGTGCTGGTCACCGGACCGACGGGGAGCGGCAAGACCACGACGCTTTATTCCGCGCTGCAGCAGGTTAATACCATCGATGTCAATATTATGACCGCGGAAGACCCTGTAGAATACAACCTGCACGGCATAAACCAGGTCCAGATGAAGGACGATATCGGGCTGAATTTCGCCGCTGCGCTGAGGTCCTTCCTCCGACAGGACCCGGACATCGTGATGGTCGGCGAGATCAGGGATTATGAGACGGCGGAGATAGCCGTAAAGGCGGCGCTCACAGGACACCTCGTCCTTTCTACGCTCCATACGAACGATGCGCCGAGCACCATCAACCGCCTCCTTAATATGGGCGTCGAGCCGTTTTTGGTGTCTTCGTCTGTCATACTGATCCTCGCCCAGAGGCTCGTCAGGAAGGTTTGCCAAAACTGCAAGAAGCCGGAAAAGATACCTATCAATGTTCTGGTAGATGCGGGCTTTACAAAGGAAGAGGCCGCGAACGTCGTATCCTACAAGGGAGAGGGCTGCAATACCTGCAACAACACCGGCTACAAAGGAAGGGTGGCCCTGTATGAGGTCATGCCCGTGAAAGAAGAGATAAAGGAACTCATCCTCCAGGGCGCCTCTGCGCTCGAGATAAAGAGGATGGCGATAAAGCTCGGGATGAAGACCCTGAGGATGAGCGGGCTCACAAAGATAAAAGAGGGCCTCACGTCTCTTGAAGAAGTGGTAGGCACCACTTTTGCCGATTGATGGATTCTAAACCGTTGCACACACTAAGGAGTCTTGTATGGCCAACCTGCATGATTTGCTGAAGTACATGATAGAAAAGGGCGCATCGGATCTTCACATTACGACAGGCATCCCTCCTTGTATCCGCGTGGACGGAAAGGTGAAACCTATCCCAGGGATAGAGCCGCTCACCGCCACCCAGACCAAGGACCTCTGCTACAGCATACTCACGGACGCCCAGAAGCACAAGTTCGAGGAGAACAATGAGCTCGACCTCTCTTTCGGCATAAAGAACCTCTCCCGCTTCCGCGCTAATATATTCGTACAGAGGGGGGCTGTCGCTGCTGCGATCAGGACCATCCCGTTCAAGATCAAGACATTCCAGGAGCTCGGGCTTCCCGAGATAGTATCCGACCTCTGCAAGAAACCCAGGGGGCTCATACTCGTAACAGGCCCTACAGGAAGCGGAAAATCGACTACACTCGCCTCTATGATAGACAAGATAAACACGGAGAGGCAGGAGCACATAGTAACCATAGAAGATCCGATAGAATATCTGCACCCGCATAAAAAATGTCTTGTCAACCAGCGGGAAGTGAATGCGGATACCAAGTCTTTCAAGGACGCATTGAAATACATCCTGAGGCAGGACCCTGATGTAGTCCTCGTGGGCGAGATGCGGGACCTCGAGACCATAGAGGCCGCGCTCACTATCGCTGAGACAGGACACCTCACATTCGCCACTCTCCATACGAACTCAGCCGCCCAGACCATCAACCGCATAATAGATGTATTCCCTCCTCACCAGCAGCCGCAGGTCAGGGCGCAGCTTTCATTCGTCCTGGAAGGCGTGCTGTCGCAGCAGCTCATTCCCAAGATAGGCGGCGGCAGGGTGTTGGCGCTCGAGATCATGATACCCAACTCCGCGATACGGAACCTCATCCGAGAGGACAAGATACACCAGATATACTCCATCATGCAGACCGGCCAGGCCAAATTCGGCATGCAGACACTGAATCAGTCTCTCTATGATCTATATATAAAGCGCCAGATTTCATACGAGGACTGCGTGGGCAGATCCTCCAACGCGGACGAGCTGATCCAGATGCTCGGCCGCTCAGGGCTTGCTGCGCAGCAGACGGCACAGAAGGAATATAGATAGCGGGTTTCCATCCGGTCTGGAGGGGAGATGATATGGCGGCAACGACAGTATTCAAATGGGAAGGCAGGACGCGGACAGGGAGCATCCAGAAAGGAGAGCTCGCTGCAAAGACTAAAGAAGAGGTGATGATGCTCCTTAGGAGACAGAACATCACGCCAATAAGCGTCACTGCCAAGCCAAAGGAGATAAAACTACAGTTCGGTACCGGCATTGCTGACAAGGACATAGTGATCTTCACCCGCCAGCTCGCGACGATGATAGATGCAGGGCTTCCGCTGGTCCAGTGCCTTGAGATCCTCGGCAATCAGACAGAGAACAAATCCCTCGCCAAGATAGTCACCCAGGTTCGCTCGGATGTGGAGAGCGGCTCTACTTTCGCCGAGGCGATAAAGAAGCATCCCAAGGTATTCAATGACCTATACGTAAATATGGTCGCCGCTGGAGAGGCGGGCGGCATTTTGGATACTATTCTCCAGAGGCTTGCAGCCTATATGGAAAAATTCGCAAAGATAAAGAAGCAGATTAAATCCGCCATGATATACCCGGCCATCATCCTCACGGTGGCTGTGGGCGTGGTGGCGCTGCTCATGGTAGTAGTCGTGCCTATGCTCGCGGGCATGTTTGCTGATATGGGCCAGGCCCTGCCGCTTCCAACCAGGATAGTAATCGCGATAAGCAATTTCCTCAAGGGTTGGGGCGGCTTGATCGTAGCGCTTTCGATCATATTTTTCATAGTGGGGCTCGTACAATGGAGGAAGACGCCCAAGGGCAGGAAGATCACAGATGCGATCGCCCTCAAGATACCGGTGATGGGTATGCTCATACAGAAGGTATCCGTCGCCAAGTTTACCCGCACCCTCGGCACGCTGATCTCGAGCGGCGTACCTATACTCGAGGGGCTCCTGATCGTTGCGAGGACCGCAGGCAACAAGGTCGTGGAGGAGGCGATAGTGAATACGCGGCAGAGCGTGAGCGAGGGCAAGACCCTCGCGGAACCCCTCACAAAGGCGGGGGTCTTTCCTCCTATGGTCACCCAGATGATAGCAGTCGGAGAGGCTACAGGCGCTCTCGACAACATGCTCGGGAAGATAGCTGACTTCTATGATGACGAGGTGGATTCAGCGGTCGCGGCCCTCACATCCATGCTCGAGCCCATGCTCATGATATTCTTGGGCACCACGGTCGGCTTCGTCATTGTGGCCATGTACATGCCCATATTTCAGATGGGCGCCCTTGCAGGAAAATGATGCACGCGGAGCAGCCATTCTCTAAGGATGAGATATATAACCGACTCAGATGGCTCAATATCAGCCGCATTATCGTCACGACACTGCTCATAGGCAGTCTCGTATTCTTTCAGTCGCGTTATAGAATATATCCCTACGACACATTCGCATTCGTCATCCTGATTATATCGCTTTACGCCCTTTCCGCGGCTTATTCGTGGCTGCTGCCGCTGATTCGGAATCTGAACCTGTTCGCCTTCATCCAGATCGCCGGAGACATCCTGACCATCAGCATCTTAGTCCACCTTACAGGCGGGATAGACAGCGGCTTCTCCCTCCTCTATCACCTCTCTATCATATCCGGCAGCATCATACTCTACCGCCGAGGGGGGTATCTCGCTGCATCCGTTTCGAGCATCCTCTACGGCGCAATGCTCGATATGCAGTACTATAATGTCCTGTTTTTCGTCCGCAGCGAGAACTTTACTGCGGCCCAGGTGCTCTTTCAGGTCTTCATAAATATAGTCTCGTTCTATGCGGTTGCATTTCTGAGCAGCTTTCTGTCCGAAAGGCTCAGAAGGACGCGGCAGGAGCTGCAGGAGAAGAGCTCCGACTTTGAGGACCTCCGGGTTCTCCAGGAGCACATATTGAAGAACGTGGGCAACGGCATTGTCACCCTGGATTTAAGCGGCAGGATCACTTCATGGAACGAGGCCGCGGCTGCGATCACTGGCTACGGAGAGGACGAGATAAAGCAGCATTGGCAGTCCGTCTTTGGAGAATGCATAAAGGGCATCTTCGGGCATACAGATGAACTGCGGCAAAGACCGTTTCACTTCGACGGACGGATAAAGAAGAAGGACGGCTCGTCTGCGGTCCTCAGGATGACCGCCTCCCTTCTTAAAGACGACAAGGCCCGCGTAATGGGGATCATACTCGTGTTCCAGGACATCACGCACATATTGGAGATGGAAGACAGGGTGAGAAGGCAGGAGAGGCTCGCAACCGTGGGGAGCCTCGCCGCAGGCATCGCGCACGAGATAAGAAATCCGCTTGCCTCGCTTGGCGGCTCCATAGAGATGCTCAAAAAAGAGCCGGGCTTGAGCGGAGACAGCAGGCGCTTGATGGATATAGTCTTGAGGGAGGCGGAGAGGCTCAATACGATCATCACAGAATTCCTCGAGTACGCCAGGCCGACATCTCCCTCGTTGGAATCCGTATCGCTTTCGGACCTGGTCGGCGAGACCGTCACACTGCTGAAAAACAGCCGTGAATACAGACCGGACATCGTCATTACGACGGAGATCGGGCAGGACATAGTAATACACGGAGATGCGCAGCGTTTACGGCAGGTGTTCTGGAACCTCCTGCTCAATTCATGCCAGGCAGCGCAGAAGGGCGGAAATATCGTAATATCCGCATCAATGGAGCAGTCAGGGGAGCGGGACATGGTTACCATCACCGTCTCGGACTCGGGCGACGGCATCTCCGCAGAGCACCTGCCCAGGATATTCGACCCGTTCTTTACGACTAAGTCGGAGGGCACCGGTCTCGGCCTTGCGATAGTGCATAGGATCATCGACGACCATGGCGGGACGATCGACGTGCAGAGCGAGCGAGGAAAGGGAACAGTAGTGAAGATCACTCTACCTACTGCGGCCGAAAGGGCTGCTGTGGCTTGATAGGAATTTGTGAGGCGGTCCAGGTATGAAGGAGAGGATACTCGTTGTGGATGATGAAAGCGGCATGAGAGACTTTCTGTCTATCATGCTCAAGAAGGACGGCTATGACGTCGCGCTGGCCGAGAGCGGAGAAGAGGCCTTGAGGTCGGTCCAGAAGGAGATATTCGATCTCGTGATCACGGATGTGAAGATGCCGGGCATAGACGGCATCGATGTGCTGAAGGCCGTCAAGGAAGCCTCTCCTGAGACGATCGTGATTGTGATCACCGCCTTCGCCGCCACCGAGACCGCTGTCGAGGCCATGAAACTCGGGGCGTACGACTACATCACAAAGCCCTTCAAGGTGGATGAAATAAGGCTTGTAATCCAGAAGGCGCTCGAGAAGAGTAGGCTCAGGAGAGAGAACATACTCCTCAGGCGGGAAATAGAATCCCGAGCAGGCTTCGAGAACTTCATAGGCAAGAGCGCCGCCATGCAGAAGGTCTTTTCGCTCATAAGACAGGTCGCGGATACGAAGAGCACGGTTCTGGTGACCGGAGAGAGCGGTACAGGCAAAGAGCTCGTGGCGAGGGCGATCCATCACAACAGTCCGAGAAAAAACAGCCCGTTTGTGGCCGTGAACTGCGCAGCGATACCCGAGACACTGCTCGAGAGCGAGCTGTTCGGTTATATGAAGGGGGCGTTTACAGGCGCCACCGCGAATAGGCATGGTCTGTTCGAGGCTGCAGACGGGGGCACCATCTTTCTCGATGAGATAAGCGCGACTACGCCTGCCCTACAGATAAAACTACTGCGTGTGCTCCAGGAACGGGAGATAAAGCGCGTGGGCGGCACGGTGAACATCAAGATCGACGTACGAGTGATCGCCGCAAGCAACAAGGATCTTCTGTCCGAAGTGGAGAAGCGCAATTTCAGAGAGGACCTCTATTATCGCCTCAATGTGATACCCATACACCTGCCGCCGCTCAGGGAGAGAAGAGAGGACATTCCTCTTCTGGTGGACTTTTTCCTGAGGAGGTTCTCGGCGGACATAGGACCCAAGACGGTCTCTCCAAGGGCAATGGAGCTTTTGATGTCATACCGCTGGCCGGGCAACGTGCGCGAGCTCGAGAATACTATCGAGCGGCTCGTGATACTCTCGCCGGGGAATACCATTACGGAGGAGCACATCCCGGATGCAATCAGAAACAGCCGGCCGTGTCCTGAGGTCATACCGATTGAGATACCAGATACTGGTATAGATCTCGAGGCATTGCTCGAGAATGCGGAGAAGACCCTTTTGAGAAAGGCGCTCGAGAAGGCGGGCGGTATCAAGACTGAGGCGGCGAGGCTTTTGGGCATTACGTTCCGCTCTTTCCGCCACAGGCTTCAGAAATATGAATGACGCCGTATCTTGGTGTACGTTATTGACAAACAATACTGTTTACTGTATCTTGTCCTCGGCATGATCAAAATTGTTTTGCACGGAAAGCGCGCGAAGATCCGCTTTCTGCATTTCGAAAGCCACCTTTTTTTGGTGCGAGGAGCGCCAAGGCGTGATCCCTCTCAAGGACATCAACCCTACGAAGCGGTTTCCCATTGTGACTGTGCTGCTCATCGCTGCGAACGTCCTCATCTTCATCTATCAGACACTGCTCGCACCAGATTTGCAAGAGTCTCTTGTCGCTTCGTTCGCCCTCATACCGGCAAAGCTGTTTTCGAAAGAGGTGGCGGGGCAGGGTGATGTCCATCCGATGATAACGGTATTTACATCCATGTTTCTGCACGGCGGTTTTTTGCATATAGCGGGCAATATGCTTTATCTCTGGATATTCGGCAATAACGTCGAGGATGCCACAGGGCGGATCCGCTTCGTCATATTCTATCTCGTCTGCGGCGTCGCCGCTGCCTATACCCACGCCGTTTTGCACGCATCCTCTCGTGTCCCTATGATAGGCGCAAGCGGCGCTGTCTCGGGCGTGCTCGGCGCATATCTACTCCTCTACCCGCGGGCACGCGTGCTCACAGCGGTTGTGTTCGGGTTCTATATAAGGACTATCGAGGTGCCTGCAGTCGTGATATTGGGCTTTTGGTTTCTATTGCAGTTTTCGAATGCGCTTGTTTCATCCGGCACAGGCGGAGGGGTTGCATGGTATGCGCATGTCGGAGGCTTTGTTGCAGGTATGCTGCTTATAGGTCTATTCAAGCGCAAGGGCGTATCATTCTGGGGCGGAAGGACCCGCTACGATTATATATGATAGTACAGTGCAATTGCGGTGCAAAACTCAAGGTCGACGATGCAAAGATACCCGAGAAGGGCGCGCGCATACGTTGTCCGCGTTGCGGCGCCATACTGACCGCCAAGAGGCCTACACCACCACCTGTTGTAGAGGCGCCGGCAGCGCCTGCTCCTTCTCCGGTTTCGGCCCCTGCACCGGCTGCGCCTTCTGGCCAGGCTGAGGCTCGCGAAGTGCTCGTACTCGTGGCGCATGAGAGCGAGCCTGTAAGGACGATGATTCAGGGCGTGTTGTCTGATGCCGGGTTCGCCGTGGAGACTGCCGCGGATGGAGTGAGTGCGCTTAAAAAGGCCATGGATCTCAGGCCTCGGGCGATCGTGCTCGACGTAGGGCTTCCGGGCATATACGGATTCGAGCTGTGCGAGAGGCTGAAAGGCGATGAACAGACAAAGCAAATAAAGATAATCCTTCTCGCATCTGTATACGATGCAGGCAGATACAAGCGTTCTCCTGTGAGCCTCTACGGAGCGGACGATTACATAGAAAAGCACCAGATAGCAGATCTGTTGCCGCTGAAGGTAAGAAGACTGCTCTTTCCGGAGGAATACGCTCGGCCCGACACCATCCCACCTCGCTTCGAGCAGCCGTCTGCAAAGACGGGAGAAGACGCCGCAGCATCTTTCGAATTCAGGCCTGACAGCCTTTTGAGGGAGGCTGATGAGCCGCTGTCCAATGCAGCGGCCCCTGGGGTCCAGGAGACGCCTGCAATCTCCCCCGATTCACTCTCACTGGATTCGTCCATCTTCGATAAGAGGGAAGATGATATCCCTGGGCTCTACGGCTCCGAGCCGGATGCGGTGGAGAGGGCTAAGAGACTGGCTCGCATCATTGTCTCTGATATCATCTTGTATAACCAGGATGCGGTCACAGAGGGTATAAAGAACGGCACATTCTTCGAGCTTTTGAAGGAAGATATTGAAGAGGGCAGGCGTCTCTATGAAAAGCGGGTCCCGGAGTCCATCAGGTTGGAGAGGGACTATTATCAAGAGGCCTTCGATAATTTTATTTCAGCACAAAAGAAGATTGTCCGTTGACATATCGGATGAGTTAGTATAATATACGCGTCGTGTCGGGGCGTAGCGCAGCCTGGTAGCGCACTTGGTTCGGGACCAAGGGGTCGGAGGTTCAAATCCTCTCGCCCCGACCACTCGATCCGGATGAATCGTATCTGGTTTTATATTGCGTTATCGATTTCTATTTATACGGCGTCGTGCATAGGGCCGCATTATTATTATATAAATAAAAAAGGCGAGAAGGGGGTGTATCACAAGGTCGAGAAAGGCCAGACCTTGTGGCGCATCTCGAGGGCATATGGGGTGGACCTCGAAACGCTCGCGAAGGTCAACAGGCTCGGCGAGACCCTCGAGATAGAGAAGGGCGCATATATCTTCATCCCAGGCGCGGCCAAGACCATAGATGTCCGGCCGTACCCAGCGCCGCTGAACGGATCGTTGTTGAAAGAGCCTTCTAACGGCACGGAGAATCCGGCTGCGCCTCCGTCTGTATTCCAATGGCCGGTGGAAGGGAGGCTCAGCTCCGCCTTCGGGCAGAGAAATGGCAGGCGGCACGAGGGGATTGATATTACTGCGCCAGAAGGCACCGAGATCAAAGCGGCGTCGGACGGGGTGGTGACGCATTCCGGCTGGGGACCGGGCGAGTACGGCAAGGCGGTGATCATAACTCACAAAGACGGCTATACGACGCTATATGGTCACAACTCCTACAATACGGTTTCGGAGGGGGCCTATGTAAAGGCGGGCCAGGTCATCGGCAGGGTCGGAAGGACGGGGAATGCAACCGGAAATCATCTGCACTTTGAGATCAGAAAAGACGGGGTGCCAGTGAATCCACTCCTATATTTGCCCTAAGAGGTGTTGATGAGCGAGCGGGAAAAGTCAGTGGATAGTCTCCTGGACGTCGAGTCCTATGAGGAGGTTGAAGAGAAGGAAGAGCCCGAGAGACTGACGGAGCAGACGGAAGAATCCCCGCAAAAAGGCCTCGATGCAATAAAGTATTATTTGAAGGAGATACGCAAGACCCCGCTGTTGACGTTCGAAGAGGAGCAGGAGCTTGCGAAGAGGATAGCACAGGGCGACGAAGAGGCGCGCGCAAAGATGATAGAGGCGAATCTTCGGCTCGTCGTGGCCATCGGAAAGAAATACATAAACAGAGGGCTGCCTTTTCCCGACATCATAGAAGAGGGCAATCTCGGTCTGATACGGGCGGTGGAGAAGTTCCAGTATCAGAAGGGCTTCAAATTCAGCACATATGCATCATGGTGGATAAAGCAGGCCATAGAACGGGCTATTGTGAACCAGACCCGTACCATACGCCTGCCGGTCCATATAGCCGAGGTGGTGAACGCCTATATGCGGGCCTCCCGCCAACTCACCCAGACCCTGGGCCGAGAGCCGACCGTGGAGGAGATTGCCAAGAAGATGCGCATCAGCGTGGAGAAGGCGAGGAGCATTTCACAGGTCGTGCGCGAGACTTACTCGCTCGACATGCTGATAGGAGACCAGGAAGAGGATACACTAAAGGACATTTTGGAAGACAACAATTCCCTTTCCCCTGCGGCGTTTTCAGAGGACATCAGGAGACGAGAGCACATAGAAGAATGGCTGACGCAGCTTTCGCCCAGTGAGAGGAGGGTCATAGAGCTCAGGTTCGGCCTGATAGACGGAGAGTCAAAGACTCTGGACAGCATCGGAAAGGAGTTCGGGATCACCAGGGAAAGGGTCAGGCAGATAGAGACGCAGGCGCTCAATAAACTCAGGGCCATAACAAAGCGCAAGAAGATAGATTTGGAGGGGATGCTGTAATATACCGCAAGAACAACTCCGAATCCCGAATGACATCTGAATTCTGGAATCGGTCGTTGAAAAATCTTGGAAACAGGCATTTCGGATCCCGGATTCGGAACTCCTTGTAGGCTTTAACCGCCCCTGTAGCTCAGGTGGATAGAGCAGCGGTTTCCTAAACCGCGTGTCGGGTGTTCGAGTCACCCCAGGGGCACCATTAAGACAATAACCGACTTGGTTTTTATTCTTGACAAGGTCTTTGAATTTTCTTAAAATTTGCGGTCACATATAAGGGACAGGCTCGTAGCTCAGGGGGAGAGCGCTACCTTGACACGGTAGAGGTCGGCGGTTCGAGACCGCCCG
>JBBIMH010000022.1:52577-54654 GCA_037444505.1 Nitrospirota bacterium | reverse complement strand
ATTATTACAAATCAAGGCCTGTACGGCGATACCTATATGTTCAAAGGCATCGGCGACGGCATCTTTGGTTCGCCGACGCTCATCCCGGCCCTCGACAGTAACAGCGACGCTGCACTCGAAACCGGCGATTTCAACAACGACGGACATCTCGATGTGATAGCGGCGGTAGGTTCTCAGTGGAAGATAGCGTTCTATCCGGGCAACGGCGACGGGACCTTCGGCCCGAAAGTCATAATCGCGAATACCGCGTACACCAGCCTCGGCCTGAGCACGTATCTCGGCTCCCCCGAAGTCCATCCGACGATCGGGACACCGGAGATGGTTCCGTCTCAGGCATTTCAATTCACCTGGAATACAGGAAACACCTATGCCGGAAATTACCGGGTCCGAGTCTCCCTCTCCGGGGGGATGGGAACCGTGGCCGAGAGTTCCGTCCCGTTCGAGATACTCCCCGACATCAGCGCCGGTTCCCACATTGCGGTTGATAAGATATCCTATCCCGCAAATGATACGGTCACGGCAACCTCAATCGTAACGAGCCTGAGCAGGAACGTTATCCTGGATAATCTCAGCGCGCGGGTGACCATACAGGACAGCCAGGGGACCTCTCTGTTTACGGATGTACAGGCCGTTCCCGCGCTTGCGCCCGGTCAGCGGGCTGAGCGAAGGACCCACTGGAACACCGGGACCTATCCGAAAGGCGCGTATACGGCAACGTTCGAGGTCCTGCGAAACGCGACAGTTCTTTCGACATCCTCGGCAACTTTTGAAATATTGAGTTCCGCAGGAACCGGCGCAGGCCTCGCCGGCGCCATTACTGCCAGCCCCAATCCCGTCTACCAGGGCAGGGAAGAGACCTTCGCCGTCACCGTCACGAACAGCGGGAACGAGGACATGGCCGGCCTCGCCGTAAGCGTCATCGTCGTTGATCCTGAGACAGGAGAGGAGAAGGCAGCAAACAGTAGACAGCATACGGCAGACAGGGGAGAGACCATCACAGACACACTAACAACATCGACCGCAAACCTTACGCCCAAGAAATACCTCGCAATCCTCCAGGTCCGGACCGCGGAGATGGCCGCGCCCAAGACCCTGGCCAGCGCGGTCTTCGAGGTGAAGCCCGGCATCGAAGTCACGAAGAGAATACCGGATGTCAGGAACGTCCTGGTCTGGGTGAATGAAAAATGCGAAAAAGACAGAGGACAGAATACAGATGACAGAGGACAGACGGCGAAAACGATCAGCCGCGAAGCAGCAAAAAATCCCCCCTCGCCCCCCTTTGGCAAAGGGGGGATGGGGGGATTCGGCCATGGCGACAAGGATGATGAAGGGAACGAACCCATTGACGACGACGGGCATCAGCGGGCCTGCCTCCCTCTCGACCTGCTCGAAGACGCGCTCGGGCAGGCGGCGACGAGTTACCATATCGTCTATGACAAGAAGGACTTCCAGACGGAGCTCAGGAACCCCCTCTACACCGACTTCATGGTCCTGGGCGACCGCCATCACCTCGAAGACCACGTTGACGAGGAACTCAGGGAGCTGGTCCATGCCGGCAAAGGGCTCATTCTGTCCCAGTACCATCATGAGCATCTTGAACGGCACCTGCTCGGCCTAAACGTGCGCGGCCGCCTTCCGAAGGGAGGCCACAGCGTTGAGATCACGGGCGACGAACTCGGCATCCAGGGAAGCTTCCCGGCATCCGGCAAGGTTCTGAGAGTAGAGACGGAGAACTCCGAAGACGTCATTGCGTGGTTTACTTCAGTGCGGGATACGGAAAAAATCCCCCTGCATCCCCCTTTGTCAAAGGGGGACGGGAGGGGGATTTACGAAGGGGGGGATTTGTACCCTGCGATCATCAAGAGCGAATACGGCGGCGGCAAGGCCCTGTTCTTCGCCTTCGATCTCGGGGCGACCAGCGAAAACAGCGTCCTCTTCCCGGCCCTGCTCAAGCACTCGCTGGAATACATCCACACGGCAAGGGATGCGTCAGCCGTCCTTCCCAACCGTCTCGTGCCGGTGGAGATCGAGGTCAAGAGCCTCGGGGCGGCCTTTGACCTCAGAATCACCGAGACCT
>JBBIMH010000022.1:33466-52477 GCA_037444505.1 Nitrospirota bacterium | reverse complement strand
ATCCGTTACTACGCCCTAACCCCTGAGGAGGCAGGCACGTATACGCTCAACACAGAGATCGGATACATCGAGGCGGGCGGATATGTCAAATACCAGGACCTCGGTACGGACCTTATAGTCCTCAAAGACGCCGATGCCATGAGCACGGAGACCATCCAGGCGCTCCGGGCGCTTGAGGCATCGAAGAAAGACCGGTCTAAGATCCAAGACGCGATCAGGCATATCGATAGGGTCCGGAGCAGAGGGGATAGAGATGCCCATGACATCGAGAAAAACATACACAACATCCTCCAGGCCGTGGACGCGCTTCTTCACGTTGCATCTTCGGATATCTCTGCAGAAAGGCTCATGCTCGACAACCTCCTTGGGCTCCATGAGGCGGAGTGGTACTTGAGACTTTCGCCTTTTTAGATGGATCTTTGATTATGTCATTGTGCGTCCATGTAATGCGGTTTTCCTCTTTCATCTTTTTGTAAAACGAGCTGAAGCGCCTTCAACTCCCCGTTTTTGGTTGACTTTTGGCGGCTCTGGGGCTAATATTTCACTCGCTTCCTGTATGGCCGGGAAAATTCTTTCTGATGGAGCGGTGAGCTCGGAGCCCCATGCCAAAGGTCCATTTCGTCTTTGCCATTCACAACCACCAGCCTGTTGGGAATTTCGATTTCGTAGCGGAAGAGGCCTATCGTAAATCATATCTGCCCTTCGTATCCGTGCTCGAGAGGCACCCGAAGATCAAGGTCGTTCTGCATTACACCGGCATCCTCTACCGCTTTTTCGAGCAGAGGCACCCTGAATTCATGGACAGGTTGAGGGCGCTTGTTTCGCAGGGCAGGGCCGAGATCCTCTCCGGCGGATTCTATGAGCCGATCCTCGCTGTCCTGTCGGATGAGGATAAGGTGGGCCAGGTGAAGATGATGTCGGATTACATCCGCAAGAGGCTTGGGTTCGAGCCTCATGGGATGTGGCTTGCGGAGAGGGTGTGGGAGCCGCACCTTCCTTTGCACATCGCCAAGGCGGGCATCGGTCATCTTGTGGTTGACGACTTTCATTTCAAGATGGCCGGTCTGAGAGGACATGAGCTCGACGGCTGCTATCTCACGGAGGAGCAGGAATGGCTGCTGAGGGTGTTTCCCGGGAGCGAGACGCTGAGGTACCTGATACCTTTCCATCCGCCCGAGCAGACGATAGATCTGCTTTCCACCCTGCGCTCCGCATCGAGGAATAGGCTTGCGGTGATGGCGGATGACGGAGAGAAGTTCGGCGTATGGCCGGAGACCTACAAGACCGTCTATGAGGAGGGCTGGCTCGACAGGTTTTTTACGCTCATAGAAAAGAGCAGCGACTGGCTCGAGACGACGACCTTCTCCGAGTATCTGAAGAATGAGCCCCCAAGGGGGAGGGTCTATCTGCCAACGGCGTCGTATATGGAGATGGGTGAGTGGACGCTGCCGACTGATGCGATGAAGGAATACGACGAGGTGCTCGAGCGGCTGAAGGCGTCTTCTGATTTCGAGCGGACGAGGCCCTTCATCAAGGGGGGGGTCTGGAGAAACTTCTTCGCCAAGTATCCGGAGAGCAATCATATGCACAAGCGGATGCTGATGGTGAGCGCAAAGGTGCACGAGGCTGTTGAAGCGATAGGGCCGAAGGCCAAAGACGCAGGCCTGATGCTCGATCACCTGTACCAAGGCCAGTGCAATGATGCATACTGGCATGGCGTGTTCGGAGGGCTCTACCTTCCCCACCTCCGTTCGGCGGTGTACGAGCACCTGATCGAGGCGGAGTTCCTCGCTGACAGGATCTTAAAGAAGGGTAAGGGGTCAAGGGGCAGGGGTCAGGGGAAGAATAAAACCTCCGCAGCTTCATGGGTCAGGATCGAAAAAGGAGATTTCGATTGTGACGGAGACGAAGAGCTCATGCTCAATTCAGAGCTTCTGAATATATTCATCGACCCTGCAGAAGGCGGGAGGATCAGCGAGCTCGACTGGAAACCGGTTCCATTCAATCTAACGAATACCCTGACCAGGAGGCGCGAGCATTATCACGAGAAGATAGCCTATGCGAGTAAGGATACAGGCGGGCCGAAGACCATACACGAACGCGTAACCGTGAAGGAAGAGGGGCTGCAGTATCACCTCCAGTACGACTGGTATAGGCGCGGCTCTCTGCTCGACCATTTCATAGGCTCGGGCGTGGACCTCTCGAGCTTCATGAAGTCGGAGTACTATGAGGCTGGGGACTTCGTCCTTGCCAGGTACGAGGCGAAGGCATCGAGGCGGCGCGGATGTGCTTCTATTGCCCTCGAGAGGATCGGTACGGTTGAGGGTCTGCAGGTGAGGGTAGGAAAAGAGATATCCGTGACGTCGGGCAGCGGCATTGTATCCATAAGATACAATATCAAGAATACCGCCGCAGAGGAGCTTAATACCTCGTTCGGTCCCGAATTCAACTTCTCGTTTCTTGCAGGCAATGCCCATGACAGGTATTATCATATACCAGGCCATGTGCTCGAAAAGAGGCATCTCGCTTCCATGGGAGAGACCAACGACGTCTCCAGGGTGAGCATCGTGGATGAGTGGCTCAAGATAACCCTTAGCATGGCGTTCAGCAGGCCTGCAGTTCTTTGGAGGGCGCCTGTGGAGACTGTATCTCAGTCGGAAGGCGGATTCGAGCGGGTCTATCAGAGCTCGATGGTCATGCCTTTGTGGAGGCTGTCTCTTCCGCCGGGCGGGTCATGGGATGTGGAGATAAAGATCATGATCGAGTGACGCAGATGATGGCTTGAGGGCGATAATCGGTTGATATTCTCGAGGAGAGGGGCATGAAGGGATTCTTGATTTCTGCGCTGATATGGTTTTCGCTGCTGTCTGCAGCCGTCGGCGGGGAGAGGCAGGCAGGGCCGGGCTCCATAGCAGAGCTGGTTTCGGCGGTTGTGTCGTATTTCCCGAAGGTGCAGGGGGTGGTGAGGGACGCGGATGGAGACAGGCTCATCCTCTCGCTCTCAAAGAAGGAGGGGCTCAAGCCCGGCATGCGGCTCGAGTTGTGGCGCGAGGGAAGCGATATCTTGCATCCTACAACAGGCGCTGTCATAGGAAAGACAGAGGAGCGTATCGGCTCTGCGGATGTCACGGAGGTGGGTGAGATAGCCTCGAAGGCGATCGTCACTAAAAGACTAAAGCCTGCGAGGCAAGGAGACATAGCCCGTATCAACCCTAAAAGGCTTTCGATCGCAATAATCCCTGTGAGGTCCGAGCGCCGAGAGGTTGTGTCCGAGATTTCTGAGAGGTTGTCCGATTCCGGCAGGTTCAGCCTCGTCGATCAAAGAAAGGTGGATGAGTATATAAAAAACAGAGCCGAGATGGACAGTGGGCTTATAAGGGAGATGGCCGCTGCACTCGGGCTTGATACGGTATTGACCGTGGGTGTGTATCCGGAAGACAGGGGGCTGCTGGTGGCGGCCAAGATATACTATGGAGACGACGGGAGGCTGCTCTCGACGATTACAGCGACGCTCGATGCGAAGGAGATAAGACCTTCCTTCGGAGAGATCAGGCCTTTTTTCGCATCACGGGAGGAAGACGTGGACGACATCCCCGGCATCCCGTTCCATGCGAGGCTTGCGGCAGTCTCAGACCTTGATGGCGACGGCGTGTTGGAGTGGGTGCTCTCGGACGGCTGGAGGCTCCATGTGTTTCGGGAGGAACTGGCCGGATGGCGTGGGATATGGGAGGAGAAGGTCGATGTAAAAGCGAAGATTCAGTACCTCAACATAGACATTGCCGATATAAACGGCAACGGTAGGCCGGAGATTTTCGCGACTGCGGTCAAGAACGGTGCAGCGACGTCGTATGTGATCGAGTTCACCGACGGTACATATCGCACCATATCCGAGGTCCATGCAGTCATGAGGGTCATCGAACATCCTATACGAGGTCGCATGCTCATCGGGCAGGATATATCTTCGCCGGATTTTCCGGGGGCGTGGCCAAAACAGTATGTCTGGTCGGCCGGCTCTTATTCACCGGCACAGGAAGTGCACCTGCCGGCGGGCGTCTCATTCTACGGCTTTGTATTTGCGGATCTCGCCGGACCCGCGGCGAATATCGTCGCGAGGGATGCGGATGACAGGCTCATTGTCTATGCAGGCGATTCCATCGTCTGGAAGAGCGAAGAGCGATACCCCGGACAGGATATGCATGTAGAGGTCGGCGGTGCGAGGCTCGAAATAAAACCGAGACTTCTTGCGCTCGACATAGACGGAGACGGAAGGCACGAGGTCATTCTGGCCGAGAACGGAAAGAAGGCCCTTTTCAGGGGATATAAGACCTCTCATCTCTACGGCCTTAAATGGACGGGTGAGGGGTTCGTACACAAATGGGAGATGAGGGACATCCCCGGCGCTACATTGGATATGTGTGTACAAGGAGAGGTGGACCGCTCTGTGGTGAGGCTTCTTGTCAAGAGGCCTTTCGGCCTGTTCCACTACTCAAAGACGTTCATGACGTCCTATAGGACTGCGGATTGATATGACCATATATGCCGGAAAAAAGGATATGGACCTGACAGGGCTTTCTTTGGAGGCCCTTCGTCGTATGCTGAACCTGTCGCTCATCCCGAAGCATGTGGCCGTTATAATGGACGGAAACGGCAGGTGGGCGACCCAGAGGGGGCTGCCGCGTATCGTTGGCCACAAGAAAGGCGCGGACACGGTCCGCAAGGTGACGGAGCTCGCCAGGGAGCTCGGCATAGGGGTACTCACTCTGTATGCCTTTTCCGATGAGAACTGGAGAAGGCCTGAGTCTGAGGTCTCTTTTCTCATGGAAATGCTCGTGCAGCACATAAGGTCTGAGCTCGGCTCAATGAAAAAGAACGGCATAAAATTCCGCACCATCGGAAGAACCGAAAGACTTCCAGCGTCTGCACAGGAGTGGATCAAGAAGGCAGAGGACGAGACCAAGGGAAACACTGGAATGGTGCTCAATATCGCACTGTCTTACGGAGGCAGGAGCGAGATCATAGAGGCGATAAAAAGGATGCTCGAGTCAGGGGTGCGGCATGAGGAGGTTACAGAACCGTTGTTTACGTCTTTTCTCGATACCGCTGGACTTCCGGATCCGGATCTCATAATAAGAACGAGCGGAGAGCAAAGGATAAGCAACTTCCTCCTCTGGCAGTCTGCATATGCAGAGCTCCATTTCACGGATACGCTCTGGCCGGACTTTGGGAAAAAGGACCTGCTCATTGCGCTCATAGACTATCAGGGACGCGAGCGCAGGTTCGGGATGACAGGCGAGCAGGTGATTAAACAGAGTGGAAAGGCGAACGGAGATGAATAAAAGGCTGCTTACAGGCGTCATAGGAATACCCATTATCTATGTAATACTCTGGTATCTGCCGAAAGAATACCTCTGGCTTTTGATCCTCACTGCGGCAGGGCTTGGCATGCACGAGCTGTATCGCATGGCCGAGCAGAAAGGGGTAAGGCCTCAGAAGACCTTGGGGATAGTCCTCGGGCTGCTGCTGGTCATAAATTTCTTCAAGCCGCTCTTTCCAGACCTTAAATTCGAGTTTCTCGTCACGCTCTTTCTCGTTGTCGTGATGCTAGCCCGCCTTTTTTCCGCCCGGCCTGTGGACGGGGCGCTCGAGGATATCTCTGTAACGCTCCTCGGCATCTTCTATGTGGCGATGCTGTTCGGATTCCAGAGCCGCATAAGGATGCTGAATGACGGCAAGCAATGGCTTGTGTTCATGTATATCGTAATCTGGGCCTCTGATACCGCAGCGTATTATATCGGCACCGCCTTCGGCAGGCACAGACTGTATGAGAAGATAAGCCCGAAAAAGAGTGTGGAGGGGCTTGCAGCTGCAGTGGCTGGCGCTGTGCTCGCGTCGCTCGCCTGCAGACTGTGGTTCATGCCGACGATGCCTGCTATGGAGGCGGCAACCCTGGGTGCGATACTATCTTGCGTGGGCGTGCTCGGCGACCTTGCGGAGTCCCTCATAAAAAGGGGCGTCGGCGTGAAGGACTCGGGCGGCCTGATACCCGGTCATGGGGGAGTGCTCGACCGCATGGACAGCATGCTCTTTGCCGCGCCGGTGCTGTTTTATTACCTGGCAATCAGGGGATGAAGATATGCGGTTGACATGCCTATATTCGGCGGAATCCGGCAGATGACAAGGCGCATATCCATATTAGGGTCTACAGGCTCCATCGGCCGCTCTACGCTTTCCGTGGTGGAGATGTTCCCGGACCGCTTCAGTGTGGTCGCTCTGGCAGCCGGAAGGAACATTGAGCTTCTCGAAGAGCAGGTGAGGAAGTTCAGGCCGAGGATCGTTTCAGTTATCTCGGATGCGGCGGCGGCTGAGCTCAGGGAGCGGCTCGAAGGTGTTGATGTCGCGGTTCTTTCCGGCATCGAGGGGATGATTGCAACTGCGGCTGCGGAGGAGGCGGATATCACGGTTTCGGCGATAGTGGGCACTGCCGGGCTCGTGCCCACGATGTCCGCCATCAGGGCCGGAAAGGACATCGCACTTGCGAACAAGGAGGTGCTTGTCACTGCAGGCGAGCTCGTGATGAGGGAGTGCGAGAGGTTGGGGGTACGGCTCTTTCCCGTGGACAGTGAGCACAGCGCCATATTCCAGTGCATCGGTGCAGGCGCGGCCAAGGACATCCGGAGGTTGATACTCACCGCATCCGGCGGGCCCTTCCGCAACCTGCAGAGGCATGCGCTCGAGAAGGTGACGACGGAGCAGGCGCTAAAGCATCCCAACTGGAGCATGGGCAGAAAGATAACGATAGATTCCGCCACCCTGATGAACAAGGGGCTCGAGGTGATAGAGGCCAGGTGGCTATTCGGGATAGGCCAGGAAAGGATAAGCGTGCTCATCCATCCACAGAGCATCGTCCATTCCATGGTGGAATACAACGACGGTGCGGTTGTAGCGCAACTCGGCGCACCGGATATGAAAGGTCCCATTGCCTTTGCGCTCTCGTATCCGGAGAGGCTCGAGGGCGTTGCGCCTTCGCTGGATCTTGCAAAGGTCGGCGCCTTGACCTTCGAGGAGCCCGACAAGGAGCGTTTTCCGTGCCTTGGATATGCATATGAAGCCCTCGAGGCTGGAGGTTCCATGCCTGCGGTGCTTTCCGCCGCGAATGAGGTGGCTGTGAAGTATTTTTTGGAGGAGAGGATAGGATTCATGGATATCCCTCGGGTGCTCCGAAAGACCATGAAGGCGCATGCGCCCTCGCCTATAAAGACCGTAGATGATGCGCTCAGGGCGGACCTTTGGGCGAGGAGAGAAGCGGAGAGGGTCATAGAATCTGAAATGGTAAAATGATAAGGCGGAGGAGAAAGATGTTGTCCCCGCCGTCTTGTGGAGTCATGAATATTTTTGCAACGACCATATCTAAGGAGCCGCAATGACACTGATATATTTTCTGATCGTAATCGGGATCCTCATCTTTGTGCATGAGCTCGGCCATTTCATCATGGCGAAGAGGGCCGGTGTGAGGGTCGAGAAGTTTTCCCTGGGCTTCGGTCCGAAGATCATCGGGTTCAAGAAAGGAGATACAGAATACCTTATCTCCGCGCTTCCTCTCGGCGGCTATGTGAAGATGGCGGGCGAGCATCCGGACGAGGAGGCGACAGGCGCACCCGATGAGTTCCCTTCCAAGACCGTATGGCAGCGGGCGAAGATAGTCGCCACCGGTCCGCTCACCAACATCCTGCTCGCATTCATAGTGATGCCCCTCGTCTTCTTGACAGGCACGCCCGTGGAGACGCCTGCAAGGGTGGGTTTCGTGGAGCCAGGCTCGGCTGCGGAGCAGGCGGGCTTCATGGCCGGCGATGTGATCGAGAAGATAAACGGGCGGCGCATAACAGGCTGGGAGAGGGCGCTGATGCTCATAGCCGTGAATCCGGATTCGGACGTCACCGTCCGGATAGACAGGGCAGGCGAGAAGAAGACATTGATCTTGAGACCGAGTGTTGCGACGGAGCTCAAGATAGGCTCCGCAGGCATCCTTCCCGACATGCCGGTGGAATTCGGCAAGGTGGTCCACGGGCTGCCCGCGGACAAGGCGGGCATCAGACCAAACGACAAGGTCATATCCGTAGACGGCAGGGCGGTTTATCACTGGGTGCAGTTCGCGGAACTCGTGAACGCGAGCATGGGCAGGACCATAACCCTTGCCATACAGAGAGATGGCCGGAGGATGACCGTGACGGTTACACCCAAAGAGATAGAGGGCAGATATAGAATAGGCGTGGAGCCGGTAAGGAGGCTCGAGGTGAAGAGATACGGGCTCATCGAATCCATACAGCTCGGCTTTTCGAAGGCGGTGGATACAATCGACATCACCCTCGTCACTCTCAAAAAGCTCTTTACCTTCGGCCTTTCCATAAAGACGCTCGGAGGTCCGGTGATGATCGCCCAGATGTCAGGTGAAGCGGCAAGGCTCGGGCTTTCTGCCTTCCTTGCGCTGCTCGCGACAGTCAGCATATCGCTCGGCATACTGAATCTCCTGCCGATCCCTGTCTTGGACGGCGGCATGCTGCTGTTTCTGCTCATCGAGGCCGTGAGAAAGAGGCCGTTGAGCAAAAGGACCATGGAGATCGCGCAGAGTATAGGCGCTGCCGCACTTATCACACTGATCGCCGTTGTGTCCTATAACGATATCATGAGGATGTTTTTCGGGAAATAGTCGGCAGGCGCGGGATTCTGGATAAATCACGGACCACTGATGCATTCGTTGGAAATGGGAATAAACAACGGGGGCGTGCAGAGAGAAAGGTCCAAGCTCTTAGAAGGCGAGATATTTTTCTCCCTGCCGTAGGTAATCGAGAACATATTCTATAAATACGCAGATGATGAAGTCGTGAAAAGCGGAATCGCGATACAGCGCAGGAAGACGCGCCAAATCAGCCTGGGCGGCATCAAGATCGGCGGTGGTGCGCCGATAGCAGTGCAGTCCATGTGCAATACCGACACGCGCGATGCCGCCGCCACTCTCGAGCAGATAAAAAGGCTCGAGGCCGCCGGATGCGAGGCAGTGAGGCTTGCCGTGCCGGACATGGAGGCGGCGGAGGCGCTCGGCGTGATAAGGAAAGGCACATCCATCCCCATCATCGCCGACATCCACTTCGACTACAGGCTTGCGATAAAGGCCGTGGAGCAGGGCGTCGACGGTCTGCGCATAAACCCGGGCAACATCGGCGGCAGGTCCAAGGTCTCCGAGGTGGTGCGGGCATGCAGGGACCGCGGCATCCCGATCCGAATAGGCGTCAATGCAGGCTCGCTCGAGAAACACCTGCTCGAAAGATACGGTCACCCGACTCCGGATGCCCTTGTGGAGAGCGCATTCGGTCATATCAGGATACTCGAAGACCTGGACTATGCCAATATCAAAGTTTCTCTCAAGGCATCGGATGTGCTGACGACTGTGGCTGCATACCGCTTGTTCTCGGATAGGTCGGACTATCCATTGCATATAGGCATATCCGAGGCGGGCACATTGTTTTCAGGCACCGTAAAATCCAGCGTGGGTCTGGGCATACTCTTGTCCGAGGGCATAGGAGACACTGTGCGGGTCTCACTCACCGCCGATCCTGTACAGGAGGTGCGTGCCGCGTGGGCGATATTGGGCGCGCTCAGGATAAGACAGCGCGGGGTGAATATCATATCATGCCCCACCTGCGGCAGGACGGAGATAGACATCATCGGCCTTGCTGAGGAAGTGGAGCGGAGGCTAATGCATATAACCGAGCCCCTCACAGTGGCTGTGATGGGCTGTGTTGTGAACGGCCCCGGCGAGGCGCGGGAGGCGGATGTCGGCGTCGCAGGCGGCAAAGGCGTGGGGCTCCTCTTTAAGCATGGGGAAGTCTTCAGGAAGGTCGGCGAGAAGGATCTGGCGGCTGTGCTGGTGAGAGAAGTGGAAGAGCTCGTAAAACAGCGGGGCAATAAGCCGTCATAGTGAACGAGGACCCCAGCGCCATTTCGACGGCTACGGACTACGGGTGCAATTGTTCAGGAAGACGGTGAAACGGCGCGACCGAAAAGGATAAGATGGGTAAGTTGCTCTGAAAATCTAATTGACAATATAAAATAAGAATGATAACGTGTTGGTAAGATAGTAATATATTTTCTTATTCTAGTTTTTTGCGGGGTCTGAGATGAAAACACTGGTGAGTGAGCGTGGACAAGTGGTGATCCCTAAGAAGGTCAGAGAGGCCGTTCATCTGGTAAGAGGCGATGAACTGGAGATCGAGGTGCAGGGCGATGTCATCGTCTTGAAGCCGCTAAAGCGATTCAAGGCGCGGAAGTGGCGGGATTATGAGGGCATCGGCGAAGGCATAGTGGCTGCCCATATTCGCGCGAAGAAGAAGGAAAAAACCGATGAAGATGTATGTTCTTGATAGCTATGCCCTGCTATGCCTATTCGACAGGAAGCGAAAGGCCGAGAAGGAGGCGGTAGCTCGCTATCTGGAAGAAGCTGAGCGTGGGAAGACGAAACTCTATCTTAGCAAGATCAACGAAGGAGAGGTGTTCTATCGGCTCTACAAACACCTCGGCCCGCCCATTGCGTCTGGATTCCGCTCCGATCTCAAGAGCGGCATGTTCCCGATTCATGTTGTGCCGGTAAACGACAAGCGGGCTGAGGAGGCGTCCCTCATCAAGGCAAAGTATTCCGTGTCATATGCCGATGCCTTCTGTATAGAACTGGCCAGGGATATGCGCCTCCCTGTCGTTACCGGTGATCCTGAATTCGAGATCGTCAAGGATATAATTCAATTGCAACCGCTCATCTCATAGGTTTATCGCAACCCTGGAAGAAGTTGAAGAGATCGTCAGGATTAAGCCTGCTTAGTCACTAAGTAACGAAGAAACAGGACCGAACTGAGGTCTTGGCGTCTTCATGGCAGGCGTTCGTTTTTGGAGGCTACATGCGTTATTCACGTTTGTTCATCCCGACATTGAAAGAGGCGCCTGCAGAGGCCGAGGCTGTGTCTCATAAGCTCATGATGAGGGCGGGCTTCGTGCGGCAGCTTGCAGCAGGGCTGTATATGTACCTGCCCCTGGGCATGAGGGTGATGGAGAAGATAAACCGCATCATAAGAGAGGAGATGAATGCCATCGGCGGTCAGGAGGTCTCGATGCCTGTCCTCAATCCGGCGGAGGTCTGGCAGCAGACGGGCAGATGGGACGCCATAGGAGACGAGATGTTCAGGCTCAAGGACAGAGGCGGAAGGGACATGTGCCTTGCAATGACGCATGAAGAGACGATGACGTGGCTCGCTGCGCACGACATACGCTCGTATCGTGAGCTTCCCCAGATATGGTACCAGATACAGACAAAGCTCAGGGACGAGGCAAGGCCCAAAAGCGGCGTGCTCCGCACGCGTGAGTTCATAATGAAGGACTCGTACAGTTTCGACAGAGACGAAGAGGGGCTCGACAGATCCTATCGGCTCCATCTCGAGGCATACAGGAAGATATACAGCCGCTGCGGCATAAAGTTTTATGTGGTGGAAAGCGATACGGGTATGATGGGCGGCTCCATGGCGCATGAGTTTATGGCGCCGTCACCCGCGGGCGAGGACGTGGTCGCCTTGTGCGATTCATGCGGATATGCCGCGAACGTGGAGCTCGCCCGGTCCGTACCGATGGAGCCTTCATTTCCGGATTGGAGATACGAAGAGGTCCCGACGCCGGAGAAGAGGACCATAGAAGAGGTAACTTCATTCCTTAAGCTCCCTCCTGAGCTGTTCATAAAATCCATCCTCGTAATAAGCGATAAGGGGCCCGTGCTTGCGCTCGTGAGGGGGGATCAGAGCCTTCACGAAAAGAAACTCGCAAGGCACATCGGCCCGCACAGACCCGCGCAGAAGGAAGAGGTGATGGAGATACTGGGGGCGCCTGCAGGCTTTATCGGACCCATGGGCCATAAGGTCCGCACTATAGCGGACAGCTCGTTGAGCAAAGGCGTATATGTAGCCGGTGCGAACAGAGGGGGTTTCCACGTAAAGGGCGTGGCGCCGGGGAGGGACTTTACTGCGGAATTCTCGGACATACATGAGGTGAAAGAAGGAGACGGCTGCATTAAGTGCGGCGGCCCTCTGAGGACGGAGCGCGTCATCGAGGTAGGAAATATCTTCAAGCTCGGGACGAAATATTCTGCTCCGCTCAAGGCGACATATCTCGATGAAAAGGGCGGAGAGAGACCGATCGTGATGGGGAGCTATGGAATCGGCCCGGCAAGGATCGCAGCGGCCGCCATCGAACAGGGCCACGACGATAACGGGATCATCTGGCCTCCGTCTATTGCGCCTTTTCACGTCCATGTCATTCCGGTCAATGCAAAGGACATAAAAAGCATGGACCTGGCGGAGGAGATCCATACCGGACTCGAGGAAAAGGGGTTCGAGGTGCTCTTGGACGACAGGGACGAGAGGGCGGGCGTGAAGTTCAAGGACGCTGATCTCATAGGCATTCCATACCGCATCATCATCGGAGAGAAGGGGCTCAAAGAAGGCGTGGTGGAGCTCAAGGAGCGGAAGAGCGGAGCAGTGGAAAGGATCCCGCCGTCTCAGGCCGTCGAAGCGGTCTCGAAGAGGCTCGCACTCGAGATGTGAATTTAAATTTTGTTTGACATATATTTTTGTTTGAATTAAGGCGGCTCTCCGCTCAACGGATATTTTTCAAAAAGCGCTTGAATTTCGGCTTGAGGGCGCATATAATAATCAATCGTGGAGGTGTGGGCATGGAAGAGATTTTAAAGTTGGGGCTCACGCCGCAACAGACCGCAGAGATAAAGAAGCAGATCGGTTTCGAGCTTAGGGAGATATATATCAGCAAGCGCTCTCTGAACAAGCTCAGGGTCTTCAGGCTGAGGCTGAACGAAGAGCAGCAGCAGGTGCTCGAGGACAAGTGGGGTCAGAAGGTGAAAGAGCTTACGGTCACGCGCTCTGTTGCAACGCGCATCTTATGAGCGGCAGCGCCCATATATTCCATTCATCCAGGGGCGTTCTTTCCGCATAGGGTATTTTATCTATGAAAGGAGGTGACATCCGAATGAAGAAATTCGTTGCTGTCCTTATGGCTTTCGCGCTCGCAGTAGTGTTCGCATTCGCTGGTTGCAAGAAGGCAGAGCAGCCGACGCAGCCGCAGCAGCCTGCAATGACCCCGGCACCGGCACCCGCGCCAGCACCAGCACCGGCACCCGCGCCAGCGCCGGCACCGGCAATGCCTGAAAAACCGGCGAAGAAGTAGTTTTTCACGTATGCTTGGTATTGTTTCTTAAAGGCCCCCTTTCGAGGGGGCTTTTTATTGCAATGAAACTTGGTTCGCGGCCGGAGGCCGCTCTATGACAAGACTCACATTGGAGCTTCTGTGCGACATACTGCTCAAGGCGGGAAAGATCTCGCCTGAGCAGGCCCGCGAGATCAAGGTCAAGCAGGACGTGCAGAGGATGAAGGTCCTCAAGGCCAGGGGAGAGACCCCGCAGCGCGGCAGGATGCATATCGAAGAAGAGGTCTCTCCGATAGAGGTGGTGGCATCGATGGGGCTTGAGATACCCGGCTCGCGCGACGTGGTATTGACTGAAGACATGATAACCGAGATACTCGCGCGGCACGCGGGTCTTCCGTTCAAGAAGATTGACCCCCTAAAGCTCAATCCGGACATAGTGACCCAGATACTTTCCCGCGCCTTTGCGAGGAGGATTGTCGCCGTCCCCATAGAGAGGGAAGACGACAGACTCACCCTCGCAGTCGCCGACCCCTACAACTCCGAGGCGGTCGAGAACATAGAGCGCATGGGATATAAGGTGAGCCGTGTAGTATCCCCGAAATCGGACATACTCAAGATCATAACCGAATTCTACGGATTCCGCTCTTCCGTCACCGCGGCTGCCAGGGAGATGACAGCTGGGGTTGATCTCGGCAACTTAGAGCAGTTCGTCAAGATGAAGTCGGTGGCGGACATAGAGGCCACCGACAAGCACATAGTGAATGCGGTCGAGTTCCTTTTCCGATACGCCTTCGACCAGCGCGCGAGCGACATACATATAGAGCCGAAGCGGGATGTAAGCGAGGTGAGGTTGAGGATAGACGGCATGCTGCATACAGTCCACCGCGTACCGAAGGCCGTCCACCCCGCGATGGTCTCGCGCATAAAGATGCTTTCCCGCATGGATATAGCGGAGAAGAGGAGGCCGCAGGACGGCAGGATCAAGACCGAGTTCAAGGGGAGGGAAGTCGAGCTCCGTGTCTCCACCATGCCGGTGGCCTTCGGCGAGAAGGTGGTGATCCGCATATTCGATCCGGACGTGCTTCTTCAGGATCTAGAAGAGCTGGGTTTCGAGGCGAGGGAGTACGAGCTGTTCCGTTCCTTCATCACGAGGCCTCACGGCATCATATTGGTCACGGGCCCTACCGGAAGCGGCAAGACTACGACCCTCTATTCGGCGCTCAGGGCGGTGGCGACTCCGGAGGTGAATGTGGTCACCATAGAGGACCCCATCGAGATGATAAATGAGCGTTTCAATCAGGTGGGTGTCCAGCCGCAGATAGGCGTGACATTCGGAAGCACGCTCCGCACGGTGCTCAGGCAGGATCCGGACATCATAATGGTGGGCGAGATAAGGGACCTCGAGACAGCGGACAACGCAATCCAGGCGGCACTCACAGGCCACCTCGTTTTTTCGACTCTGCATACCAATGATGCGCCGAGCGCGATCACGAGGCTCCTCGACTTGGGCGTTCCAAACTACCTCATATCATCCACACTTGTAGGCGTGATGGCGCAGAGGCTTGTCAGGAAGATATGCAGGCATTGCGAGAAGAGCTATCACCTGCTGCCCGAAGAGGCGGAGGCTGTGGGATTATCCACTGGCGCGGACAGGCCTATTATTGTAAAATACGGCGAGGGTTGCGTGCAGTGCAGGGGCACCGGGTATCTCGGCAGGACAGGCATATACGAAGTAATGGAGATGAACGACAAGATACGAGGCCTCGTGCACGACAATGCGGACGCTGAGACCATAAAAAAGGCTGCGATCTCCGACGGAATGGTGGTGCTTAGGGAGGCGGCTGTGCGTAAGATGCTCAATGGTGAGACTACGTTCGACGAGGTCATCCGCGTGACAGGGGAGAGGGCGTAGCCCGGGAAAATCTCGACGATATCCCTACTGAAATGGATACAATCCCTATATTTTTCTCCAAAAACTGGGCTCTGCTGGCTGCTACAGCAGCATGCATCCTGATGGCGGCGTTCTTCGCCGCATCAGAGACCGCGCTCCTCTTTTCGAACAAGACAAGGCTTAAGGAAATGGCCGAGGCGGGAAATGCAAGGGCTTCCGCCGCATTGAGGCTTGTACATGAGCGGAACCGTCTGCATGCCTCGCTCCTGTTGGCGGAGAGTTTTTTCATCGTGCTTGCTGTGGTGCTGGCCACGGTGGCCGCGATGAATCTCGTCCCGTGGGGCATCATCGCATCTGGACTGAGCGCGGTCGTCATGAGTGTGGTCGTCATATTCGCGGCAAAGCTCATACCGAAGGCCTTTGCATCGAGGAACGCGGACAGCCTGACGCTCGGCGTGGCGTATCCTATGCTCATAGCGATGAAACTGCTCTCGCCTGCCGCAGATATGCTCGGCCGTGCGGCGGATCTCTTTGCAGGCCCCGGCGTCCAGGGCATGTCCTGCACGGCGGTCGTGACCGAAGAGGATATCAAGGCGATGATAAACCTCGGCGAGGAAGGCGGGGCGCTCAAGGAAGAGGAAAAAGAGCTTCTCCATAAAGTATTCGAGTTCGGAGACACATTGGCGTCCGAGGCAATGAGGCCCAGGACGGAGATAGTAAGCATCAATGCCGACGCAGTCATCCAGGACGCCTTGGATCTCGTCTCGGACTACGGCTACTCCCGCTATCCCGCGATCGAGAACACCGTCGACTCGGTGGTGGGCATCCTGTATGTGAAGGACATCCTCGTAGCAATGTCGAAAGGCGAGGTGAGCCGGGATGACGGCATCAGGAGATTTATAAGGCCCGCATACTTCATACCGGAGAACAAGCGAGTGAGCGAGCTCTTGTCGGAGATGCAGAGGGACAAGTTCCAGATAGCCATTGTCATAGATGAGTACGGAGGCACGGCAGGACTTGTGACGCTCGAGGATCTCATAGAGGAGATCGTCGGGAGTATACACGACGAGCTCGATGCAGAAGAGCGCGAGGTAGAGATAATAGACGAGAAGACATTCGTCGTCTCGGGACAGTCGGAGCTCGATGAAGTGAGTGAGCAGATAGGAATCCAGCTACAGTCCAAGGACTTCAATACAATCGGCGGTTTCGTGTTCGGCTTGTTCGGCAGGATGCCGAGGGTGGGCGAGCAGCTCAAGTACAAGGACCTCAAGATAGAGGTGCTCGAGCTGGACGGCAGGAAAATAGAGAAGATGAAGATTACCAAATTGTGACATCTAAGACCGCGGCCTCAGGCCCGAGCCTAAGCCTCGGTTGCCGGTTGGAATCCGGATATCCGGACACCGGCCGGGTGCTTGTATTTTCTTAAGGAGGTAGGAGTTGAGAAAGAAGGTCACTGTTGCAGGAGCAGGGAATGTCGGGGCCACGCTCGCCCAGCGTATAGCCGAGACCGACCTTGCGGATGTGGTGCTTGTGGATGTGGTAGAAGGCGTACCCCAAGGAAAGGCCCTTGACCTTATGGAGTCCGGCCCCATAATGGGTTACGACTCCAGACTAATCGGTGCGAACGGCTATGAAGATACGGCGAGCTCGGATATAATAGTCATCACAGCCGGGCTTGCCAGGAAACCCGGGATGAGCAGAGACGACCTTCTGGCTGCAAACGCAGACATAGTCAGGAAGGTGGCTGCCGAGTCAGCGAGGCGCTCACCAGGGGCGGTGATGATCGTTGTCACCAACCCTATGGACGTGATGGCGTTCGTCGCCATGAAGGAGAGCGGGTTTCCGAGGGAGCGCGTCATCGGAATGGGAGGGGTGCTCGACTCTGCACGTTTTCGCACATTCATCGCGATGGAACTCGGCGTGTCGGTCGAGAATACCCATGCCTTTGTTCTCGGAGGCCATGGAGACACAATGGTTCCGCTGCCGAGGTACTCTACCGTCGCGGGTATACCGATTACCGAGCTCATGGAGAGCGGGGCAATCGACCGCATCGTCGAGCGGACGAGAAACGGCGGCGCAGAGATAGTCTCGCTGCTCAAGACCGGCAGTGCCTACTATGCACCCTCAGCGGCCACCCTGGAGATGGTGGAGGCCGTGCTTCTCGACAAGAAGAAGATACTCCCCTGCTCCGTCTATCTTACAGGAGAATATGGAGTGGACAGGGTGTTCGCGGGCGTGCCGGTAAAGCTTGGGGCAAAAGGTGTGGAGCAGGTGATAGAGATAAAACTCACCGAGCAGGAAAGGGCCGCCTTCATGAGATCCGTGGAGGCTGTGAGGTCTGGATGCGCGAGATTCATGTAGAAGAGATACGGGACAACGTAGCCCGCATCTGCATAGACGCGGCATACAATTTGAGCGAAGACGTGCTCGCTGCGTTCGACCGCGCCGTCGAAATAGAGACGAAACCACATGCAAAAGAGATACTGCAACTGCTCAAAGAAAATGCGAGGATCGCGCATGAGGAACACATACCCATATGCCAGGACACGGGCATAGCCGTTTTTTTCGTGGAGATCGGTCAGGACCTCAGGATAAAGAACGGCTTCATAGAGGATGCGATCAACGAAGGGGTGCGCAAAGGATACAGGGAAGGCTATCTCAGAAAGTCCGTCGTGGATCCGCTGACCAGAAAGAATACTGGAGACAATACCCCCGCCATAATCTATACAGAGCTCGTGCCGGGAGATGAGCTCAAGATCACATTTCTCCCGAAGGGTGCGGGAAGCGAGAACATGAGCGGCATCAAGATGCTCAGGCCCACAGACGGCGTCGAGGGCATAAAGGCGTTCGTGCTCGAGTGCGTGATGCAGGCCGGTGCGAATCCTTGTCCGCCGGTCGTGGTGGGTGTCGGCATAGGCGGGAGCTTCGATAAGGCGGCCATACTCGCGAAGAAGGCGCTTGCCAGGTCTGTTGGCAGTCCCAATCCAAAGCTCGAGCTCGCACGACTCGAGATGGAGCTGCTCAAGGCGATCAATAAAACAGGCATCGGCCCGGAGGGGCTCGGCGGTCAGGCGACTGCCATGGCGGTGCATGTAGAGACGTTTCCATGCCATATAGCCTCGCTCCCAGTAGCGGTCAACATAAACTGTCATGCAGCAAGGCACAAGACGATAATCTTGTGACGAGCTGAGAATTAGCGGCGTCGAACCTCGAACAGCGCGGATTTGAGATATCCGACCCGGAATGGTTCGGGATCCACATATCAGGATTTCGGATTATTGCGATACTATGAGCGAACAGATCAGAATATATGCCCCTTTGAGCGATGATGTCATCGCTCAGCTCAAGTCAGGAGACAGGGTCGTGATATCCGGCATCATCTACACCGCCCGCGACCAGGCGCACAAACGTATGGTAGAGGAGCACCGGAAGGGTATTGCACTGCCCTTCGATCCTCCAGGCCAGATCATATACTACACCGGGCCGACGCCTGCACCGCCAGGCAGACCCATAGGCGCTGCAGGTCCCACGACCAGCTACCGAATGGACAAATACGCCCCATATCTCCTCTCGCTCGGCATCAAGGGCATGATAGGCAAAGGACCGCGGGGGGAAGAGGTAAAAGACGCAATAGCGAAATTCAAGGCGGTGTATTTCGCCGCCATAGGCGGCGCAGGAGCGCTCATATCCAAGTCCATCAAAAAGGCGGAGGTCATCGCATATCCCGACCTCGGGACAGAGGCGGTCATGAGGCTCGAGGTGGAGGGCTTCCCCGCCATTGTGGTGAACGATATATACGGTGGAGATCTCTACAGGACTGCCATTGCGGGTTCGATGCAATACGAGAAGGCCGAGGGGGGTGCCTGCTGATC
>JBBIMH010000022.1:22534-33366 GCA_037444505.1 Nitrospirota bacterium | reverse complement strand
ACGAGCCTGTGTAGTGCAGGGAACATATATTTTCGTTCGGAGAGCTCTTCCCTAAGCAGCCTCAATGCCTCGGGCACGTATTTCAGGAAATATCTCTTCCCTTTGACGACAGACAAGAACCCATAGGCGCCGAGGGCCTGCATGTGGCGTTGAAGCCTGCATGGCATGAGGCTTTCCAGAAACAGCTTCTCGTCGAACTCTTCGCCGAGGCCCTTCTTCATTTCAAATATATAATAATCGAGCAGCCTCTCGCGCAGTCGGTCGTTCAGTCGGTGATACGGGTCCCAGAGTATAGAGGCTGCGTCATACGCCGCCGGCGCCATCCTCGCGCCTTGAAAGTCGATCAGCCTCGGCCTGCCGTTCGTCATCATGATATTCTGGCACTGGAAGTCCCTGTGTATTATCACTTTGGGGAATGCATCCGTTGTCCTGGCGAGGAGGTCGAGTTCCCTGTCGAGCGCGGGTATATCCTTTACCTCGGCTTTGCATAACCCGAATACGAAACGCTCCATAAAATAGCTTGTCTCCCATCTCAGATATTGATAATCGAATATCCTCGATTCGAGAACCGGGCATTCATAGACACTCTGCGTGGCTCTTGTGTGGAGCCTCACTGATATGTCGAGCACCATTTTGTAGACGGACTCTATATCCGAATCGTGCCTTTTTAGCTTCAGATATGAATACAGGCTCGTGTCGCCGAGATCTTCGAATAGTGCCCTCTTGGACGGCTCATCCGCGGCATACAGGGCCGGGACAGGTATGTCGTGCCCTTTGAAAAATTCCGTGTAAAGCAAGTGGCGTTCGTAGTCCTGGTCATCCGGCCTGCACTCCATCAGCACGGCCGTCTTGGAGTCGTTTCTCACGCGATAGTAGCGCCTGTCGGATCCGCCAAGGCCGATCAGAATCGCATCCGACCATGAGGGCGGTTCCTGAGTTCCGGGTGTGGGGCTCGGAATTTGGCACGTTTCACGACCTCTCGATATGATCCCGAAATAGGTCGAAAAAAGCGGCTCCGCCAGGAACACGCGCTTCTTATCCAGGGCATGGACAGATGGCTGCATGTCTGATTCCGTGAGAGAGACTATGTAGTCCGGTCCTATGATCTCATTCTCGTGACATCCTTTGACGCGGGCATTCGGCATCACGATGCAGTTCCTGAGCCGTGCGCCGTCTTCTATCACAGCGCTTCCCTCGATCGCTGCATAGCCGTCTATGTCCATGCGGCCGTACTCTGCAGAAGGAGATATATAGACCGTCTCTCCTTCTTCCCTCAGGGCGTCGAGCACGGCCTTGGCGTATGTTCGGGGTGTGCCCACGTCGCTCCAATAGCATCCGGTGAAGTCCAATGCCCTGACTTTCCGTCCGGCCTTCGAGGCGGCGATCCAAGCTGCTGTCGCGTGCGAAACACCAGACGGCAGGAATCCGAGAATCTCGGGGGAATATATCGCAATGCCTGTATAGGCCACCTTGTCTGCTGTTGTATCCGGATTCGGTCTCGAATCTCCCGGGTTTTCCACGTCTATCACCTGGCCGTCCCCGTCTATCACGACGTTGCTCAGGTGCGGGAGCCTGTGGCAGACGAGGGTGGCGGTGTTGCCTGATGAAATGTGTTCTTCTATAAGCCGGATGAAATCTATATCGAGCAGTATGTCGGAGTTATGAACGATGAAATGGCATTTTGACAGAAAGGCCCCGGCGTTCTTGAGTGCTCCGCCTGTGCCGAGGATAGGATCTTCGAAAAAAAAGGCCATCCGTTCCCGCCAGGCAGAAGATTCCGCCCAGGCCTTTATCATCTCGGGCTTGTAGTGCAGGTTGATCCCAATCCTGCCGCTGCATATATTTCCCAGCCTTTCGAGTATCCGTTCTATGATGGGCCTGCCGAGGACAGGCAGAAGCGGCTTGGGTATATGATTCGTCACGGGTCTGAGCCTTTCTCCCAGGCCCGCCGCCGGAAGGAATATGTTGATGGGAAATATCGGCATATTGATTCAACCGCGGATGGAGAATCCGCACGAAACGCCTCAGGATATCCATTGTCAATACAATAGATATTTCTTCCTGATCTTTTCGAATCCCTTCGTCTCTTTCCGCCACCACTTCTGGATATCATCAAGACCTTTCCAGGATTCTATGTCTTTCCTGAGCCTGTCGGTGCCGGAAAGTATGTCGATGGGGGGCTTCACCTCCTCGTATTCATACGGCGGTTTTTTCCAAGCGAAGTCCCGGGGATATGTATTGTGGATCGCCTTGAGGACGGCCACGCCCGTCTTGAAAGGCAGAAATACGTTTCGATCCGTCACATGTACCTGCGCGCCGCCGCAGACCGTCTTTGCATGCTTCTGGAACGTGGGTTCGAAATAAAGCGGTCTGAACACGACACCTGGAAGCCTGAATTCCCTAAGCACATTTACGAGCGTCTCCGGGTGAATGAACGGTGCGCCGAATATCTCGAACGGCCTTGTCGTGCCCCTGCCTTCGGATATATTGGTCCCTTCCAAGAGGCACATGCCTGGATACACTATGGCGGTATCTAAGGTCGGCATATTAGGAGACGGCATGACCCACGGAAGCCCTGTCTCATCGAACCACATCTTCCTCTTCCATCCTCGCATAGGGATGACCCTCAGGTCGAGATTCGGATGAAATTCATCGCGCAGGTATGCGGCGATCTCTGCGATGGTCATGCCGTGCCTAACCGGCAGGGGCCTGAGACCCACGAATGATGCATATTCGGGATCGAGTACAGGACCCTCGGTATGCACGCCGGCGATGGGGTTCGGTCTGTCGAGGACAACGATCGCCTTTCCGCTCTCCCTGCATGCCTCCATGCAGAGTTCGAGAGTCCATATGAAAGTATAGTAACGGCTACCGACGTCTTGGAGGTCTATGGCGAGGACATCTATATCGGCGAGCATCTCGGGCAGGGGCTTTCTCGTCTTTCCGTAGAGGCTGTATATCGGAAGGCCTGTGGCTTGATCTATAAAGCCCTCCCATTCAACCATATTGTCCTGGGTCTGACCGTATATGCCGTGCTGAGGGCCGAAGAGGCAGGAGAGCCTGAGTTTCTTAGATCTCCTGAAAATTTGGGTTGCATGCTCGAACCTTCCGTTCACAGAGGCGGGATGGGCCACAAGGCCCACACGGGCGGATTTCATATCCTTCGGCCAGAGATTTTCGAGATTGTCCAGGCCGGTCGATACGCGCTTCTTCTTACCAGGCATGGGGGATTATAGTTTCTCCGCCGGCTAATAGCAATAGGAAAGTGAGGTATAAAAATAACATATAGCCGAAAAGGACCGCCTTTCGGCAAGAAATTAGGCTCATCACGTTTTTTGGTGCAGGCATACCCTGTTAGGCTTTATCTGAAATTGTAATTTGCACTATTATACGCGATGAGCCAGAAATTATGATATCCGCCCGGAGAGCCCTTGTTTCCTATGCTATAATAATAACAACCCTATTTCAGCCGCCTTATATAAATCCCAGGTCAAAAAAACGGACATTGCAGCAAACCACACCACAGAGAAAGGAGGTGAATCCTATTGAAGGTATATAAGCTCGCAGTGATATCCGTCTTCGTCCTCACGCTCGCAGCTTCAGGAGCGCTGGCCATGAAGCACACATCGGAAGAGCGTGGAAAGGCCCTTTTCAACGACCCCAAGCTTTCGGGCGGTACTTCCGGGAACTCCTGCAATACCTGCCATCCTAACGGCAAGGGTCTCGAAGGCGCAGGCATGAAGAATGAATGGAGCACACCGGGCGGCAAACACAAGACCCTCGAAGAGGCAATCAACACCTGCATCACTATGGCCCTTAAGGGGAAGCCGCTGAATGCGAAGTCAGAGGAGATGAAGGACCTCGTCGCCTACATAAAGTCATTGAAGGCGGCTGGAAGCGAGGCGCCGAAGAAAAGGAAGCCTGCAGTCGGTTGCTGATGTAGTCTTTGCGCCGGGGAGGGAGCCCATCCCTCCACCGGTCTTTTGGGTGCAGAGACCTCTAAAATATGTAACTACGATGTCTTGCTTGTTCGGTTGACAAAAAAGCCCCATTCATCTGACATCCCGGATTATATGATTTATGATGCATTCGGTCCAGGCGCGGTTTTCGCGAGTTTTATGCCGTTCGCTGTAGCGGCCCGTTGCGTTCGATTTCTTCCATTTTCATTTCTATAGTTTCGGGGCTGAAATCCTGCTCATTCGGCCATACGATAGTGCCGAATTCAAGACGGGCCTTCTTGAAATAGTCATAGTCTTTCAATTCAGTAAAGATTCCTCTATCAAGATACGGTGTCACATCGAAGATTCCTGTTTTGCCGTTAGATAATGTCACCTTTATTTTGTAATCGGTCAAAATTTCAAAAGCAATTACATCTGGCATCATCTGCACTCTCCTTATTTTAGCGGTTCAATCTTGAAGGGCGGGTTTCCTTCGATTGCAAGCGCCCAGTCCGCCATCAATTCCTCTCTGTGGATTTCGATCCATGCCTGTACTAATCTCAATTGGCGTTGCGGAAATTCTCCGTCCAGAATTTCCGCTGTCTCTATATCGATAGAAGCCTTGAATTCACTATATCTCACATGAATGTGCGGTCTATGATGCTTTACATTATCGAAAAAGAAGAGTTGTACTATTATTCCGTATATTATATCTTAAGTGCACCCATATCAACATGATTTTTGGGTCAATACTTTTTTGGGCTCAAATCCCGGAGCCGCTCCTGTGCCGCTTATAGGTCGGCGTCATTTTAGAGATGCTCTGCTATTCATTCACCTCAATATGTAACTATGCCCCATAGCTTGTTAGCTTGACAAAACAGCCTCATACCACTAAAATTCCGGATTAGTTGATTACGAATTGCCTCGATGTCATGGAGCCGCCATAGATACGGTTGCATGATCTCCATCGAGTTCATCGGATGATGGGTATTCTCATGACAGGTTGATGCGGTTTTTCAGCCTCTGCGGGTGGTCATATTATGTCCGAAAAAATAAGGGTTGCGAAGGCTGCGGGCGTCGTGGGTGCGGCTACGCTCGCGTCCCGCGTAATGGGATATGCGAGGGACATGGTGATGTCATGGGCGTTCGGCACGGGCCTTGCGGCGGATGCGTTCTACGTGGCATACAGGATCCCGAATCTGCTGCGCGAGCTCTTGGCCGAGGGATCGATGTCCGCGGCCTTCATACCAGTCTTTACAGAGACGCTCTCAAAGGGGTCTAAAGAAGAGGCGAGGCGGCTTGCGGACGCCCTTCTTGCAAGGCTCATTCTGATCCTTGCAATCGTCACGACCCTCGGCATCGTTTTCGCCCCTTTCCTGGTGAAGGCGATCGCCTGGGGCTTCAGGGTAGAGCCGGACAAGTACATGCTTACCGTCAGGCTCACTCGCATCATGTTCCCGTATCTGTTCTTTATAGGTCTTGCCGCGCTCGCCATGGGCATGCTCAACTCGCTTCGCTCCTTTCTTGCGCCGGCGGCGTCTCCTGTGATGTACAATGTCGTGACCATAATCGCCGTGCTTTTGAGCATGCAGTTACTCGAGAGCCCCATAGAAGGCGTGGCTGTCGGCGTCGCTCTCGGCGGGCTTTCTCAATTATTGATCCAGGTCCCTGGGCTTAAGAGGCAGGGCATGGTTCCGGCACCCAGGTTCTCCCCGAGCCATCCGGGTGTGGCCAAGATAGGGATGCTCGCCCTTCCGGTGTTTCTGAGCTCTGCAGTCACACAACTGAATATCTTTATAAGCACCATCCTTGCCTCTTTCCTCGCGACCGGCAGCATTGCTTATCTCTATTACGGCATGAGGTTTATACATTTTCCCCTGGGTGTATTCGGCGTTGCGCTCGCGACTGCGGTGCTCCCGACACTTTCGACCCATGCGGCAAAGGGTGAGCATGCCGAATTCAGAGAGACGCTCTCCTTAGGCCTGAGGCTCGTGTTTTTTATAACATTTCCGGCAATGGCGGGATTGATCGCCCTGAGGGTGCCTATCGTGAACCTTTTGCTCGAGCATGGAGAATTCGACCGTATATCCACCCTCGGCACCGCCGCCGCAATACTCTACTATTCAGTGGGACTGTGGGCGTTCGCAGGGGTGCGGATCATGGCCCAAGCATTCTATTCCCTGCAGGATACGAAGACACCGGTTAAGGTCGCTGCCGGCGCCGTGATAGTAAACCTGCTTTTGAGCATGATCCTCATGGGGCCGTTGGCCCACGGCGGACTCGCGCTCGCCAATTCAATAGCAGCGATGATGAACCTCGGGCTCCTGACCGTCATGCTCAGGAGAAAGATAGGCAGGATAGACGGCAGGAGGATATTGCGTTCTCTGCTCAAGATCCTGCCTGCATCAGCCTTGATGGGGCTGATCTGTTGGCGGGCGGGCATAGATCCTGCGTGGGAGTCGGCCGGAAGGCTCTGGTACAAGGCCGGTCTCTTGACAGGCACGATCGTAGCAAGCTCGGCGTTCTATTTTATTTTAATGTGGCTTTTCAGGAGCGAAGAGTTTATATTTCTCCGCAACATCATATCGAGGCGGAGGGAGAGGGGAATCTGATGATCAATACCAGGATAGTCGTAGGCCCGCTCGAGGTGAACTGCTATATCCTTGCGGATGAGCAGACAGGGGCGGCTGTGATAATAGACCCTGGAGATGATGCAGAGGAGATACTCAAGATCATCAGAAACGAAAACCTGAAGGTCAGGTATATAATCAATACGCACGCCCATTTCGACCATGTGGGCGCGAACGCCAGGCTGAAAGAGGCCACAGGCGCTGAGATACTGATGCACGAGGCGGATGTGGCAATGCTGGCGGATGCCGCGGACCAGGCCATAATCTTTGGCTCGAGGATTGCCCAGCCGCCGCAGCCGGACAGATATGTCCGGGACGGAGACGAAATAAGGGCGGGTGAGGTGAGACTCAAGATACTGCATACGCCCGGCCACTCCCGCGGCGGCATCTGCCTGCTCGGAGACGGCATGGTGTTCACCGGAGATTCGCTCTTCGCAGGCTCTATCGGCAGGACGGACTTCGACGGAGGCGACCTCATGAGCCTCATAGGCTCCATAAAGGCCAAGCTCCTTACGCTCCCCGGCGATACCATCGTCTATCCAGGCCACGGCCCGGAGACCACGATCCGAGACGAAAAGAGGGAGAACCCGTTTCTGAACGAGGAATCTGGCTTCGCGTGATTGTCTTCTTGAGCTTTTTCTCCTTATGTGGTAGAGTATGGAACGATTTTATCTTATATCGAGGAGTGATAGATGGTTGTAGGTCCGATCCGAGAGGCATTGACATTCGACGACGTTCTGCTCCTTCCTGCCAAGTCCAGCGTGCTGCCGAAGGATGTGGATATCCGCACTCAGCTCACTAAGAAGATTGCCTTGAACATCCCTCTTGTGAGCGCTGCGATGGATACAGTGACAGAGGCCAGGCTGGCCATCGCCCTGGCCCAGGAGGGCGGGCTCGGGTTCATCCACAAGGCCCTCTCGATAGAGAGGCAGGCGGAGGAAGTGGACAAGGTCAAGAAGTCCGAGAGCGGGATGATCATAGACCCGATCACCATCTCGCCGGACGCGAGGATCTCAGAGGCCTTGGAGCTTATGAAGAAATACCGCATCTCGGGCGTGCCGGTGACGAAGGGAAAGAAACTGGTCGGCATTCTCACCAACAGGGACCTGCGGTTTGAGACGAGGATGAACCTGAAGGTCTCTGATGTGATGACGAAAGACCGGTTGATTACGGCGCCTTTGGGCACCACGCTTGAGAAGGCGATGACCATCCTTCAGAAGTACAAGATAGAGAAGCTGCTTATAGTGGACAAGAACTATGAACTGAGGGGCCTCATCACCATAAAGGACATAGAAAAGAAGATAAAGTACCCCAATGCATGCAAGGACAAGCTCGGCAGGCTGCGCGTAGGCGCTGCAGTTGGTGTGGTGGACTATTCCGAACGCGTGCCAGCGCTTCTCAAGGCGGGAGTGGACGTAGTGGTCGTGGATACGGCGCATGGCCACTCGCAAGGGGTCATCGATGCTGTCAAGGCGATAAAGAGAAAATATCCGGACCTAGATGTGGTGGCTGGAAATATCGCCACTGCCGAGGCGACGAGGGACCTCATACGCGCGGGCGCAGACGCCGTAAAGGTGGGCATAGGCCCGGGCTCCATCTGCACAACGAGGATCGTATCGGGTGCCGGCGTTCCCCAGATTACAGCGGTGATGGACTGCTCGAGGGAGGCGGACAAGGCCGGGGTTCCCTGCATTGCAGACGGCGGCATAAAGTTTTCAGGGGACATCACAAAGGCCATTGCAGCAGGCGCTTCCTGCGTGATGATAGGCGGGCTGTTTGCAGGCACGGACGAAAGTCCGGGCGAGACGATACTCTTCCAGGGCAGGACATACAAGCTCTACCGCGGCATGGGCTCCATAGGCGCTATGGAGCGCGGGAGCAAAGACCGCTATTTCCAGTCCCATGAAGAGGAGAAGGCGAAGCTCGTGCCGGAGGGCGTGGAGGGCAGGGTGCCGTACAAAGGACCTCTGGCGGCGAGCGTGCATCAACTCATCGGAGGGCTCAAGGCAGGCATGGGGTATACCGGGTGCGAGGACATCAAGGCCCTTCGGACGCGTGCAAGGTTCATAAAGATTACGAACTCCGGTCTGCGCGAGTCGCATGTCCATGATGTGGTCATCACGAAGGAAGCGCCGAATTACAGGATAGAATAGAAGCAGCGGATACCGAGGGGCTATGGCCAAGGTGACGAGCATCGACAAGGCACGTGAGTTGAAGGCGCGGAAAAGGAAGCAGGCGCTTTATCACGAAGGCTTCGAGCCCTGCAGCCAGGACATGACCATCTGCGGAGACTGCGATGGGAACAGGGCATTGATGAAATGCCCTCGGCTCAAGGAGTGGCTTGCGAAGAATCAGAGGTGATGTGCGTGCTGTCGCGCCGTCTCCGTGTTTGCATAGTATGCCTCGGTGGCCGATATGTTCAGAAGTCGAACTATCCTGCTTGATAGCCGTTCTAGCCTGTCTCTACCCGCGCACCCTCTGTATGGTGCCGTTGTTCAGCATCTCATGAAACTGGGATAAAAGCGCCCGCTCTTCTGCGTCGAGATGGCTGTCGTCATGCGCCATCTCTATTATCTTTTTATATTCTTCCGGCGTAACCTCGAGGTCGCTTATCGCATGCTTTATCAATTCCTTCAGTCCGGTCGCTGATCGGCTCGGCTTATGCATGAAAACCTCCTGTACAAATAGAAGATAACCGCGCTGTTAGGTCGCCACTCACTCTACACAATCTGCACCGCCCTGTCAACCGTCTTGTTACTGGCTGTCAACCCAAAATAGAATTGCCCGGTCTTTTAGAGTAAAGGCCGGCGATGATGTTTTTCGGCCATCAACACTAAGATTGTAAACGACTCGGCGCGATATGGGAATCGGGTTTGTTGTAAACATCTATTGCCGCCACCATGGCGAGGAGAGAGGAAGTTCAAGCGTGTGAAGGGTTATAGAGAAATCCCGAAACTCATTACCGTTTTGAAGTAAACATCCATTGACAGAAATGAGGTGGCTGCTTAGAATATGTGGCAGAGAGTCCTTCCTACTTCAACAAAAGGAAGGGACAACATCTTTCATCAAGCCCTCGCGTACAAGAGTATTGCGGCACCATTGGGCGGTATTCTTCCAGCGCACCGAGCGGGGATCCGACGGCAGCTATTCACGATCATATTGGTTAAGAACACTCTTCATCTTGGTGCCGACCCTTTCGAGGACCTCGCCGATTGGAGCACTGCCGCCTATGGAAACGCTGTATGTTGAACTGCACGTATGGTGGTGTGAGATGCTGGGGCCGTGAGGCCCCCGCCTACTCGATCCCTCCTCATACTTTTGTTATAGACCAGGCTGGACAGTAATTTGACGTTCCATTATTTAATATTAGGGTTGCTTCTATCTGAGGCGCCGAGTTATGCAAAAAGCTTGATTTGCAATGTATAAAGTTATAATTTGAAGTTGACACCTTCAGGCTTTTGTTCTATAGTGTCTCAACATTACTAATGGTTCAACAGAGTTAGCGTCAATCGCTTATTTTTCGACGCATTTTTTCTCGTCACTCAGGAGAAGGAGGTGGAGACTAACAAAGAGATTCAAAGTCGAACACGTGTACACCAGGAATGCAATTGCTTCATCTTCGGGCACGAATGTGCTCAACATTAAAAAAAGGGGGAGGAATTATGAACTTGAAGAGAAGTGTTGTGTTCGGACTTGTCGTTTTGGGTGTTTTTGCTCTGGTCATGGGGCTGTCTTTTCGTTCATCGGTTGACGCGGCGGATGTCGCGGTCGTCGAAGCGAAAGTGGCGCCTGCGGCGAAGTGCCCCACGTTCAACGCGACTGCGTACATCGCTGGTCACGGCGGCCATCTAGCGGTCATCGATATGAAAACGATGAAAGCCCCGTCTGATATCGAAAAGGACAGGGTCGTTCTCACTGAAGCCGGCTCCGAAATGGAAGGCAAGATCGCCGGTATGAGCTTTGAAGAAGTGAAGAAGGCCGGCGGATCTCACGGCCAGGCCATCGTCAAGGAGAAAGGCAAGAAAGTGCTCGTCGCCGGCACGCTGTCCGGCAATGTCTACAAGATCGACCTGGCCACGGGCAAGAAGGAAGGCCCGATCAAGGTCGGCGAGAAGTTCTGCGGCGCCATCGCTGGCCCCGACGGCAACATCTACTTTGAAGATATGGCGGATGGGCATGTGTACGTCTGGGACGCGAAGACCCTGAAGACGGTCGATAAGATGCCGGTCGGCAAGGCGGTCTGCGGCATTCAGTGGACCAAGAA
>JBBIMH010000022.1:0-22434 GCA_037444505.1 Nitrospirota bacterium | reverse complement strand
AAGGATGAGATCGTGAAGCGCATTGTCCTCCCGGACAACATCAGGCCCCATGACTTCGCCTTCACCAAGGACGGTAAGTATGCGTTCCTGTCGTCGAGAACCTACGGCGACGACAGCACGCTGAACGTCATGGAAATGAAGAGCAACACGATAGTCTGCACTGTTTCGGCCTGCGCAAGCTGCCACAAGCCGAACGGCATCGAAGTCAAGATCGACAAGGGTTCGCCGCTGCTCTGCGGCATTGAGATCGACTGGCATTAATTTGCGCGATCTTACCGAGCCGGAGGCGGATGGAGAGCCTCCGGCTTTTTATTTACTCAGTCAGCATTATCTTGTATAATAATCTAAGCATCTGATCCGAATCTTGAAGGAATAATCACAGACTCCTATGAATATCCCCTATGTCGCTCTCAAAAATTTGAAGAGAAAGCTGACGAGAACATGGCTTCTGTTCGCTATTGTGGCCGTCGTGTCCTGCACCCTCTTTGCAGCGACGCTCTTCCTGAAAAGCATCAATAACGCGTTGCGCATCGGCACTTATCGTCTCGGCGCGGACGTTCTCGTCGTCCCAGAGAGCGCCGAAACGAAGGCGAAGACGGCGCTCCTTTCCGGCGAGCCGACGGAGTTTTTGATGGACCGTTCCATTCTCGAGCGGGTGAAGGCCCTCGAGGGGGTAAAGAACGCTACGCCTCAGTTGTTCATCAAGCCCACCAGCTTTACATGCTGTTTCAACGTCGATGTCTTTTTGGTGGCCTTCGACCCAGAGACTGATTTCACGGTCAAACCCTGGCTCGAAAAGCACCTGAACAGAATGCTATCGGTCAACGAGATCATTACGGGCCGGAGCATCCCCCTCATCGTCGGCGACGTGGTCCCCTTTTTCGGGACGAACTTTCGGGTCGCGGGAACCATGGAAGCGACAGGCATGGACTTCTTCGACCGGGCGGTATTCATGACCCTCGACGCTGCATACAAGATGGCAGAGGATTCCAAAACTAAGGCCATGCAACCCATCGAGATCGGCAGGGACCGGATCTCTACCGTCCTCGTCCAGATAAAAGACGACATGACTCCCGATCGGTTGGCCATCCGGATCGAGCACGACATCCCCGGCGTCAAAGCGCTGGTTTCCGATACGATCATCAGCACGGTGCGGAAGCAGTTGGCCGGCCTCATCAAGGCGATTCTCGTTATCAGTGCCATTCTCTGGTTCATCGTTCTTCTCATCATGGCCTTTGCCTTCTACATGATCGTCAATGAACGGCGCCGGGAAATCGGCCTGCTCCGTGCCATCGGCGCGAGCAAAGGCCATATCGCCGCAATCATCCTGAACGAGGCCACGCTCCTGTCGGCCGCCGGCGGTGCGGTGGGGGTCATGCTCGGATACGGGCTCTTGATCAGTTTCAAAAACCTGATGCTGCACTATCTCAGAATCCCCTATCTGTTCCCTGACCCAGGCGAATTGATCACCCTGACGGCGGGAGCGCTTCTGTTCTCTGTTGCGACCGGCCTGTTCGCCGCTCTCTTGCCGTCGATCAGCGTATTGCGCGTGGAACCCTATGAAGCGATAAGGAGTGGCGAATGAACCGCCTGTTGACAGCGATCATGACATCTCTTTTGCTCCTTCTGTCCTGTTCCAAGGAAAAGGAAGAAGCCATAGTCCCCCAGGCGACGGAAAAGAGCCTCTTTGAAGAATTAAAAGAGCGGACTCTCAAGGATCCCCGTGACGCAGAGGCGTGGTATCACCTCGCCGATCTCTATGAGCGGGCCGAGATGTACCGCGAAGAGACGGAGGCGTTGAAGAAAGTCATTGCCATCACCCCAGATAGAGGGTATGCCTACCTCAAGATCGGTACGGCGTACAACAGGCTCGGACAGTACCAGGATGCCGTGAAGAACTTGCTGACGGCAAAAAAATATTTCCCCAAAAACCCGCTTCTCTACAACAACCTCGCTGTGTCGTATGGCAAACTCGGTAAGATTGACGAGGAAATCGCCGCCTTGGAGCGTGCGATCTCCCTGCGGCCGAAATATGCTACCGCCCGGTATAATCTGGGCGTTGCCTTCTTGAAAAAAGGCAAACGCACACTCGCGCAGAAGCAGTATCAGGAGCTCTTGAAGTTCGACGTCACAGTGGCCAAGGCACTCAAACAGGAAATCGACAGAAAGGGAAAATAACCTCATGAATGGATTGTTGTGAACAGCCGTATCCTTTGTATCGTTCTCAACTTGATCCCTGCTTTCTTCGTCGCGGGGTCGGTTGCCGGAACGACCAGATGCACAGAATGTGGCGTGCGGGTCGATGCAAATTCAAAATTTACGGCGAGAATCATTCAAGGCGCTTCGTCCCTCTTGTTCTGCGACAGCGGGGACCTGTTTTCGTACTTGAACCGAAAGGCCCAGAAGGCTGCCGCGGGATTTTACGAGCTGAGAATGGATCGATTCGGAAAAGCCTATTACGTGCCGAAGTTCGAGAATGTCCTGCCATTATGGGATGGTGCCCGGCATTCGGTTTATTGACGTCGTCGGAGCGAACATCATGATTGTCGCGACTGTCAGTGTATTGATAACAGCTTGAAAGGAAGGGGCTCTATGATCGAACTGAAGGGATTGTCAAAGACCTATAATATTTCCGGAACAATCATAAAAGCCGTGCTGCCCGTCGACCTGACGATCAGGCAGGGAGAATTCGTGTCGATCGTCGGGCACTCGGGCAGCGGCAAGAGCACCTTCCTAAGCCTCATCGGGGGTATTGCGCGTCCTGATACAGGAACCGTGCTGGTCGATGGGGAGAACATATGGGAGTACAACGACGCCCGACTTTCGAAACTGAGAAATGCGAAGTACGGATTCGTATATCAGTTCTCTAGCCTCATTCCCACTCTCACTGCGACGGAAAACGTCCTGCTCCCTACGGTATTCGGTGAGAAGAAATCAAAGGACGACGCCGTGGCGCTACTCCGATTGGTGGGGCTAGGCGATAAAGTGAACCGCTATCCCTCTGAACTGTCGGGCGGGGAACAGCAGCGCGTTGCCATCGCCCGGGCCTTTATTAATGACCCCAAGATTATTTTGGCAGACGAGCCGACGGGAGACCTTGACGAGGAAACTGAAGCCGAGATTATGGCGTTCTTCGAACGGGTCAATAAGGAAAAAAACGTCACCATGATCATGGTGACGCACAGCTCCGAGATTGCCCTTCGCGCCGCTTCACGTTTTAGAATGAAAAACGGGGTGCTGGAGAAACTCAATTGATCACCAGCGATTGAACAAAAGGCGGCTCGGCGGCCGCCTTTTTCATGTGTGCGCCCGGCAGGGCGCTCCCACTTGGGGATGCAAGTCCTCTAATGCCCCTGATGACGTAACGGTAGTCTCTAAACCCAATATAGGTCATCTTTGTCTCCTGCTTGTTGGCCTCCATGATTGTGGGCCTATGACGATGGTGTAGTTGTTTCGGCAGGCCCTCTTAAGATCCCTATGCATAAAGATGCCACGGGCCTGATTCATTGAGGAGATGCAGCCCCGCTCGGCGATGCACCTGAGCCGGTCTCCTATAACCTCCGATGTAGGGATAGTGGATGTGCCTGTCAATGCGTAACTTCATATTGCCTTATGCCTTCGCCTGATTTATAATCTGAAACCGGAAAGACCATTCATGGCGTCGGGAGGTTTGGTTTGGCTTCGACATATACTGCAAAAGACATAACCGTGTTGGAGGGGCTGGAGCCTGTTCGCAAGAGACCGGCCATGTACATCGGCTCCACGGACGCGCGAGGGCTTCATCATCTTGTCTGGGAGGTGCTCGACAACAGCGTTGACGAGGCCCTGAACGGGTATTGCACGGAGATCAGTATCACCATAGAGATGGACGGCGGCGTGACGATAACGGACAACGGCAGAGGCATCCCTGTGGATATACACCCGAAGACCAAGCGGCCTGCCATAGAGACCATTCTCTGCACGCTCCATGCAGGGGGGAAATTCGATCACACTGCATACAAGTCATCCGGCGGCCTGCACGGTGTGGGCGCGTCCGTCGTGAACGCCCTTTCGGAGGCGTTCATAGCTACTGTCCAGCGGGACGGATTCGAGTGGACGCAGGAATTCAGCCGGGGCAGGCCGAAGACCGCTCTCAAGAAAGGCAAACCTACCAAGGCGCACGGTACATCCATCTATTTCAAACCCGATCCGGATGTCTTCTCGAAAACGCACTTTAATTACAAGACCATACTCGAAGTCGCGGAGAGCAAGGCGTTTTTGAACAAGGGGCTCAGGATCATAGTCCGGAACGAGCGCGACGGAGAGAAGCCTGTCACGTTCAAATACGACAACGGCATCCAGGACTATATAAAGCGCATAGTGGATGTTTCCAAGCTCGTGAACCCGGAGCCGTTCTATTTAGAGAAGGAAGAGGACTTCAAGATAGAGTGCGCCGTGCACTGGACTACTTTGACGGACACGGAGATACATTCCTATGCGAACTCGATCAATACGTCGGACGGCGGCACCCACGAGCTTGCTGTAAAGTCAGGTCTCACGAAGGCCGTGCGCGCCTATGCAGAGCGCAAAAACCTCATACCCAAGAATATAAAGAACATAGCGCCCGAGGATGTATATGAAGGTCTCTACGGGATCGTGAGCGTGCTCGTGAAGAATCCGCAGTTCCAGGGCCAGACGAAAGAGAAGCTGAACAACCCGGAGATCGCCTCTCCCATAGAGACTGCGGTGAAGAACGCATGTGAGGCATGGCTTCTGTCCAATCCAACAACGGCCGACGCCGTGGTAAAGAGGGTGCTGCTTGCCGCCGAGGCGAGGCTCGCCTCTCGTGCTGCAAAGGAGAGCGTCACGCGGAAGCTCTCCTCCTTGAAGCTCAACCTCCCCGGTAAACTCGCGGACTGTTCCTCTAGCCGAGTGGACGACACAGAGCTCTTCATTGTGGAAGGAGATTCTGCGGGCGGCTCGGCGAAGATGGCAAGAGACAGAAAGACCCAGGCCGTGCTCTCTCTCCGCGGAAAGATACTGAATGTAGAGCAGGTGGCCTCACTCGAGAAGATCCAGTCCAACAACGAGATAAAGAACCTGCTTGCCACGCTGGGCTGCGGGGTGGGGCAGCACTTTGATATAAACAAGCTGCGCTACGGCCGCATCATCATAATGACGGATGCGGACGTGGACGGCGCACACATAAGCGTGCTGCTGCTTACATTCATTTACCGGCACATGCCTGAGCTCATAAACCAAGGGAAGGTCTTTCTCGCCATGCCGCCCTTATACAAGATTGAGGCGGGCAAAGATGTCTTCTATGCCATGGACGAGATGGAGAAGGAGAAGGCGCTCGCGAAGCTGAACGGGAAGAAATACGAAGTGAGCAGGTTCAAGGGCCTCGGAGAGATGAGCCCGGAGACGCTCAAGGAGACCACCATGGACCAGAAGACCCGCACCCTCCTCCGGGTCCAGGTGCTGGATCACAAGGCGACCGGAGAGACGTTCGAGAGGCTCATGGGAAAGGACCCCAAGGCCAGGTTCGTATTCATCAAAGAGCGGGCCGAATTCGCGGAGCTCGACATCTGAATGCCTATCTCCCCTCCGAGACCATTAGTCAACACCTAATAGAAACCGTTCTTATGCTATAATCATTTTCTATGAACCCCTGTTTCATCCCGGATCGTATTGCGCAGACAGAGGGGGCCGGGCTATGAAATCCATCCTGGCCAGGATACGCGCCTCGCTGAGCATACAGGCGGCCATCTTGGTGACCGTATTCGTCATCTGCATCTCCTTTTTCTATTCCTATCACCACTACAGAGAGATGAAGGTGGATCTGTTCAAAAACACGGAGATGCAGCTCTTGAGGATAGTCGAGGGCCTCAAGAAACCCATAGAGATGTTCGTTATGACGAAGGACTACCACTCGCTTCAGACACTCGTCTCCGATACATCCAACGGAGCGGACATAGAGCTCATCACCGTATTGGACTCCTCAGGCATGGTGCTCGCCTCGAACAAGCTCAAGTGGATAGGTAAGGGTATGGATGAGATGCATCCGGAAGACGAGACCGAGGAGGACCTTGCCGCCATCAGAAATGCCCTGGACGGCGGCTACTCCATCTATTATGACAAGGGAGATGACCAGCACTGCCTTGCCATACCGCTCGATTTCGGGCTCAAGGGAAGGGGGGCTCTGCATATAAGTCTTGATAGGCAGACTATGCAGGCTCAGATCAGAAAGAGGACGACCGATATACTTCTATTGTCGCTCTTCATCAGCATCATCGGAGGCGCAGGGCTCTATTTCATATTCCATATCTTTTTTACCAAGCGCGTCAAGGCCGTGTCGGATGCGGCGTTGAGGCTGGCCAGGGGGGATATGCAGGCGAGGGTGGTTGACTCCGGGAGCGATGAGATCGGGTATCTGGCGACGTCGTTCAATGTCTTGGCCGAGGACATTACGAACTGGAGAACGAACCTCGAGGAGATGGTGACCCAGAAGGTAAAGGACCTCCAGGTTCTCTATGAAGTGGCCCATAGCATAAGCCAGTCGCTCGATCTGAACACGGTGCTCCAGAAGGTGCTCGATCTGGTCCTGGATACATTCAGCCTTCCCAAGGGGTTCGTGGCAATGCTCGGGGACGAGGGCGACACCCTCAGGTTGATAGGCCAGAAAGGCCTCTCCTTCGATGGTATCAGGAGGATATCGAGGCTGAAGATGGGAAACGGCATCATCTCCAGGGCCATCCTCGGCAACAGGCCTGTGAGGTTCACTCTCGAGGATGCCGAAGAAGCCGACGCCTCCTGCCTGATGGCGCAGGAGGGCATGGACTCTGTTCTCGCCGTACCGATCGGCACGAGGGGCACGGCCTTCGGCGTGATAGCGGTCTACAGCAATAAAAAGGGCGGCTTCACAGAGGAGGAAGAGGCCCTGCTTGCGACCATAGGCAATCAGGCTGCGGTGGCTGTGGAGAACGCCCGATTGTACGAGAAGACCCTCGAGCTTGCGAGAGAGGACGGGCTCACGGGACTAGCCAACAGGCGGCATCTCATGGAGATACTCTTACGGGAGGTGAGCCGCTCCAACAGGTATGAAACGCCGCTTTCATTGCTGATGATCGACCTGGACAGGTTCAAGCGCTTCAACGACACCTATGGTCATGTCAAAGGAGACGAACTCTTGAAGGCGTTTGCCGACCTCATCATGGGCAACATCCGCTCCACCGACACGGCAGGCCGCTACGGCGGCGAGGAGTTCATGATCATCCTTGCAAACACCCCTTTGAAAGGTGCGATAGTCATCGCGGAGCGCATCAGAAAGGCGGTGGAAAATATAAGGCTACCCATCGCCGATGATAGACCTCCGGCCGGCGCTACAGTGAGCATAGGCATTGCAGAGCTTGCATCAGGAGAGACGCCAGAGAAGCTTATCGAGGCTGCCGACGCGGCCCTCTATCGCGCAAAAGAGGCAGGCAGAAACCGTCTTGCCTGGTGAAGCCTCGAAGCCTCGATTCTCCGGTTGACACCTCTTTCTCTTATTTGGTATATTACATAATTCTTGAAAACACCGGCCACGCACAGGAGATGTATGATCCGGCCTTCGCTCGAAGAATTCAAGAAAAAGGCGAAACAGGGCAATCTTATCCCGGTCTACTGCGAGATCGTGGCGGACATGGAGACCCCTGTCTCTGTATTCGGAAAGATAGACGACCATCGCTACTCGTTCCTGTTGGAGAGCGTCGAGGGCGGCGAGAAATGGGGAAGGTACTCTTTTCTCGGGGGAAGGCCTTCCTTGATAATCAGGAGCTTCGGCGACACGGTCGAGATAATAAGAAATGGCAGGGTGGAGAGGCGGCGGATGAACGGCGATCCATTGCGCGAGGTGAAAGAGCTGCTCTCTGTCTTTCGTCCCGTGCCCGACCCGGGCCTGCCGAGGTTCTACGGCGGTGCAGTGGGCTTCATCGGCTATGACGCAGTGCGGTTCTTCGAGCGGATTCCGGACCGAGGAAAGCCCGGCCTCGGGCTGCCGGATATCTTCTTCGTCATAACGGATACGCTCGTGATCTTCGACAACATGACCCATACCATGAAGGTCGTCTCGAACGCGCACGTGAACGGCAGGTCAGTGAAGGCCTCGTACGATGAAGCTGTGGCCAAGATCGACGGGATTGTAAAAAAGCTGAAAAGTAGGCGCAAGGGTCAGGGGTCAGGGGTCAAACAGAAAAGGCCGAATAAGGCTGCGCCGCTCAAGTCGAATTTCACCCTGGCCGAGTACGAGCAGATGGTGCTAAAGGCGAAAGAGTACATAAAGGCGGGGGACATATTCCAGGTCGTTCCTTCGCAGCGCTTCGAGACAAAGGTCTCTGCGGAGCCTTTTGAGATATACAGGGCATTGAGGCTCATAAACCCCTCGCCGTATATGTATTTTCTTAGATGCGGGGATGCGACCATCGTGGGTGCTTCGCCGGAGGTGATGGTGCGGCTCGAGTCCGGAAAGATAGATCTGAGGCCGATTGCCGGCACCAGAAAGCGCGGCAGGACAGAGGAAGAAGACAGGCTGCTCGCGGAGGAGCTGCTCAGCGACCCGAAGGAGAGGGCGGAGCATATCATGCTCGTGGATCTCGGGAGAAACGATGTCGGAAGGGTGAGCGTACCCGGGAGCGTGCATGTCTCGGAGCTCATGGCGATAGAGCGCTACTCGCATGTCATGCATATCGTCTCTAATGTGAGGGGTGCGCTCTCCGAAGGGAAAGACGCCTATGACGTCATTCGGGCGTGCTTTCCGGCAGGGACGGTTTCGGGAGCGCCCAAGATCCGCGCGATGGAGATCATAGAAGAGCTCGAGCCGACCAGGCGCGGGCCGTACGCGGGCGCGGTCGGATATTTCGGATTTTCAGGCAACATGGACACATGCATAACCATCCGCACATTGATCATCAAGGACGGCAGGGCATATATACAGGCGGGAGGGGGCGTTGTCGCGGACAGCGATCCGTCCATGGAATATCAAGAGACCGTGAACAAGGCGAAGGCGATGATGCGCGCAGTCGAGATGGCGGAGGAAGGGCTCGATTGAGACAAGCATCGTATGCCGCTCGCCTTAGTCTCGCGATTTATGAATTCATGATTAGATTATCCATATTCAGGGCTCGATCATGTTGTTGATGATAGACAATTACGACTCGTTCACATACAATCTCGTGCAATACTTCGGCGAGCTGGGGCAGGACATCCGCGTCTTTAGGAACGACAAGATAACGCTCTCCGACATAGAGAAGATGAATCCGGAGAGGATAGTCATATCACCTGGGCCATGCACCCCGAAAGAGGCAGGCATATCCGTCGACGTAATCAGGCGCTTCACGGGCAGGATCCCTATCTTGGGCGTATGCTTGGGACATCAGTCCATCGGCGAGGCGTTCGGCGGAGAGGTGGTGCGGGCGCCGTATCTCATGCACGGCAAGACCTCTATGATACATCACGACGGCAAGACAATATTCTCGGGTCTTCCGAATCCGTTCGAGGCGACGAGATACCACTCTCTCATCATCAGGCGCGAGAGCCTGCCTTCGGTGCTCGAAATTACTGCATGGACTGAAGACGGAATCATCATGGGCGTGCGCCACAAACAGCACAAGCTCGAGGGCGTGCAGTTCCATCCGGAATCCGTACTCACCTCGGCCGGAAAGGACCTGCTCAGAAATTTCTTGAAGTTGTGACAGGGGGTCAAGAAGAACGCAGTGCTCTGTGATTAGGCGATCACGGTGCACGGCGCAAGGGGGGGGAGATGATAAAAGAGGCTATTTCGAAGGTCGTTGCCGGCGGCGGCCTCACAGAGGCCGAGGCCGAGTCCGTGATGCGCGAGATCATGCAGGGCGAGGCGACGGACGCTCAGATCGCTGCATACATCACTGCGCTTCGGATGAAGGGCGAGACCGTGGACGAGATCACCGGTTCCGCAAGGGTCATGCGCGAGAAGGCGGTGCGAATAAGGCTGGATGCGGAATATCAGGTTGATACATGCGGCACAGGCGGGGATATGTCGCATACATTCAATATCTCGACCACAGCGGCCTTTGTCGCCGCCGGTGCGGGCGTGACGGTAGCCAAGCACGGCAATCGGTCGGTCTCGAGCAAAAGCGGAAGCGCCGATGTGCTCCAGGCGCTCGGCGTGAACATTGAGATGCCGTCTCATCGCATTGAAGAATGCCTGCAGGAGATAGGCATAGCGTTCTTGTTCGCGCCGATGATGCATCTGGCGATGAAGTATGCAATCGGCCCCCGCAGGGAGATCGGCATCCGGACGATATTCAATCTCCTCGGGCCGCTCACTAATCCGGCGGGCGTGAAGACCCAGGTCATGGGCGTCTATGACGCGGGGCTCACGACCATACTGGCGCGCGTCCTCGGGAATCTCGGGCTCGATCGTGCATTCGTAGTGCACGGCATGGACGGCCTGGACGAAATCACCATCACGGACAGGACAAAGGTCTCCGAATACCGCGACGGGGCCGTCAAAGATTATTTCGTGCATCCAGAGGACTTTGGACTTGCGATCGGAAAGAAAGATGACCTCCTAGGCGGTGATGCAAAAAAGAATGCGGAGATTACACTCGAAATTCTCAAGGCCGGGAAAGGGCCGAGGAGGGACATCGTACTTTTGAACGCTGCTGCCGCACTCCTCGCCTCAGGGAAGGCGTCTGACTTCAAAGAGGGGATAGGCATGGCGGCTGAGTCCATTGATTCCGGCGCAGCCATGAAGAAACTCATGGAACTAAAGGCCTTCACCAACAGTAGGCAGGGAGGCTTCTGATGGGTCTTACATATATAGATGGCGAAGTCACCGTGCCCCTTTCATCGGAAAGGGTGAAGTTTCTCATCGACAGCGGAGCGACTTATTCCCTCCTTCCTCTTTACGTCTGGAAGAAGATAGGGTTGGCGCCGAAGAGGACGCTGGAGTTTACGCTCTCGAATGGTATGGCCATCAAAAGGGATGTCTCGGAGTGCCATATCTCGCTTCCCAAGGGCGAGGGCCATACACCTGTCATTCTGGAGGAAGAATCGGACGAAGCCCTTTTGGGCGTCGTCACACTCGAAATCCTGTGTCTTGTGTTGAATCTGTTCAACAGGACACTGCAGCCGATGAAGATGCTGCTCGTATAGAAAATGATCCTGGACGATATCATTGCATATAAGAGGCAGGAGGTGGTGGAGTTGCGCGAGAGGGTGCCGCTCGCCGATGTCATTGCCAGGGCAAGGGATGCCCAATCCACCCGCGGATTCGGCAAGGCGCTGTCTATCGGAAACGGCATCAGGCTCATTGCAGAGGTCAAGAAGGCATCTCCGTCCAAGGGAGTGATCCGGCAGGACTTCGATCCTGTAGGCATCGCGACGACCTATGAGTCATCAGGCGCTTCGTGCATATCGGTGCTTACAGACAGAAGGTTCTTTCAGGGAGGCCTCGAGCATCTCATCAACATCAGGCCTGCTGTGGATATCCCTCTCCTCAGGAAGGACTTCATCATAGATCCGTATCAGATATACGAGGCCCGTGCAGCGGGCGCGGACGCCGTACTTCTCATATCCGCATCCCTGGAACGAAGACAGATAGAAGACTTCCTTGGCATATCGAGGGGGCTCGGCATGGATGCCCTCGTGGAATCGCATACATACAAGGATCTCGACAAGGCGCTCTATGCAGGCGCTGCGATAATCGGCATAAACAACAGGGACCTCCGTACATTCACGGTCGACATCGGCACGACTCTCTCTCTCATGAAGGACATCCCCAAAGACCGCATAGTAGTGAGCGAGAGCGGTATCTCTACGAGGGATGACGTGGTGATGCTCGAGAAGGCGGGCGTAGATGCGATACTCGTAGGTGAAGGCCTCATGCGGGAGAAGGACATAGCGGGCAAGGTGAAGGAGCTGTTGGGACGGAATCGACCACATGGTGAAGATAAAGATATGCGGCATAACGAATCTCGATGACGCCCTCGCCGCGGCGGAGCTCGGCGCGGATGCGCTCGGCTTCAATTTTTTCCGAGAAAGCCCCAGGTTCATAGAGCCTGAAAAGGCGGGCGAGATAATCTATCAGCTTCCGCCTTTCGTGACCGCCGTTGGTGTGTTCGTGAACGAGACAGAGGAGCGGGTGCGCGAGATACAGAACAAGAGCGGCGTCCACGTCCTCCAGTTCCATGGAGACGAGCCGCCGGAATTCTGCGAGAGATTCGAGGGCAAGATTATAAAGGCCATACGTGTGAAGAACAGGGAGAGCGTGCACGAAGCCGTGCACTACAAGGTGAGCGCGATCCTTCTCGATGGATATAAAGAAGGCCAGAGGGGCGGCACGGGGAAGACATTCGATTGGGATCTGGCCAGGGAGACGGCCGCGCTCAAGAGGATGATACTCTCAGGAGGGCTCACCCCGGAGAATGTCTCGGCTGCGATCAAAGCGGTCAAGCCGTATGCCGTGGATACGGCGAGCGGCGTGGAGAAGGAAAAGGGGCTCAAGGACTACGAGAAGATGAAGAGATTCATTATAGAAGCAAGGAAGGCGGATAGGCGATGACCCTCCCAGACAGAAAAGGCCGCTTCGGCATCTACGGAGGGAAATTTGTACCCGAGACCCTGATGCCCGCCCTCAAGGAGCTCGAGGACGCGTATCTCTCCGCGAGGAAGGACAGGGCATTCCTGCTCGAACTTGATTATTACTTCCGTGAGTTCATCGGCAGGCCCACACCCTTGTACTTCGCAAAGAGGCTCACGGAGCATCTGGGCGGAGCGAAGATATATCTTAAGCGCGAAGACCTGGCTCACACGGGAGCGCACAAGATAAACAATTCGCTCGCACAGGTCCTGCTTGCTAAGCGCATGGGCAAAACGCGCGTCGTCGCGGAGACAGGCGCAGGCCAGCACGGCGTCGCCACGGCCACGGCAGCGGCCATGTTCGGGCTGGAGTGTGGGATATACATGGGCACCGAGGACGTCGCCAGGCAGTCCTTGAACGTATTCCGAATGAAACTCCTCGGGGCCGAGGTCAGGGCTGTTGATATAGGCAGCAAGACGCTCAAAGATGCAATCAACGAGGCCCTGAGAGACTGGACCACGAATGTGCGTACCACTCACTATGTAATGGGCACTGTGTTCGGGCCTCATCCATATCCCATGATGGTCAGGGACTTCCAGTCGGTCATAGGCCGCGAGGCGAAGAGGCAGATAATGAAGCTCGAAGGCAGGCTTCCTGATGCGCTCATTGCATGTGTGGGCGGCGGCTCGAACGCGATGGGGCTCTTCCACGAGTTCATAGACGATGCGTCTGTCAAGATGTACGGCGTGGAGGCGGGCGGGCTCGGCATCGAGAAGGGCAGGCATGCCGCGAGGTTCGCCGGCGGCTCGCTCGGGGTGCTCCAGGGCGCCAAGACCTATGTGCTCCAGGACGAAAACGGCCAGATAGAGCTTACGCATTCCGTCTCCGCCGGACTCGATTATGCGGCAGTCGGGCCTGAGCATGCGTATTATCACGACACAGGCAGGATCGAGTATGCCTATGCAATGGACGAGGAGGCGCTCGAGGCCTTCGACCTTTTGTCCAGGCTCGAGGGCATTATCCCCGCCCTCGAGAGCAGCCATGCTGTCGCGTACTGCATGAAGCTCGCGCCGATACTCGGAAAAGACAAGGTGATAATCGTGAACCTTTCCGGCCGAGGCGACAAGGACGTGATGCAGGTGGCGAAGATAAAGGGGGTGGATCTGTAGTTCGGATCAAACCGACCGTGTCGGCGTATTCGTGCGGGCGAGAAGTCATGCTTGATTATCTCGGTATATTCAAGAGGTTCAATGAAGAGGGGATCCGCTATCTTGTCGTCGGCGGCATGGCGGTCAACTTCTACGGCATCCCGAGGATGACCTACGATATAGACGTGCTGCTTGATCTTGCGGACGAGAACCTAGAAAAGTTCGTGCATCTTCTGAAGGAGTGGGGGTTCAAACCGAAGGTACCGGTCGATATCCTGGACTTTGCGCGGCAGGATAAGCGAACGGAATGGATCGTCGAAAAGAATATGAAGGCGTTCAATCTCGTCAATCCATCATGGGCCATCAGAGAAATCGACGTCATTATCGCTTCTCCTCTTAATTATGCAGAGGCCAGAGAGCGTGCGGTCATGATTGAACTCCAAGGTGTTCCCATCCCTACGGTGGGACTTGATGACTTGATCAAGATGAAGACGGATACAGGCCGCCGGCAGGATGAGGCGGATGTCAGATACCTCAGGGGCCTGAAAGATGAGTGACCTGAAGAAAAAGAAAGGCTTCGATTATTATCTGTCGAAAGAGGTCATCGACGAATACCGGAAAACGCCGTTAGAGCTTCGGCTCAAGTGGCTGTATATGGGTAATGTCCTCCGGATGGGGTATGACAAGAAGACCGTCGAGATACAGGACAGGCTTAGAGAAGGGAAGCTCTGATATCGTCAAGGTGAGTATGTCGAGGATAAAGACTACATTCAACAGACTCAGAAAAAGACGCGAAAAAGCCCTCATCCCCTACATCATGGCGGGCGACCCGGATATGGCCGCGACCAAGTCCCTCATCCTTGCCATGGAAGAGGCAGGATGTGATATAATTGAACTCGGCGCACCTTTTTCGGACCCGCTCGCGGACGGTCCGACCATACAGAAGGCGGCCATACGCTCCCTTGCGAACGGCACGAGGCTCAGGGATGTGCTCGACCTCGTTGCGGATGTCAGGAAGGAGTCCGGCATACCGCTCATACTCATGACGTACTACAACCTCATCTTCAAGTACGGCGAGGAGCGGTTTGTGAAGGATGCGGTCGAGGCCGGTCTCGACGGGCTCATACTCCCGGACCTTCCGCCTGAGGAGGCTGGGACTCTGGTTCGGGCGGCGAAGAAGGCGGGCCTGGATACCATATTCCTGCTGGCGCCTACGAGCACGAATGAGAGGATCAAACTCGTTGCAAAGGCGTCGCAGGGATTCATTTATTACGTCTCGCTTACGGGCGTGACAGGTTCGGCGCTTTCGGACAGCGGTGCGATAAAAGACGCGCTGGCAAGGATAAAGGCCGTTACGGACAAGCCTGTTGCAGTGGGATTCGGCATATCGACGCCTGACCAGGCGGCATTGGTGGCGCGGACCGGCGCGGACGGCGTGATAGTAGGAAGCGCCCTTGTGAAGGTAATAGAGGAAAATGCAGGCTCTGTCGGGTTTTTCGAGAAGGCGGCCACTTTTGTAAAGGCGCTCAAAGAAGGGGTACTCTCAGCCTCCGGCGAAGCGGCGGGTTGAGACGATATATATAAAAAAGGCTGCAAGGAGTAACGCATTGACAACACAGGGGCGTTCCTCGAAAAACAGACCAACTGGTCCCAGCACTCAAATAACCTCGCTCCGCGCAGAGATAAGGGCTCTCGAGAGGCTCGTATTCCTCCAAAAAACCAAGCAGAAGATCCTAAGAGGAAAGCAGATCGGTCCTGAAGAAACAGACATCCTCCTGACGGACTACCTAAAACTCGCCTTGAGCCTTACCCGTTCTGCAGCTGGCTCCATGCTCCTCAGAGAAGGAGACGCTCTCGTCTTCAGGGCGTGCATGGGGCCGGGTTCATCGAGGCTCGTGGGCAGACGCATTCCAGTCACCGAGGGTATCGCAGGCTGGGTCTTGAAGAACGGCAAGACATACCACAGTCCCGATGTGACGAAAGATCGTTGGTGGAGCAGCAGGATAGGCGCCGAGCTGCGCTTCAGCACGAGAAACATACTCGCAGCGCCGCTCAGGACGGACAAAGAGGCTATCGGCGTCATCGAGATAATAAATAAGAAAGGCGGCGAGCTATTCGACAAAGAGGACAGGGATATACTCGAATTTCTTTCAGGCCAGCTCGCCCTCGATGTGGCCTATACGAACCTCCTTGCGGAGAGTAGGAGAGAGGCGAGCAGAAGGGCGATGCAGATGGAGCTTGCCAATGTCCTCAATTCCACCCTCGACCAGAGAGAGGTGCGCAGGAGGGCGATGGAGGCCGCCACGAGCCTGATGGACGCTGAAGTTGGCTCCCTCCTGCTGGTGGATGAAAAGACCAATGACCTGTTCTTCGAGGTGGCGCTCGGAGAGAAAGGGGAGAGGCTCAAGCAGATACGCCTTAGGATGGGCGAGGGCATCGCAGGATGGGTGGCCCAGCAGAATGAGCCTGCGCTCGTGAACGACGTGGCGAATGACCCGAGGCACTATAAAAAGGCCGGTACCATCACTCAGTTCGTCACGAGAAACATGGTATGCGTGCCTGTGCGCTCTCGAGGCAAGGTCATAGGGGTGCTGCAGGCCATTAACAAGAAGAACGGAGGCCTCTTTACAGAAGATGACCTGAACAATTTCTGGACGCTCTCCAACCAAGTGGCGATCGCGCTTGAGAACGCTCATCTCTACGAAGAGCTCAAGGAGACCTTCATGAGCACTGCAGAGGCCCTGGCTGCTGCGGTGGAGAAGAAAGACCCTTACACAGGCGGCCACATACGCCGGGTGGTCGATTACAGCCTCGCGATTGCGAGGCGCATGGGGCTGTCTTCGCCGGACATGGAACAACTAAGACTCGCCGCGGTGCTTCATGACATAGGGAAGATAGGGATAAGGGACAACGTGCTTCTGAAACAGGGAGGGCTGAGCCAGGAGGAGCTTTCTATCATGCGCTCCCACCCGCTTCTCGGGGCGGACATCCTAAGCCATATCGAGCAGATGAAGACGGTGAGCCGCATCATGCGGGCGCATCACGAGAAATGGGACGGAAGCGGCTATCCTGACGGCCTCAAGGGAGAGGCGATCCCCATACAGGCGAGGATAATATCTGTTGCGGATGCATTCGACGCCATTACGACCGACAGACCCTATCGCAAGGCTGCGGAGATTGGGGCTGCAGTAGAAGAGATAAAGAGGTTCTCAGGGAGGGATTTCGACCCTGCTGTCGTGAAGGCGTTTTTGGAGGCGGTCGAGAGTGCGGAGATAATCATAGCTCAATGATCTCTGAACATGCCTAGAAGGCATAAGGAGGCGGGTATGGCGGAAGATATCCAGACGCAGCTTTTTTCGCGGTTCGGGAAGAAGGTCCCTGCAGGCACGGTGCTGTTTCACGAAGGCGACCACGGAGAGGAGATGTACATAATCCAGTCCGGCAAGGTTAAGATAAGCAAGAGGCTGAGGGGCGTCGAAAAGACCCTCGCCATGCTCGAGAAGGGCGAGTTCTTCGGTGAGATGGCCATCCTGAACGATAAGCCGCGCTCCGCCACTGCGGAGGTCGTAGAGGACAGCGGCCTTCTCGTGATAGACAGAAAGACCTTCGACTCTCTCATCCGGAGCAACGTGGAGATTGCGATACGCTTCATCAAGCGCCTTGCAGAGAGGCTCCGGGAGGCTGACGAGCAGATGGAGGCCCTGATGATAAAGGACAACACCAGCCGCCTCATGACGGTACTCGCCAGGAAGCTCAAGGAGCAGAAAAAGCCGGGTGCATTCTCGATGGGCATAGACGAGCTCGCAGGACTTGCAGGCATCGATCGGGCGCAGGCCAAGACCACACTCGAGAAACTGACCACTGTAAGGGTGGTCGAGCTTGGAGGAGATGCAGTGAACATATCCAGCCCCGAGCAGGCGGATAGGCTTATGAAATATCTCGAGATGAGGGAGATATTCGGGGAGCTTATGTAGCCCAAGGCGCGGAGTCCAAGATGAAGCCCAAGAAAATAAAGAAAATAGGTCTGTATATATCATCGGCGGTTTTCGTGATACTTACCTTTTTGTGGCTTACGGATGCCGCCTTCTTCGAGGTCCTCGAGGAAAAGACCCTCGACTTCAGGTTCAAGATACGCGGCCCCATCAAACCAGGGCCGGAGACCGTGATCGCCGCGATAGATGAAAAGAGCATAGGCAGGCTCGGCCGGTTCCCGTGGCCCCGCTCTGTCTGGGGGAGGGTCGTGGAGAGGCTTACCGAAGAAGGGGCGAAGGTGATTGTATTCGACGTCTTCTTTTCGGAGCACGAGTCTGTAGAGTCGGACGACCTTTTCCAGAAGGCGATCATGAGAAGCAACAGGGTCGTTTTGCCTATGGTCTTCAACCTGAGCGGCGAGGCAGGGGAGACGGGATTCACAGACAAGAAGGTAGATTTCCTCGTGCCATCAGCCTATATGACACTCAAAAACTTGGGTGCGGGTGTCGCGCCTCCTGAGGCGAGGGCTGTGTTGCCGACCCTTTTGAGATTCTCCGCGTTTGCGAAGTCGCTTGCGTATATCAATATGAATCCGGATCCGGACGGCACGCTCCGCTGGGAGATGCTCGCAATAGGCTATCACGGCGATTTCTATGCGCCCATAGGCCTCCAGGCGGCGAGACTATACAGGGAAATCGGCAATGAATCCATGGTGCTCGATTTCAGCGGCCGTGTGCTTCTCGGAGATGTCTCCATACCAACCGACCGCTACGGCAGGATGCTCATAAATTATCGCGGACCGAACAACACCTTTCCGTTGTACTCCGTATCAGACATACTCGACAGGACTACGCCTCCGGATGCCTTCAAGGACAAGATCGTCCTTATCGGCGCCACCGCCTTAGGCGTGTATGACCTAAGGGTGACGCCTTTTTCCACCAATATGCCCGGAATCGAGAAACATGCGAGCGTAGTGGATACGATCCTGAGGGGGGATTTCATCACACGTAGAGAGGATCTGACCATCCCCCTCGTTTTTATATTCACCGTTGTCCTGGGCGTGGCGCTGCCAAGGCTCGGTGCCAGGCCCGGCGCGCTGCTCTTCCTCGGCCTCTTCAGCGGCTATGCCGTTATGACATACTATCTCTTTTCATCTCATGGCATCTGGATGGACTTCGTATATCCGTCGTCCGCCCTGCTCTTGGGCTATACCAGCCAGACGGCATACCGCTTCTTCACGGAAGAGCGCCGCGCCAGGGATATACGCCGCATGTTCTCGAGCTATGTCTCGAAGCGCATTGTGGACGAGCTCATAAAAGATCCGGAGAAGGCGAGGCTCGGCGGAGAGCGCAAGGAGATCACCGTGCTGTTCTCGGACATCAGAGGGTTCACCTCTTTCTCGGAGAAGCACGAGCCCGAGGAGGTCGTCTCCATCCTGAACGAATATCTCGATGCGATGACGGATATCATCTTCGAGCACGACGGCACGCTCGACAAGTTCATCGGAGACGCGATCATGGCCTTCTGGGGTGCGCCGGTTGGCCAGCCCGACCATGCGGAAAGGGCCGTGCGCTGCGCACTGTCGATGGGAAGCAGGCTCAAGGAGCTCCAGGAGAAATGGGCTGCAGAGGGGAAGCCGGTGCTCGACTCGGGCATCGGGATCAACACCGGCGAGATGGTGGTGGGCAATATGGGCGCTGAAGGCAGAAAGATGGACTACACGGTCATAGGAGATCATGTGAACCTCGGCGCACGTGTCGAGAGCTTGACACGGCAGTATAATAGTCATATTATCATCACGGAGTTCACCTACGAGAAGGTGGCCGGCATCGTGGAGGTGAAAAAGCTCGGAACCGTCACGGTGAAAGGCAAGGAACGGCCTGTCGTGATCTACGACCTTGTGGGAGTGAAGGATTGAAGAACCTTTAGCCACGAACGGGCACGAATTTTCACTAAGAGATTTTTAATGTTCGTGTTTGTTTGCGTTCGTTCGCGGCGAAAGAGTTTTGCAGCGGAAGGAGGCTTGATGAAGATAAAGGTGCTGGGTTGTTCCGGTTCCGAAGGGATAGGCCACAATCCTCCCGGATTCCTTGTGAATGACTGCGTCATGCTCGATGCAGGCACCATTACAGCAGCCCTCAGCGTGCCCGCCCAGAGCAGGATCACGGACATATTCATCAGCCACACCCATCTCGATCACATCAAGAGCCTTCTGTTTTTGGCCGACAATGTGCTCGGGAAGGTGGCGAAGCCGATAAACATACGGTCGATACCGGCTGTGATAGATGCCATAAAAAGACATCTCATGAACGATCTCATCTGGCCTGATTTCACTAAGATACCGACTCCCCGCAATCCTGTTCTTGCGTACAGACCGTTCAAGGCCGGGACGACGGTGAAGGCGGCGGGGCTTCGCATCAAGGCGATCCCCATGAACCATCCGGTGCCTGCGGTGGGTTTTCTCGTGAACGACGGCAAGTCGTCCATACTCTATACCGCCGACACAGGGCCGAACGAGCTGATATGGAAGGAGGCGGCAAAGGCCTCTAATCTCAGGGCGGTTATAGTGGATACCTCATTTCCGGACATGCTCCATAAAGTGGCGGATGCGAGCGGGCACTTCACGCCTGCGCAGCTTCACGAAGACATGACCGCTGCACAGGTGGCGCTTGATGTACCGATATATATCTATCACATCAAGCCCGCCTATGAGAGGCGCGTCATCGCCGAGCTCGCTGCGCTCGGCAGGCAGAACGTGAAGATCCTGAAGGAAGGGAAGACGTACACTTTCTGATCCGATGCGGCATCTGTTCTAATAGGAGGCTTATGGCTTGGTTCAAGAAGGAAAAACAGGAAAAACTCGCATCAGAGCCCTCTGATAAAAAGATAAAGATACCTGAAGGCCTGTGGTTGAAGTGCGACAACTGCAAGGAGATCATCTATCGCAAGGAAGTGGAGAAGAACTTCAAGATCTGCCCGAAGTGCGAATACCACTTCCGTATAAGCGCCTCCGAACGGCTGCCATATCTTGTAGATGAAGGCTCTTTCCTCGAGGTCGAGGACGGCCTTATGCCGAAGGACTTCTTGAACTTCAAGGACTACAAGGACAAGCTCAAGAGTAGCCGCAAGAAGACGGGCCTCAAGGACGCAATCATTTCGGGAGAGGCGAAGATAGGGGGGAAACCCGTCTCTATCGTAGTAATGGACTTCAACTTCATGGGCGGAAGCATGGGCTCGGTTGTAGGAGAGAAGATAGTACGCGCGGTGGAGAGGGCGCTCGAGAAGAAAACGCCCTTCATTGCAGTAGCCGCATCCGGCGGCGCGAGGATGCAGGAGGGGATCATCTCGCTCATGCAGATGGCGAAGACATCTGCTGCCATTGCAAGACTGGGCCGGGCCGGCCTGCCGTTCATTTCTGTTCTTACGGACCCAACATTCGGAGGGGTGACCGCGAGTTTCGCCATGCTCGGAGACATCATAATCGCGGAGCCGAAGAGCCTCATAGGTTTTGCAGGTCCCAGGGTTATAGAGCAGACCATAAAGCAGCAGCTTCCGCAGGGTTTCCAGCGGGCGGAGTTTCTGCTGGAGCACGGCATGATAGACATGATCGTCTCGCGCAAGGAGATGCATGCCGTGCTTGCTAAGGTCCTGGATTTCTTTGCCGGCTGATTGAGAATAAGCCTCGAACGAGCACGAACTTTCGCGAAATAATCAAAGCATGAAATCTTATAAAATTTATTTTCCCGTTCGTGTAATTTCGCGGCTAACGTTGATTTTTTGTTATGAATGATCTGGCCAAAATCATTATCATCCTCGGTGCCGCGCTCATCTTGATCGGCCTTGTGATGCTATTTGCCGGGAAGCTTCCCTTTTTCGGAAAACTCCCGGGCGACATAATCATCAAGCGGGACAATTTCACCTTCTATTTTCCGATTACCACGAGCATAATAATCAGCCTCATACTCAGCGTAATTTTCTATCTCATAGGAAGGTCCAGGTGAGGACAGCGGCTTCATGAAGAGCTACAGAAAAGAACTCTGGTTCAATGTACCCGCGCGAAGGGCGTTCATCAATATCACACCGCAGGTGGAGGATTGCCTGAGGGAGAGCGGCATCACGGAGGGGCTGCTCCTCTGCAATGCCATGCATATCACGGCGTCGGTATTCATCAACGACGACGAGCCGGGTCTTCATCAAGACTACGATGCATGGCTCGAGAGGATCGCGCCCCACGAGCCGGTCTCTCAGTACAGACACAATCTGACAGGCGAGGACAACGGAGACGCTCATCTGAAGCGGCAGGTGATGGGCCGCGAGGTCGTCGTGGCCGTCACCGGCGGAAGGCTCGACTTCGGCCCTTGGGAGCAAATATTCTACGGCGAGTTCGACGGTAGACGGAGGAAGCGGGTGTTGGTGAAGATAATCGGGGAGTGACGCGCCCATAAAAATTTTTCTTGCCTTTCTTCGTGATTTGTGATCTTGGATTCTAAATCATAAGTGGCGAGTTGCCGATCCGGATATGAAAACCGAGCCTAACAAGAGAAGGCCTTATACAGAAGAGAAGAGGTGCGGAACGATGGCGTATATCCTATCGACCCGCAGAGAGCAGCGGAGGTTCGGTGCATGCACTTCTTCATCATCGGGCGATAGCCTGAGCAGGAATGCCAGAAAAAACCCTGCCGTAAAATAGACGGCGGGGTTTTTTTATGCGTGCACGGCTGGAGAGAATGCTATTAT
>JBBIMH010000021.1:0-60258 GCA_037444505.1 Nitrospirota bacterium | reverse complement strand
ATTAAAGGCGTGTGGTTTATAGCAGCTTCTCACTTACTGATGCGGCGATACCTAAAACGAGAAGCGATATGCCCACTCCAAATGTGCCGATCTGCCACCAGAAAATTACCCATGTCTTCTTCACGAGCTTATCATAGAGGGCGAGGGCGCGGTAAGGCTCAATGAGCACAGAGGCTGTCAAGAAAATTAAAGGAAAAGCCTTGACATAACTGCCTGAAATTGTTACAGTTCTTGCAGAGAAGAGATAGCCCATGTGTCATAGATTTATCTTAATCTTTAGTAATGTGCGAAAATAGAATAGTTGGCTGCCGGAGCGTTGACCGCACCCCATCCCTGAAGACGTTTCGAGGCTGTTTAGTACGGCCTTGAATCAGAAGGCCATCCTATCTTGATTTCCGACGGTTACCAAAGATGGCTTCGCTGCTATTTCGACTTCACGACCGAGTATACATCGCAGGATTAGAATTCGGAAACTGGTGCGTCTGTTTATCGAAATGATTCGCCTAAAAGGGAAAGGGTCATGTCAAAAGTGTCATGAAAAAAACAAACCAGGGCACGGAGAAATTGCTTGAGTAAAATGCTCTGTGCTCCCATTAGGATGGATTTTTATGATGAACGGTGTCAATACAAGTATGCTCTCCTTAATAAATTCGGACTTTTTTGCAATCCGCTGAACCCGAGAGGATTATCAGAATGCGCATAGACGGCAGAAAGAGCGATGAGCTCAGAAAAGTAAAGATCACCAAAAACTATCTCAAGACCGCAGAGGGCTCGGTGCTGATCGAGGTCGGAGATACCCGAGTCATCTGCACTGCTACTGTGCAGGATTCAGTGCCCCCGTTTCTCAGGGGAAAAGGCACGGGATGGGTGACGGCGGAATACAGCATGCTGCCGCGCTCTTCTCCGCAGAGAATAGAGCGGGAGCGCGGCAGGGTGGGCGGCCGCACACACGAGATCCAGAGGCTGATCGGCAGGGCGCTCCGCGCCGTCGTGGACATGGAGGCGCTCGGAGAAAGGTCCGTGCTGATAGACTGCGATGTCATCCAGGCGGACGGCGGCACGAGGACCGCTGCAATCACTGGCGCGTATATTGCGCTCGTGCTCTGTCTGAGGGCTGCGCAGAGGCAGGGGCTCATAGAGAAGATTCCTGTCACAGACCATCTTGCCGCTGTGAGCGTCGGCATAGTGGAGGGAAGGCCTGTGCTCGACCTTTGCTACGCCGAAGACTCCAAGGCTGAGGTGGATATGAATCTCGTTATGACAGGCAGAGGGGGCATAGTCGAGATACAGGGGACGGCGGAAAGAGGGTCTTTTTCCATTGCAGAGCTTAACAAACTCATCAAGCTCGGCGGGAAGGGGATAAAGGCCCTGATCAAGAAGCAGAAGGAAGCGCTGAGATAAAATCGCAGATCCTAAGCATGAAATCCCAAAAAAGTCCAGAGCGCTGAAGTGTTAGAATGCGGATTCTGGATTCGATTATCTTGGGAGGCTTGATTGTCTCTATTAACCGTATTCTTCATCTCCTTCGGCTTGATATTTACAGCAGAGCTCGGAGATAAGACACAGCTCATGGTGTTGACCCTCGCGCTGAGATACGGCGCACGGCCCGTGCTTTTCGGCGCGTTTCTCGCATTCTTCCTTCTTTCAGGCAGCGCCGCACTCGTAGGGAAAGGGCTCGGCGGGCTGCTCGAGCCTGAGCTCATCAAGACGGCCTCCGCCTGGGTGTTCATCGCCTTCGGCGTGTTCATGCTCATAAAGAAAAGAGAGCATGGTCCTGAGGAGGTCAGGCCCTCGGCAAAGGCAGGGCTTCTTGCTGCATTCAGCCTCATCGCAGTCTCAGAGCTGGGAGACAAGACCCAGATCGCCACGCTTTTGCTGTCTGTTAAGTATCAGAGCATTGTTGTCGTGTTTCTCGGGAGCCTTGCAGCGCTCTTTCTATCCACTTTCATCGGCGTGCTGATTGCAGGCCGTCTGCATAAATTCATCCCAGAGAAGTATATATCACCTCTTTCCGGTCTTCTCTTTATCCTGCTCGGGACCGGCACGCTCATCTTTTCCTGAGCCCGACTTTTGCTTGTCGAACAGCCTGAGATATTTTCCGTATCCTTCCCTCTCGAGTTCTTCGAGCGGGATGAACCTGAGCGCTGCTGAATTTATGCAGTAGCGGAGGCCTGTTGGCTTAGGCCCGTCCTCGAAAACATGACCCAGGTGTGAGTCTCCCAGCCTGCTCCTCACCTCTGTCCTGGCGCTGAGAAGGCTGCGGTCTTCACGCGTTACGATGTTGTCAGCCTCGAGCGGCCTGGTGAAGCTCGGCCAGCCTGTGCCGGAGTCGTATTTATCAAGGGAGCTGAAGAGCGGCTCTCCGGATACGATGTCCACGTAAATACCAGGTCTTTTATTATCCCAGTACTCATTCACGAAGGCCGGCTCAGTGCCTTCTTCCTGAGTCACCTTGTACTGGAGCGGCGACAGGCGTTTCTTCAGGTCTTCCTTCGACGGCTTTGTTAAAGTCTTATTTCTGCATTCGGTCTTCATTTCCGACTCCTTTCCCCATATCCTTTTCAGAAAACCTTCTCTTCCGGATCCGGAGCGGTAAGACTTGTACTGTAAGGGATTCTTCTTGTAATAGTCCTGGTGATATTCTTCGGCCTTGAAGAACTTGCCAGCCGGACGTATCTCGGTTACGATAGGTTTTTTGAATCGGCCCGAACGCTCGAGGGCCTTTTTAGATCTCTCGGCGAGCCTCCTCTGCTCATCATTGTGATAGAATATCGCCGTCTTGTAGGACCGGCCCCTGTCTGCAAACTGTCCGCCTCCATCGGTGGGATCTATCTGCCTCCAGAACACATCGAGCAGCTTCTGGTAAGTCACCTTCGCGGGATCATAGATTATCTCTATGGCCTCTACATGGCCTGTCGTGCCGGACGCCACCTCTTCATAAGTAGGGTTCTGCTTCCACCCGCCTGTGTAGCCTGATATGACCTCTTTTACACCATCGATGTTTTCGAACGGCGGCTCCATGCACCAGAAGCATCCGCCTGCGAATGTCGCCTTCTCGAGCCTTTCGGCCTTGGCCTCGGCCGCCTGCAGGGACAGAAAAGGAAACAGGGCCATAATAGATATGAATATCTTTCCGAACATTGCCCGCACCTCCTCTTTCTTAAGCTTGTGTATTATACACCCCAAGATAAATTATCAAATAAAAATAATTCCATGAGCTGAGCCTGATTGGCGTATTGTATAGGTGTATGGTATTATACCGTCATGAACATCCATGAAAAACTCGCGAATCTCCCGGATGAGCCCGGGGTGTATCTCATGAAGGACGCCAAGGGGCATGTCATCTACGTCGGCAAGGCCGTGTCCCTTAAAGCGAGGGTGAGATCGTATTTTCAAAAAGGCGCAAAGGGCGAGAAGACCGAGATCATGGTACGTCAGATAGCCGATATAGATACCATCGTCACGCACACGGAACTCGATGCCCTCGCACTTGAATCCAATCTTATCAAAAAGCATAGACCGCGGTATAACATCCTCCTGAGGGACGACAAGAACTATCCGTATCTCAGGCTAGACATAAAATCCGATTTTCCCCGCCTCGAGGTGGTCAGGCGCATCAAGAAGGACGGAGCCCTGTACTACGGCCCATATGTCCCTGCGGGGGGCATGTGGGAGACATTGGCGCTCATCAGGAGGACCTTCAAGCTTGCGACATGCAGAAAGGAAGAGCTGGGGAAAAGGCAGGAGCGGGCATGCGTCCAGTTCCAGATAGGACGCTGCATGGCGCCGTGCACCGGCGGGGCGGACAAGAAGCAATACCAGGACATGGTCATGGAGGTGAGGCTGTTTCTCGAGGGCAAGAACCGAAGCCTCATAGAGATGCTCAAAAAGAAGATGGAAGAGGCATCGGAGAAGATGGAGTATGAGCGGGCCGCGGAGCTTAGGGACAGGATCGCTAAGATCGAAGGTGCACTGGAGAAGCAGAAGATCATCTCGCCGAATTTCGAGAATCAGGACGTAATAGGCATGGCAGTGGACGGATGCTTTGCAGACATACAGGTTCTCTTTATCCGGAACGGCATGCTCCTGGGCCGGAAGGACTTCTACCTGGATGATGTCTGCGGCATGTCGGAACCGGAAATACTCTCCGATTTTCTGAGGCAGTTCTACAGCAAGGAGATGATCATCCCCTCTGAAGTGCTTCTTCCGGTGGAGATTCCGGGCATGGATGTATTCTGCATGTGGCTCAGGGAGAGGTCGGGCGCCGGCGTGACCCTCCTTGTGCCGCAGCGCGGGAGGAAGCGTGAGCTTGTGGATATGGCCGCAGACAATGCCGGGCAGGCATTGAACGTACACAGGCTCTCTCGAAAGAGCAAGGAGAAGATACTTGCTCAACTACAGAAGGAGCTAGGTCTCAAGAACCTGCCGAGAAGGATCGAGGCCTTCGACATATCCACAACTATGGGGAGCGAATCAGTGGGCAGTATGGTCGCATTCGAGAACAACATCCCCGACAAGAGCGGATACAAGAGGTTCAAAATCCGCACTGTCTCCGGTCAGGACGACTTTGCCAGCATGGCGGAGGTGATCAAACGGCGCTATGCAAAGGCCAAGGAGGAAGGCGCATTGCCGGATCTGATCATCATAGACGGCGGCAGGGGCCAGCTTGGTGCCGCGCTCGGTGCGCTCTGGGAGCTCGGCATCGAGGGGCCAGATGTAATCGGCCTTGCGAAGGCCAGGAGCGGTGAAGAAGGAGAACGCGGGTTCGAGAGGGTGTTTATGCCTGGTGTGGAGGAGCCTGTCATCCTCGAACCCACGAGCGCCGCTACGCATCTTGTAGCGCGGGTGCGGGACGAGGCGCATCGCTTTGCAATCACATATCACAGGAGGATGCGTGAGAAGAAGGCTGTTGAGTCCGAGTTGGACGGGATCCCTGGCATCGGAGTGGCGAGGAAGAAGGCGCTTCTTCGACGTTTTGGCGGAATCGAGAATATCAGACAGGCTACAGTAGAGGAGCTTGCGGCCGTGCCCGGGATGACGAAGAGGGCGGCGGAAGAGGTAGCAGGGTATTTCGGCCGTAAATGACACGTACAAAGTCTCAATCGCAGAGGCGACCAAGAATTATATGATAGACTTGTAGAGTACTTTTGGCGCATGGGAGAGGGTGCAGGGAAGAGCTCATGGATAGCGCTTTAATCGCATCCGCGAGTGCTGCTATTTTGTGGTGAAATCGGCTTTTGATGTTGTGAATCTCGGAGTATAACCATGACGAACAAACAATGGCTGGATATATTCAAAGGGATCGGACGCGAAATGCGTGCAGGCATTGCGGAGTTCCTTTCTCGCGATGGCGGCGCTATTCCTGTCGGAAAAGGAGCGGGAGGAGACAAGACCTTTCCAGTGGACAGGTGGGCCGAGGATATAGTCATAGCCGCGCTCGAGGATGTCTATGCAAAAGATGAAAATTTCACTCTCGTCTCGGAGGAGATGGGAGTCAGAAGATTCGGAGAATCAGATACATTACTGCTGGTCGACCCCATAGACGGGAGCAACAATGCAAAATCAGGTATACCCATGTTCGGGGTGTCTATTGCACTGATTCGCGGAAAGACATTCGGCGACATTTCCGCTGCCTATGTGATGAATCTCGCGAATGGAGATGAATACTGGGCGGTCAGGGGGGAGGGTGCATTCAAAGACGGCAGGAGGATTCATTCTTCTTCTTCAGAGGATATAGTTATAGTGGGCTTCGAGGCATCCAATCCCAAGACGGACATCCCTGCCGTCATGCCGCTTCTTGCGGCTGCACGCCGCACGAGGTGTTTCGGCTCGATAGCGCTGGATCTCGTGTTTCTGGCATCCGGCGGAATGAGCGTATTCGCGACAGGCAATCCGTCACGTGCATTCGATTATGCAGCGGGCTACCTCATTCTGATGGAGGCGGGCGGCGTGATAACGGACATAAAGGGCGGTTCATTGGAAGGCATCTCTGCAGGGCTTGACAGAACCGTACCGCTGCTCGCTGCTGCAAATCCGAGGCTTCATCAAAAGGCGCTCGGCCTGCTCTCGGCGAACAGGTAGCTTGCTAGTATTGACATCCTCTTCCTTTTATGTAATTATGAACTCATGGCGCTGGTCAATCACACAACGCGGGAGATAAATGCAAAGATCGTTTACTACGGCCCGGGTCTGTGCGGAAAGACCACCAACATACATTATATATATCGTCGCATAGCGCCCACGCAGCGCGGCAAGCTCATATCCCTCGCTACAGAGACCGACCGCACCCTCTTCTTCGATTTCCTGCCTGTGGAGCTCGGCACCATAAAGAACTACAGGGTGAGGTTCCATCTCTACACGGTGCCGGGCCAGGTCTTCTACAATGCGACGCGCAAGCTCGTTTTGAAGGGCGCGGACGGGGTCATCTTCGTTGCGGATTCCCAGCGTGCCATGATGGATGCCAATCTTGAGAGTCTGGCGAACCTCAAAGACAACCTCTCCGAGATGGGCATAGACCTGGACGACTTCCCGCTTGTGCTTCAGTACAACAAGAGAGACCTTCCAGACATCTATACTGTGGAGGAACTGAACGAGGCTCTGAACAAGAGGAACGCGCCTTTCTATGAGGCGGTTGCGACAACAGGGGAAGGGGTGCTCAAGACCTTCACCGCCATATCCAAACTCGTTCTGCAGGACATGCAGAGGCATCCGGATAGACACAATCTCTCTTTAGGAGATATTGTTTCGAAGCCCGTCCCGGAGCACGCGCCTCCTCAGGAGCCGTCCATACCAGGCGGTCCGATGGCGGAGGCAAAGCCTGAAATGGCAGCGCTCGAGAAGGCTGTGGATGCCGGGATGAAGGTGGACCTCGGGAGGGCTGAGATGGACAACGGCGAGATAGTGCTCCCTTTCGCTTTGATCGTCTCCGGAAAGGAAGAGCAGTATCAACTCAGGGTCTCCATCAATATGGATGCACCACTCTCGAAGCGCTTTAAGGTGGTCGTGAAGGGTCTGAAAAAGGCATGAGAGGCGATTATGTCTAAGGTCACTGCGCTGATCCCTGCTGCCGGCGTGGGCAGGCGCATGGGGAAACCGACGGCGAAGCAGTTTTTGTTTCTCGGGGACAAACCCATGCTTGCTCATACGCTGCTCGCATTCCAGCGTGCGCCCGAAGTGGACGAGGTCATACCCATCCTTTCGCAGGAAGATATGGAGTCTTGTCTTAAAGACATCATCGAGCACTATCATCTCACAAAGGTGAAGACGCTGGTGGTCGGCGGCAGGGAGCGTCAGGACTCGGTCTATAATGGACTTATGAAAATGGAGAAGGACACAGAGGTGGTGGTGGTTCACGACGCGGTGAGGCCGTTCGTCACTCAGGAGATGATAAGGGAGACGGTGCAGCATGCAAGGAAGGGCGAGTGTGTAGTGGTGGGCGTGCCTGTGAAGGACACCGTAAAAGAAGTGGATGCGGACAGCATCGTGAAGCGCACCCTCGAGCGGAACCGACTCTGGGCAGTCCAGACGCCTCAGGCATTCCCTGCAAAGATGCTCATGCACGCATACGAGGACTCATACAAGAAGAGGTACTACGGTACAGACGACTCCATGCTGGTGGAGAGGCTCGGTATGAAGGTGCGGGTGATTATGGGGAGCTACGATAACATCAAGATCACGACGCCAGAAGACCTGGTCATTGCCGAGGAGATACTCAGGAGAAGATGACGAGAATAGGCACAGGCTATGATGTGCACAGGCTTGTTGAGGGCAGGAGGCTGCTCCTCGGGGGGGTGGATATTCCATACGCAAAAGGCCTTCTCGGCCATTCCGATGCGGATGTCCTGCTGCATGCGATATGCGATGCGCTGTTGGGTGCGGCAGGCTTGGGGGACATCGGAAGGCATTTCCCCGATACGGATGAAAGGTATAGAGGCATATCGAGCCTTAGCCTCCTTTCTGAAGTCAGGAGGCTCATCGAGGAAAAGGGCTTTTGTGTGAACAATATCGATGCTACTGTCGTGGCGGAGCAGCCCAAGATCGCAAGGCATATCCCCGCCATGGTCGCGAACATCGCTCGAGCGCTCGGTACGGATGAGACGGCGATCAACATCAAGGCGACGACGACAGAGGGGCTGGGTTTCGCCGGCAGGGGAGAGGGCATTGCCGCATATGCCGTCTCTGTCATCGAAAGGCGGATAAAGTCCGAGCAGGGAAGTCGAGCTTAGATGAAAAGGATGGACATCATATTGCCGCTGGTTCTGCTTGCTGTGGCGCCGATGCCTTCGTTCTGCCAGACACAGGATGCTGCGCAGACAGAGGGGCAGGACGAAGCGGAGAAGAAGCAGTATCTATATAAATGGGAGGACGAAGAGGGCAATATCCATGTCTCGACCGACCTCGGTAAGGTGCCTGCGAAGCACCGTGGCAAGGCGGAGAGGATATTGCAGCCGTCGGAGAAAGAGGCGCCTCCTGTGTACAGGGAACAATATCCCGCGCCGTCCGAGCCGGGAAAAAACAATGAACAAGAACTCAAGGCGGCTTGGCAAGAGAGGGTGAAAAAGGCGGAAGAGCGCCTGGCCGAGGCGGAGAAGAAGTACGAGAGACTCAAGACCGAAAGGGAGGGATTGTTCCGGGCCTGGGGAGCGCCGGCTTATGCGCCTTTATCTGTCAGGGAAAGGGCCGTCCAGATAGAAGAGGAGTTGACAGAGACGCAAAAGGAGATGAACGAGGCGCGGCATGAATTGGAAGAAGTGATTCCCGAAGCCGCGCGCAAGGCAGGCATACCGCCTGGATGGCTGAGAGAATAATCGCCTGCGTGAGAACGCGATTACGCAAAAATATATGCGAGAGACGCTACGTAAGATAAAGAAAGATTTCCGCGCAGCCCTTGCGATGGATCCTGCGGCGACGAGCAGGCTCGAGGTGGCGCTCACCTATGCAGGTTTTCATGCCATGCTTTTTCACCGCTTAGCCCACTGGCTCTGGAAGCAGGGCGTGCCGTTCTTTCCTCGAGCGCTTTCCCAGTTCGCGAGGTTCGTCACCGGCATCGAGATACATCCGGGTGCGGAAATCGGCGCGGGCCTGTTCATAGACCACGGCATGGGAGTCGTCATAGGCGAGACAACAGAAATAGGCGACAACGTCACGCTCTTCCAGGGCGTCACCCTCGGCGGAACCGGGAAGCAGCGGGGCAAGCGGCATCCTACACTGGGGAGCCACGTGGTCGTGGGCGCGGGCGCAAAGGTGCTCGGGCCCATAAAGATAGGAGATTACGTCAAGATAGGGGCCAACTCCGTAGTGCTCCAGGATGTGCCCGACCATTCCACTGTCGTAGGCATCCCAGGCAAGGTCGTGAGGATAAAGGACGAGCGCGTGCCAGACGAGGTCCTTCTTGATCACATCCACATCCCGGACCCCATAGCGGACAAACTGATAGAGCTTCAGTTGCAGATAGACCTCCTGAAGGACGAGATAAAAACCCTGAGAGAAAACAAATAGGTCTGCAGAATAACCCCGTCGCCGTCGCCCCGGGAATTTTTCAGTCCTACCGGATAATATAAAACATCCACTCAATCATCGTCTCGGAAGGCCGCCAAAAAAAGACTTGACTTGTACGCTGCGATGTGCTACTTTTGTAAAAATCGTAACACCATCACCGGACGGCTGCCGGATATGGATAATCTACCTAATATGGAGGCAGGAATGCATACTAAATGGTTTACCGCGATTTTACTTACGGCAATGTTTTTCTCTCCATCTGTTTCATGGACCGCGCATCCATTGATCACCGACGACACAGGCACGCAGGGCAAGGGCAGGACACAACTCGAGTTGAACGGCCAGTACGACAAGGACAAGGAGACGCAGGCCGGGGTCTCTATCGAATCTACAGGATGGGAAATCGGGGCCGCCTTCTCATATGGCATTGCCGATAATGCCGACCTGGTTTTAAATCTGCCGTATGTAGATGCCGAGGAGAAACAGGGCGGTGTCCTTGTCTATGACGAAAACGGTCCCGGGGACATCTCATTCGAGGTAAAGTGGCGCTTTTACGAGGCGGCGGGATTGAGCTTTGCTGTAAAGCCAGGCATTGTCCTGCCGACAGGGGATGAGGACAAAAGCCTCGGCGCAGGCAAGACAGGCTATCATCTGTTCATCATCGGTTCGATGGAGGCTGCGCCATGGGAGTTTCACGCGAACCTGGGATATGTCCGCAACAACAACGAATTCGGAGAAGAGAAGAATATTTGGCATGCCTCTCTTGCAACGATGTACGAGGCGGTCAAGGACTTGAAGATAGTCGGAAACATCGGCATCGAGAAAAATCCGGACAGCGCTTCTGATGATGATCCTGCCTTTCTTATAGCGGGCGCGATTTATTCGCTCAATGAGAATTTCGATATCGACGCTGGGATGAAATTTGGACTGACGTCATCGGAGACAGACATGTCCTTGATGGCGGGGCTTGCCGTCAGGTTCTGATATTTCAAACAGGAGGACAATCATATGCACATGGCCGATGCCTTACTCTCGCCTTCGGTGGGCGCCGCCTTCTGGGCCGGCACCGCCGCCACAATCGCTTATGCATCCAAGAAGCTCAAGCAGGGTCTTGATGACAGAATGATACCGCTCATGGGCGTGCTCGGCGCGTTCGTCTTCGCGGCGCAGATGATAAATTTTACTATCCCAGGAACAGGCTCGAGCGGGCATTTCGCAGGAGGCATGCTGCTCTCGATACTTCTCGGGCCCTATGCAGCCTTTCTCGTGATGGCATCCGTGCTGACTGTTCAGGCCCTGTTTTTCGCGGACGGTGGACTTCTCGCCCTCGGCTGCAATATCTGGAACCTTGCGTTCTATCCGAGTTTTGTCGCCTATCCTTTGATATACCGGCCGCTCGCGGCAGCCGCGAAGGACCCGAAGAAGATCGTGTCCGCCGCCATGATAAGCAGCATCGTCTCTCTCCAACTCGGGGCGTTCTCTGTGGTATTGCAGACTCTTTTTTCAGGAAGGAGCGAGTTGCCATTTGTGCCCTTCGTCCTCGCGATGCAGCCCATTCACCTCGCAATCGGGATCGTGGAAGGGTTTATAACTGCCGGCGTCATCAGCTATGTGCGTTCGGTGAGGCCTGAGATACTCCAAGGCATCTCGAACGGCATGCCGGTAGATAGCAGGCTTTCATTCAGGAAGCTCTTGATTACATTAGGACTTGCTGCGCTTCTGACAGGCGGGGTGTTTTCCTGGTTCGCCTCGATACACCCAGACGGACTCGAATGGTCCATCGAAAAAGTTTTCGGCGACACCGAAATCTTAACGCCGGAGAACAATATTACATCCGCTCTTAAAAAAGTGCAGGAGAAGACGGTATTCATGCCGGACTACAGCTTCGGAAATAAAGGAGACGGCGCGGCTGCAGAGGATGCAGGACCTGCTTCCTGGCCGAGCATAGAGGCCGGCACATCCGCAGCCGGTGTTATAGGCGCCGTGGTTGTTCTTGTAGCGGCATCCTTGATAGGGATGTGCATCAGATTTTTGCGCCGCAGGACGTCATAAACGTCCTGCGGATCCTGACTATTCAGTATCCTCTATGATTCTGTAGCTGTGGCTTATTGTTCCCGCCTTGGCCAGGGTGGCGCCTACTGAGCAGTACTTGGTGAGAGACAGCTCTATCGCACGTTCTACTGCGGCCTTCTCGACGCCCTTGCCCTTTATGACATATTCTATATGTACTTCTTTGTATATCTTCGGATAATCCTCTCTCTTCTCGCCTCGGATGTTGATCTCAAAACCTGTTACATTCTGCCTCTTTTTCCTGAGTATAGAGATAACATCCATGCCGGAGCAGCCGCCGAAGCCGACCAGCAGTAATTCCATAGGTCTAAATCCCTTGTTTTCTCCGCCAACCTCTTTGTCTGAGTCCATATGAAGCGTATGGCCTGAGGTGGCGGAGCCCTCGAAATGCATCCCTTCTATGAGCCGTACTTTTGCCTCGAGCATTGTAGTCTCCTTATATAGTTAATAAGTTTCTATATGCTAACAGATCATCCAAACGCAGTCAAATATTGAATGCAAATTGTCTTAAGCCGCGGATATAACCGAAGACAGGAAGGTAGGATGTCAATGCGATACGACCTATTTATGATAATCGTTCAGTAGGCCATGATTTTTGGTATAAATGCCAAAACATTCATTTGGCGGAATAAATGATGATTTTTTGAGCTGTTAGACATTGTTCCTTGTTCTGTGCTGGTATTTTCGCCATGAATAAGGTCTAAACTTATGATAATCATATGTTATCATTTTATTATTAAATAGGAACTTAGGGATATAACTGATAAGGTTTAAGAATGGCAATCAAATTGCAAACAATTCGAGCGTTTGTTTGGCCGCCGGCTAAGATACGTGTTTTAAAGACAGTGTTTGATAAGGCACTGTATCGCTAATATAATTATGGCGTGTTATGGAATGATTAGTTTTTTTTATTTGACAAAATAGGCGTTATGCCCGATACTAAATCGCCCTCGAGAATATTCAGGGCCTTGCGGTAGCCGCAGTCAAAGCAGTCAAGAAAGCAGCACAGCATTTCCTTAAAAGCAGTATTTCAGCACCCCAAAAGGTTGAGGATCCAAAAGCCGGTATGCAGCAAAGTCGGGGCCATGCCCTCTCGAAGACCGCCGCATGTCGGAATTCTAAAAGCTAAGGCGCTCCAGTGATTTTTGCGACAATGTAAATGATACAGCACCGCTTTTAGTGCAATACATCCACTTTAAGGAGGGTTTCCTGATATGAGCAACGACAGAAAAACACCCATGCTTGACGACCTGGAAAAAGGCAAGTGGCCCAGCTTCGCAAAGGAGATCAAGAAAGCCGCCGCGCGGAGTGACACGGCAAAAGATTTGCTCGGCATCCTCGAAAGATCCTATAAAGACAGGGTTACGCATTGGAAGCACGGCGGAATCGTGGGCGTTCTGGGTTACGGAGGCGGTGTTATCGGACGCTATTGCGATCTGCCTGAGGAGTTCCCGGGCGTAGCTCACTTCCACACCGTCCGCGTCAATCCGCCTTCAGGGTTCTTCTACACCTCTCAAGCGCTCCGAGACCTCTGCGATATCTGGGACAAATATGGAAGCGGACTCACCAATACCCATGGCTCCACCGGAGATCTGATTTTCCTGGGCACCCAGACAGACAAACTCGAGCCCATTTTCTCTGAGTTGACGGCAAAGGGATGGGACCTGGGCGGTTCCGGTTCCTGCCTCCGAACACCGAGCTCCTGCGTAGGGATGGCACGTTGCGAATTTGCAAACATAGATTCCATGAATATCTGCCATGAGCTCACCCATGAATTCCAAGATGAACTCCACCGTCCGGCATTCCCTTACAAATTCAAGATAAAAGTTTCTGCATGCGCAAATGACTGTACGGCATCCGTCGCCCGCGCAGACCTCTCCATCATAGGCACTTGGAGGGACAATATCCGCATCGATCAGGCGGAGGTGAAGAATTACGCCAAGTCGAAGAATATCAATATCCAGGAAGAGGTCGTGGATATGTGCCCCACAAAGTGCATGAGCTGGGACGGCAGCACCCTCAAGATAAACGACAAGGACTGCAACCGCTGCATGCATTGCATAAACCTGATGCCAAAGGCACTCCGTCCGGGCAAGGAGAAGGGCGCAACGATAATGCTGGGCGGCAAGGCGCCTATAGTGACGGGCGCGCTCATGAGCTGGGTGATTGTGCCGTTCATGAAGCTCGAGAAGCCGTATACAGAGCTCAAGGAGCTCATCCGCAAGATGTGGGAGTGGTGGGATGAGCATGGAAAGAACCGCGAGCGTATCGGCGAGCTCGTCGACCGGATGGGCATGAGGGCCTTCCTCGAGGCAGTGGGCCTCCCCCCGGTGCCGCAAATGGTAAAGGCCCCGAGGACGAACCCCTATGTGTTCTGGAAGGCTGAGGAAGTAAAATAACTTTACTATGTTGCGAATTTCACTAAGGAGGAATAATCATAATGGCTGACAAACCGAAGAGAATAACCGACCTGGGCTCACCAGACTACAATAAATTCCTGCCGCCGGTGATTGCTAAGAACTACGGCAAGTGGAAGTATCATGAATATATCAACAAGGGCGTGATGAAGCATGTCTCAGAGACGGGAGACGAACTCTACACAGTCCGTGTGGCCACACCACGTCTCTGCAGCACGGATTTCATCCGCGAGATGTGCGAAATAGCGGACAAGTTCAGCGGCGGACACCTCCGCTATACCACAAGACACAATGTTGAGTTCTTTCCGACAAAGGATAAGGTCGAGCCGCTCCAGGCAGAACTCAAGAAGCGCGGACACCTCGTGGGCGGCATCGGCTACGGCATAAGCAATGTCGTGCATACACAGGGCTGGATACACTGTCATACACCGGCAACTGATGCCTCTGGCGTCGTGAAGGCGGTAATGGACGAGCTCCATGAATACTTCACTACGAAGACGCTTCCGGCAAGGGTGCGGATTGCGCTCGCCTGCTGCCTTAACATGTGCGGCGCTGTCCACTGCTCTGATATCGCCATCCTCGGCATCCATAGGAAGCCGCCGAGGGTGCTCAAAGAGACATTCGCGAATCAGTGTGAGACGCCGACAACGATTGCTGCCTGTCCTACCGGCGCAATCAGCCCTGACCCGGCCACCAAGTCCGTCAAGATCAAGGAAGAGCGCTGCATGTACTGCGGCAACTGCTACACGATGTGTCCGTCTCTTCCTCTTGCGGATGCCACCGGCGACGGTATCTCCATCTGGGTAGGCGGCAAGGTCTCCAATGCACGCGGCCCGGCAAGGATGTCTAAGCTGGCCATTCCATTCCTTCCGAACAATCCGCCGCGCTGGCCCGAGGTCGTGAAGGCGGTGAAGCACCTCGTAGAGGTATATGCCGCGAATGCGAGAAAGCACGAACGCATGGGCGAGTGGATCGAGCGGATAGGCTGGGAGCGCTTCTTTAAGCTCACGGGCCTGCCGTTTACGTATCAGCATATAGACGACTTCACCTTCGCCCGCGAGTCGTTCCGGATGACGCCGACGTTTAAGTGGGAGTAGCGTGAAGCTTCGGAGATGAGTATAATATCACCTTGCCGGGATGAAACCCGGCAAGGTGAATTCCAATCTACCCGAAAGGAAGGGAGATAAGCATGGATGCCCAGGAACTGCAGAAGAAGATATATGACCTCGTAGAGAAGAATATGGGCAAGAAGAAGCTCAAGGCTGGAGATATCAAAAAGGCGATGGTCGCGGAGGGTGCAACAGAAGATGAGGTGAAGGCAGCGATCCGCGAGCTTGTCGACGGCGGCAAACTCGTCTACTCGTATTTCGGCGGGAGCTTCATAGAGATTCCGCATAAAGAAGGTTCGGCGAATCCCTGATGTATGGTGTTCCACGGCTCGTCCTGTCGGCCCTGAGAGGCGGAACAGGCAAGACGACCCTCGCAATAGGTATCATAGCAGCCTTCAGGAAAAGAGGGTGGCGGGTTGCAGCCTTCAAGAAAGGACCTGACTTCATCGATGCCGGCTGGCTCAGCGCCGCAGCAGGCTTGCCGTGTTATAATCTCGACCCATTCCTCATGGAGGAAGAGGTCATTGTACGGTCATTCATAGAGCATATTGCTTATATGGATGCCGCGGTCATCGAGGGAAACCGAGGATTGTATGACGGCGTGGATGAGGCCGGTACTTATAGCACCGCAGCGCTCGCAAAGTTGCTCAAGGCGCCGGTCATCCTCATCCTCGATTGTACAAAAGCAACAGGAACGCTCGGCGCGCTGGCGCTCGGGTGCAAGAACTACGATCCGGATCTTAAAATCAGCGGTGTCATACTAAACAACGTTTCCTCGGCAAGGCACGAGTCGGTCATAAGGAAGGCAGTCGAGCAGGCAAGCGGCATACCTGTAATAGGGGCTGTGCCGAGATTGAGGCGCGGAGAAATACCTGAACGTCACATGGGTTTGACCCCTCGGGAGGAGCACCCGGACGTAGCAGCCGCTGTTTCGGCTGCAAGAGAGGTCGTAGAAAAGTATATTGATCTTTATGCTCTTTGGAATATCTCTATCAGCGCAGGCCGAGACCTAAATGCAAAGATAAACAGGCAGCAGACTGAACGAGGCTTCGAATCAGTCATAGGTGTAGTGCAGGATAAGGCCTTTCAGTTCTATTATCCCGATAATCTCGAGGCCCTTCAGCGGCTCGGCGCGAAGATACTCAGGATAAACGCCCTCAATGACAGGGCATTGCCGCTTATAGATGGGCTCTATATCGGCGGGGGTTTTCCCGAGACCCAGGCCGGAGAGCTGGCTAAGAACCAGCCATTCTGCAACTCGCTGAAGGCGGCGGTAGAGAACGGATTGCCGGTCTATGCAGAGTGCGGCGGTTTTATCTATCTCGGCAGGAGTCTCAGGGTCGAGGATAAGACATATCCCATGAGCTCGGTGCTGCCGGTGGATTTTGTACTCGAAAAGAAGCCGCAGGCGCATGGCTATACGATCCTCGAGGTCGAGAAGGAGAATCCTTTTTTCGGGACAGGCCGCATCCTAAAGGGGCATGAATTCCATTATTCGCGGGTGGTGAATACGGAGGATCTGCCGGGGATGGTTTTTACGATGCGCCGCGGCGTCGGCATCGACGGAAAGACGGACGGCGTGACATACAAAAACGTGCTCGCGACATACACGCATCTCCATGCACTCGGCTCGCCGGAGTGGGCGGAGGGACTCGTGACGCAGGCGAGAGAGTATGCAGGGCGCAGAAAAAGGGAGATGCTTTGAGCGGGGGTCACAGAAGAAAAAAAGAAGTCGCCTGTCCCTTCTGCGATAGAGAGCTTTCGAGACCGGTGAGGATGGCTGTCATGCCGGGCGAGATGCGTCCCGGGGGCAGGTGCGGCTGCGGCGCCCTGTATATATTGGACGAAACAGGCAAGGGCGTCGGCGAGATAATGGTGATCGGACTGGAGGCCGTAGCCGATGAAATGGCTAGATCACTCACCGACTTGGTTCCCGGCGAGGACTACGAAGATGCAATACTGAGTTATGACTGGAGGACTCACCGCTCCCCCGGCATAAGCACCGGATACATGGATGGATACGGCCGTCTGTATGTGATAAGGTCAAAAAAAACAGCTATTATAAAAAACCGGTAAAAACGGATGCTCGAGATGGCATCCTGAAACTCAATAAAAGAAAGGGGAAGTGGAAAATGCCTACAATAGAAGTGAAGGGCAAGCAGATCGAAGTGGATGAGGACGGCTTCCTGGCCAACCTCGATGATTGGAACCTCGACGTCGCAAACTATTTCGCTGAAGTCGAGGGGATCCAGATGACTGACCAGCACTGGGAGGTCGTAAACTTCTTGCGCGATTACTACAAGCAGTATCAGATCGCGCCGATGATCAAGATCCTCGTGAAGGAGATCGGCAAGAAGCTCGGTCCGGATAAGGGCAATACGAAGTATCTCTATCAGCTCTATCCGGGCGGACCGGCAAAGCAGGCATGCAAGATCGCCGGCCTGCCGAAGCCTACAGGCTGCGTATAGGTCGAAGAGAGAGTTTTTGCTTTCACAGTATGCAGTTCCGGGGGGACCGATGTGTCCGACCGGTTAGTGCATTACTCCGCCGGTCGGACACAGGTCGTCCCGAACCGCTCAAGGACGAAATATTGACGGTGTGCAGACGGCCGTACCGAACCGACGCCGGCGGAGGCGAGACAGTAGGATGCGCGAGAAAATATCACATGTGGAGGAATATGTGCGATGTACATGGTGACTGTTGACAAGGCAAAATGCGACGGCGACGGCACCTGCGCCAATGTCTGCCCTCAGTCGGTATTCAAGATCGAAGGTGGTAAGGCAGATCCGGTCAACATGTCGGAATGCATCAACTGCCAGACATGCGTAGAAAACTGCCCTCAGCAGGCGATCACGGTGACCGAGATATAATGATTCATTAGCGGAGATAAAAAAGGGGATAGTTGAAAGACGAATCCCCTCTTTTTTTATCCATCTCTACCGAATCAATAGGAGGTGAGAAGATGAAACTGGCAGTATTCTTGAGCGACTGGCGCAGGACCGAGGACACATACGAAAGACTCAAGGCGGACAAGCTCGGCGTGATCCTCGTCGGCAACGGAATCTATCATGCAGTGATAAAGGAGAACGGCAAGGAGTCTCCGATTCTTTCGAAGGCGGGTGCGAGTTTCTATGTTCTATCTGATGACCTAGAGACCCGCGGATTCACCGCCGCGAATGTGAATTCGAAGGTGAAGGTAATCGGCTATGGCGATGTAGTCGACCTGATAATGAACGACTATGAAAAGACGGCGTGGCTGTAACGGCGGCATCTCATCCCGCGGCTCCGGCAGCCGACCCGGCCTCAATCGCGGTTGACGAGGTTTTTGGATCGGTTCCGGATTCGGACATTAGAGCCCAACGCCTGCATCACAATAATCTATTCTAAAGGAGGAGACCATGGGAGAGCTGACAATCGGTGTATTCTCATCCCTTGTCGGATCTATGAGCCTGGATTTTTCGTTCAAGCTTGCAGAAGCCGCCATGGCCAAGGGCCACAAGGTGAACATGTGGCTTTCAGGTAATGCTGTTATGATGGCGAAGAAGGGCCAGAAGCCGTTCAAAGACTATTCGCATAATCAGAAGCGCATGATGGACCTCATTGCCAAGGGGCTCGCGATCACGGTGTGCGAGGCGTGCGCAGAGGCCCGAGGGTATCACAAGGAAGACACGCCCGAGGGCATGAAGCGCGCCAGCATGGACTGGTATCTCGCCAAGACAGTGAAGACAGACAGGCTGTTACATATAGGAGGTGAATAATGGGCGCGGTTAAACTCCTGTTCGTAGTACAGCGTCCGCCGTACAAGAGCGAGAATCCGAGGCTGGCGCTTACACATGCAATTGCGAGCCAGACGGCGGAGATATATATGGACGAGGGCGACTCGGTCGTGCCGATCGTGGCGTTTGTAGGCGACGGCGTCCTCAATGCAGTCAAGAATCAGCAGGCAATGAAGCTCTACGGCGTCACGAGCACCGAGAGCCATATAAAGAACTCGCTGCTCATCGACATGCAGATATGGGTTTGCAAAGAGGACATGGAGCGCTTAGGCCTCAAAGAGGCGGATATGGTCACGGATGCAGAGGACCTCGGCGCGGAGCTCAAGACCAAGTTCGTCTCCTACGCGGACATCCAGAAGGAGATGGAGAATACCGGTCATCTGCTCTTCTTCTGATGAAACGCCATAGGCAGACGGAACTCCGTTCGGAGGCTTATCTTAAAGCGGATTTATGGAGCAGGTCGCGATAGAAAAGAGTCTGAGACAACTGCTGGCGGAGAAAAGGGAAGGCCTCGTAAAGAAGTGGTACGAGACAGTGGTCGAGACCTACCCTGATGATGTCAAGACATTCATGAGGAACACCTCCGCGCAGTTCACGAATCCCATGGGCTACAACTTCGCCCACGGCATCGAGGGTCTGTTCGACGGCCTCGTGAAAGGTCTACTCCCTGATGCAGTGGCGGACTTCCTCGACGGCATAGTGAGGCTCAGGGCCATACAGGACTTCGCGCCCTCGGAGGCGGTGGCCTTTATCTTCAGACTCAAGGGGATCGTGAGGGACGAACTCCGGAACGATCCAAGGGGCGGGGCCCTTGCAGCTGAACTCGCCGAATTCGACTCTGCTGTCGACGACCTCGCCCTGTATGCCTTCGACCTCTACATGAAGTGCCGCGAGAAGCTGTACGATATAAAGGCGAGGGAGGCACAGAAGGCTACGTTCCGGCTGCTTCAGAAGGCACGCATCATCACCGGCGAGGACGTATAGGTCTGCGCTGGTGAGTTTGATCGCTCACACTTTCTAAAAGAAACGAGGTAGTGATATGAGAGCCATCATTTCTCTTGTCGCGGTTCTTCTTCTGATTGCGATCGCGTATCTGGGTGTCGGCGTTGCAGGGCTGCACAGCCTGTTCGGCGTCGTAGTCCCTTATGCCGCGGTCGTCATCTTCATTGCAGGCATGGTCTGGAGGGTGCTCAAGTGGGGCAGCTCGCCTGTTCCCTTCCGCATCACTACCACGACAGGCCAGCAGAAATCTCTCCCTTGGATAAAATACAGCAAGCTCGAGAGTCCCTTCGGCACCCCTGGGGTGATAGCCAGGATGGCCTTGGAGGTCCTCTTCTTTCGCTCTCTTTTCAGAAATCTCAAGATGCAGACGGCGGAGGGCGGACGCATTGTATATGGCGAGGCGAAATGGTTGTGGCTTGCAGGCCTCGCCTTCCACTGGTCTTTTCTGATCGTCCTGGTGCGCCACTTCCGCTTCTTCATACAAGATGTGCCTGCCTCCATACAGTTGATCGAGGGGCTGGACAGTTTTCTGCAGATAGGGACGCCACTTCTATACATAACCGACGTCATACTAATTTCCGCAGTGACCTATCTCTTCCTGAGGAGGGTGTTCATCCCTCAGGTCAGATACATATCGTTGGTTAACGACTATTTTCCGCTTTTTCTGATCCTTGCGATAGCAGTCACCGGCGTGCTCATGCGCTATTTCACCAAGACCGACGTCGTAAGTGTAAAGATACTCGTCATGGGACTTTTGACATTCGCCCCTGAGGTGCCCAAAGGGATCGGGGTCATCTTCTACATCCACCTGTTTCTGATCTCGTTCCTGTTCGCCTATATCCCCATGAGCAAGATTATGCACCTCGGAGGCGTGTTCATGAGCCCTACGAGGAACTTGGCGAACAACAGCCGCGCCAAGCGCCATGTGAATCCCTGGAACTATCCTGTACATGTGCACACCTATGAGGAGTACGAGAACGAGTTCAGGGAGAAGATGAAAGCCGCCGGAATTCCGGTAGAAAAGGAGTAGCCATGGCCAAACTACCCAAACCAGAAGAACTCGCGAAGATAGACTACAAACCGCCGAAGACCGGCTGGATGGATACGCCGGTCGTTTTCAAGGAGGGCATGTACTGCCACGGCGCGAAGCCGAAGAGCCTCGAGACAGTGGGCTTCCCGAATCCCAGGGACTGGCGGCCTGCCGATGCCGACTGGAAGCTGCCCGAAAACTGGAAGGAGATAATACTCCAGGGCATCGCCGAGAGGCTCGAGAGATACCGCTCCTTCAGGCTCTTCATGGACATCTGCGTGCGCTGCGGAGCATGTGCGGACAAATGCCACTTCTTCATAGGCACCGGCGATCCGAAGAACATGCCTGTTCTCAGGGCCGAGCTCATCCGCTCCGTATACAGAAAGGAATTCACTACGGCAGGCAAGATCCTGGGCAGGATGGCAGGGGCCAGAGACCTCACTCTCGATGTTCTCAAGGAGTGGTGGTATTACTTCTACCAGTGCACGGAGTGCCGCCGCTGCTCCGTCTTCTGCCCGTACGGCATAGACCAGGCGGAGATAACCATCATAGGCAGGGAGCTTTTGAACCTGCTCGGCCTGAACATAGAATGGATCGCAGGGCCTGTGGCGAACTGTTACATGAAAGGGAACCATCTCGGGCTCGAGCCTCATACGATCACAGGCAACCTCGAGTACATGCTCGATGATATAGAGAATATCACCGGGATAAGGATCAAGCCCACTTTCAATAGAAAGGGTGCGGAGATACTATTCGTGACCCCTTCGGGCGACCTCTTTGCGGATCCGGGTACATATACCGCCATGGGCTATCTCATGCTCTTCCATGAATTGGGCCTCGACTATACTTGGAGCACATATGCATCCGAGGGCGGAAACTTCGGGTTCTTTACCTCGAATGAGATGGCGAAGCGCCTCAATGCCAAGATATATGCAGAGGCGAAGAGGCTCGGCGTAAAGTACATCATTGGCGGAGAATGCGGCCATATGTGGCGCGTCATCCATCAGTACATGGACACGTGGAACGGACCGGCGGATTTCCTCGAGGTGCCCAAGTCTCCGATTACAGGCACTGTGTTCGAGCATGCAAAGTCCACGAAGATGATACATATCGTGGAATTCACCGCGGACCTCATCAGGCACGGAAAACTCAAGCTCGATCCGAGCAGGAACGACCATCTGCGTGTCACATGGCATGACTCATGCAACACATCGCGCGGAATGGGCTTTTTTGAGGAACCGAGGTATGTCCTCCGAAATGTGGTGAACCACTTCTACGAAATGCCTGAGGACACGATTCGAGAGAAGACATTCTGCTGCGGCAGCGGCTCCGGTCTCAATGCATCCGAAGATATGGAGCTCCGCATGAAGGGCGGATTCCCGCGGGCGAATGCCGTGAAGTTCGTACGCGATCACTATGGCGTCAATATGCTCGGCAACATATGCGCCATCGACAGGGCGGCGCTTCCGGCCCTCATGGATTACTGGGTGCCGGGCGTGAAGGTCACCGGTCTTCATGAGCTCGTGGCCAATGCCCTTGTGATGAAAGGCGAAAAGGAGCGCACGACCGACCTGCGCGGCGAGCCGCTTCCGAGCGCCCAAAAGAAGGAGGAAAAGGCATGAGACTATATGATGGCGGAAAAATACTGATAGGCCTTGCCATATTCATAGCGATTGCATCCTTTCCTTTCTGGTACAACTTAGGCAAGGCCCATACAAAGCCGGACCCGAAGACCGACACGCCTGCGATAATGGAATGGGAGCAGAAGTACGGAAAGAAGGAGTGTGTCGAGTCAAAGGAATGGATGCGTGCGGAGCATATGGTTCTTCTGAATCACTGGCGCGACTCTGTAGTGAGGGATTACAACAGAGGATATATAAGCGATACGAACAAAAAGCGCTGGAACATGAGCCTTCAGAACGGCTGCTTGAAGTGCCACTCCAACAAGAAGAAGTTTTGCGACGAGTGCCATAATTACATGGCGGTGAAGCCGTTCTGTTGGGACTGCCATATTCAGCCCGAGGAAAAGGAGGAGGCGAAATCATGAGCATGGACAGGAGACAATTCTTAAAAATCACGGGGATCTCCTCCATCCTGAGCTTCGGCGCGACCGTCGCCTCGGCGACGCATCCGATATGGATGAAGGGGCTGGCCCCAGAGCAGGTGGACCGGAACAAAGAGGCGCTTACGGCAAAACGGTGGGCCATGGTCGTCGATATGAGCAAGTTCAAGACCGAGGACGATTTCAATAGGACGATCGATGCCTGTCACCACACGCACAACGTACCCGACTTCAGGACCCCAGACGGAAAGGTGGACAAGAAGCTCGAGATAAAGTGGATATGGAAGACGGGGTTCGAGAGGGCGTTCCCAGGCCAGGAGAATAGATACATGAGCGAGCATATAAAGGAGATGCCTTTCCTTGTGCTTTGCAACCACTGTGATAATCCTGCATGCGTGCGTGTCTGCCCCACGAAGGCGACCTTTAAGCTGCCGGACGGCATTACCATGCAGGACATGCATCGCTGCATCGGGTGCCGTTTCTGCATGGCTGCATGCCCCTACGGTGCCAGGAGCTTCAACTGGGTGGATCCGAGGCCTGCCATAAAGAAGGAGTTCCTGAACAAGGAATATCCTACCAGGACGAAGGGTGTGGTGGAGAAATGCACATTCTGCACCGAGAGGCTTTCGGTCGGGAAGATGCCCGCCTGCGTCGAGGCAGCGCCGAAAGGCGGTCTGATATTCGGGGATCTCGAAGATCCTGCATCAGAGGTGCGGAAGATCGTGGAGACCAAGCTTACGATACGCCGCAAGCCTGATCTGGGCACCGGGCCTGCCATATACTATCTCATAGGAGGAAGCGACCATGCTTGAGAAGGCATTGGAGGGGGGTAAGAGATACTGGGCATGGGTATTCTTCTTAGGCGCCCTGGCCCTGATCGGTACATACTTCTATCTCAGACAGTTCAATATCGGCCTCGGCATCACCGGTATGCATAGGGATGTGTCATGGGGCCTGTACATAGGCCAGTTCACATTCCTGGTAGGTGTGGCGGCATCTGCGGTAATGCTCGTCATTCCTTATTATCTGCATGACTATAAGAAGTTCGGCAAGATCGTGATTTTGGGCGAGTTTCTGGCCATTTCCGCCGTCACGATGTGCATACTCTTCATCTTCGTGGACATGGGCCAGCCCATGCGTATCATGAATGTGCTGCTGCATCCTACGCCCAATTCCATCATGTTCTGGGATGCGTTCGTGCTCTCGGGCTATCTCTTCTTGAACGCCTTGATCGGATGGATTACCTTGGGGTCCGATAGAAAGGGCGTTCCTCCGCCGAAGTGGATCAAGCCCTTCATCTATCTCTCAATCCCTTGGGCCATAAGCATCCATACAGTGACGGCCTTTCTTTACGCAGGCCTGCCCGGCAGGCATTTCTGGCTCACCGCCATTATGGCGGCTCGCTTTTTGGCCTCTGCATTCGCAGGCGGCCCGGCCCTGCTCATCATCCTCGCGATGATAGTCAGGAAACTAACGAAATTCGATCCGGGCAAGGAGGCGATACAGGCCGTTGGAAAGATAGTCGCATACGCCATGTTTGCGAACGTCTTCTTCCTGGTCCTGGAGCTGTTCACTGCGTTCTACAGCCAGATACCCGGACACATGCATCCTTTCAAATATCTCTTCACCGGACTCGAGGGACATGCCGAACTCGTGCCGCTCATGTGGACATCGGTTGTATTCGCAGCGATATCCCTCGTCATGCTCATCGTGCCGTCCATCAGGAGGAACGAGGGTCTGCTGCTTCTGGCGTGCATCGTGCTGTTCATCTCGCTCTGGATAGACAAGGGATTCGGGCTGATCATAGGCGGCTTCGTTCCGAACCCGCTTGAAGAGGTGCATACCTACTGGCCGACATTCCCTGAGACCATGATCACCATCGGCGTCTGGGCTGTAGGTTTTCTCATACTGACGTTCCTATACAAGATCGCAGTATCGGTGCGCGAGCAGACGGCAGGGATCGAGATAGATCATTGATGCGGTATCGGCGGTTTGTCGGTCTCCGGCGCACTGAGCGTAAATCACCTTCTATCAAAAAGGCCCGATCGATTAGCGGTCGGGCCTTTTTTGCGGCTGCCGCCGCCCGAGACAGGATGTCTTTTCTCTTGATTTTTGCAGGAGAAGGGATTATCATGCCACAGTTTCTACAGATTTTCAAAAGGAGGTTACTGCGCTATGTACATGGTTAATATCAACCTTGCCAAGTGCGACGGCGACGGGACATGCGCCAATGTCTGCCCGCAGTCGGTCTTTGCGGTCAACAACGGCAAGGCCGAGGCAGTGAACATGTCCGACTGCATAAACTGTCAGACATGCGTCGAGAACTGCCCGCAGCAGGCTATTGCGGTCACAGAGATATAGCAAAGGGTCATCCTGATAGGCCGGACATGCTCCGGCCTTTTTTCGTCTGCCGCGTTTCTCGGCTCTCTACATCCTCTGTAGTTTTGCGTCCCCTGAGAAGCATTATTCCCTCTTTACCAGAGACCATCTCTATGCTAATATGCCCTCGTGAGTACAGCAATTCCTGTAGTGATTCCGAGAGCATCGCATCATATCTCTAGAAGATATATCAGTAAAAACGCCCTTAAGGTCCTCTATCGCCTGAAGGATGCAGGCCACCTCGCCTATCTGGTGGGCGGCGGTGTGCGAGACCTGCTCCTCGGGAGGGAACCGAAGGATTTCGACGTCGCAACAGATGCCCATCCAGGGGAGATAAAAAAGCTCTTCAAAAATTGCAGGCTGATAGGACGAAGGTTCAGGCTCGCCCATGTATATTTTCATGACGAGATAATAGAGGTGGCGACATTCCGCTCGCTTGCATCTGATGTGCATGAGCAGGAAGAAACCCCGGAACCGGCTGCGGCCTCCGAGACCTCGGCGCCGCCGCACTCGGACCGCAAGAGGCCGAGGCCGCCCAGACTTCTAAAGACCGAAGAGGGGATGATACTTAGGGATAATGTGTTCGGCACGCCTGAGGAGGATGCGCTGCGCCGAGATTTCACTGTGAATGCATTGTTTTACAATATAGCGGATTTCTCCGTCATCGACTATGTGGCCGGCATGGATGACCTCAAGGCGGGACTAATCCGCACCATTGGCGAGCCCGTGCAGAGATTCATCGAAGATCCGGTTAGAATGGTCAGGGCGGTGAGATTCGCCGCGATGCTCGGCTTCGATTTAGAAGAAAGGACCATGCAGGCGCTCATAGAGCAGAGAGAAAGGGTGGCGCTCGCATCTCCTGCACGACTGTATGAAGAGGTGCTGAAGCTCTTTCTCTTGGGCGAGGCCGAAAAGGTCTATCACCTGTTGAGAAAGACAGGACTGTTCGGCGTGCTCTTCCCCAGCCTCGGCGAGTGGTTCGAGACGGAAAGCGAGGGCTATCCGAATGTCTGGATCGGGAAGGCACTCGAATGGATAGATGGCTGCGTCCAGGCGGGCAGACAGATACAGCCGCACGTGCTCCTTGCATTCATGTTCGGGAGGTTCGTTGAGTCGAAGACATCTGATTTGGTTGCAGTGGGCATGCATCCTCACGCAGCAATAGACCTCGTGCTATCAGAATTTTTTAGGGAGCAGTCGGCGCGGGTGCTGATACCCAAGAAGACTGCGCTTTTGGTGAGGGACATGCTCCGGGATCAGACCAGATTTGCAAAGACATCCGGCAGGGCGCCGCTCGTCTTCTCGAGCAGGCCAGGCTTTGCTGACGCATATGCCTATTTCAGGTTCGTCAGGGAAATCACGGGCGACAATCAAGACCTCTCTGCTTGGTGGGCCGAGTTCTTGAGACATAGGCATGATGCTGCATCCGGGGAATCCATCGGCAGGCAGCCCGAGGCTCTGCACCACAGGCAAAGGAGAAAGAGGCGGAGAAAAAGGCGCCGGCCTCCGGCTGCTCAAACAGACCCTGTACTGTAAAGGCGCTCCATATCTAAGGTAAGGACAAGGATGCCGAAGCCGCCAAGGTTCTTCATTTCAGCTGAGCAGATCAACGGGGACCGGATCGCCGTAACGGGCGACGACGTCAGGCATATCCTCTTATCGCTCAGGATGCGGATTGGAGATGAGCTTCTGCTTCTCGATGGAAGCGGACGCGAATATACTGCCAGAATAGCGAAGGCCGGTAGGTCCGAGATCCTGACAGAGATACTATCCGTGAAGAGGCGGGAAATACAGCCGCCGTTCATCACCCTCTGTCAGGGGCTTCCTAAGGCGGACAAGATGGACTGGATAGTGCAAAAGGCGACAGAGCTCGGCGCAAACATCATCATACCTATGATTACGGAGCGGACGGTCGTGAAGCTGAGAGACGAAGCGAAGCGTCATGCCCGCTGGCGGAAGATAGCGAGAGAGGCTGCGATGCAGAGCAACAGGCCGACTCTGCCTGTTATCGGCCGGATAAAGAGGTTCGATGAATGCATTGACTCGATAGAATCAAGCCGGGAGGCTCTATATCTGCTGCCGTGGGAGGAGGCGACGAGGCATATCAAGACGGTCTTGAGACGGGATGCATTACCGGAAAAGATAAACATCTTCATAGGGCCTGAGGGAGGATTCAGCGGGCACGAGGCGAAGTTGGCGGAGGAAAGAGGGGTCGAGATAGTAAGCCTCGGTCAGAACATACTTCGTACAGAGACTGCGGCAATGGCTGTTTTAAGCATGATACTCTATGAAACAGGCGCTGAATCTCATCGATCGAATCATACAGGAGACACATAAATGACGGACATCGCTCATCTCGAAAAGGTTTCAAGGCTGATTCGCTACTATATACTCGTCTCCACTACTGAAGCCGGCTCAGGCCATCCCACCTCGTCTTTGTCGGCGACGGAGCTGATGACAGGGCTTCTCTTTGGCGGTCCCTTCAGGTTCGATCCGGACAACCCATCGCATCCGAACAACGACCGACTCATTTTCTCGAAAGGCCATGCAGCTCCGCTTCTGTATGCGCTATGGGCTGCAGCAGGCAAGGTGTCCGAGAAAGAGCTCTTGTCGCTACGGAAGTTCGGAAGCCCGCTCGAAGGCCATCCTACCCCTGCATTTCCGTATGCCGAGGCTGCAACCGGCTCGCTCGGCCAGGGCCTCTCCATCGGCCTCGGCATGGCGCTTTGCGCAAAGTACTTAGACAGGCTTCCATACCGCACATATGTTCTTCTTGGCGACAGCGAGATGGCAGAGGGCTCGCAATGGGAGGCGATCCAGCTCGCGGCCTACTACAGACTCGACAATCTCACAGCCGTCCTCGATGTGAATCGTCTCGGCCAGCGGGGCGAGACTATGTACGGACATGACCTCTCCGCTTATGAAAAACGCGTTTCAGCCTTCGGGTGGCGGACAATCGTCATAGAAGACGGCCACTCCATCCCCGACATTCTCAGGGCATACGAGGCGGCGCTCCAGGTCAAAGACAGGCCTGCGATGATAATTGCGAGGACGGTGAAGGGGAAGGGTGTCTCGTTCATAGAGAACAAAGACGGCTGGCATGGAAAGGCCCTGAGCAAAGAAGAACTGAGCAACGCCCTGTCCGAACTTAGTCCGATAGACAAAGAATCAAGGGGCGTCATCAGTAGGCCGGATGACCTCTACCCTCCTGCAGCAGGGCCAGTTGCTGTCCGGCCGCTCTCATATCCGAAGGACAGGCCTGTGGCGACGCGCAGGGCATACGGCAATGCGCTCGCCCGCATATATCCAGTGTTTCCGGACATCGTCGTACTGGATGCGGAGGTGGGCAATTCCACATTCGCTGAGATATTCAAGAAGGCCTATCCAGAGAGGTTCTTCGAGATGTTCATTGCAGAGCAGAACATGGTGGGAGCGGCCATGGGGCTTTCTCTGCGCGGCAAGATCCCATTCGTATCAAGCTTTGCAGCATTTCTCATGAGGGCCTATGACCAGATCAGGATGGCCCGGTACTCAGATGCGAATATAAAGTTCTGCGGCTCGCACGGAGGCGTCTCGATCGGCGAGGACGGGCCTTCGCAGATGGGGCTCGAGGACATCGCGGCGTTCAGGGCTATCCTGAACAGCGTGGTGCTCTACCCCTCGGATGCGGTCTCCACAGAAAGACTCGTGGAGGAGGCCGCAAGGAGGAGGGGCATTGTATATATCAGGACGACGAGGATGGACACGCCTATCCTCTACGATCCCGACGAAGAGTTCCGGATAGGCGGAAGCAAGGTCGTAAGAAGGGGCAAAAAGGATGTAGCGACAATCGTTGCCGCCGGCATTACGCTGCATGGGGCGCTCGCGGCATACGAGGAGCTCAAGAAAGAAGGTGTGAGCATAAGGGTCATCGACCTCTACAGCATAAAACCATTGGATGAAAAGACCTTGGCCCAGGCGGCTGCAGAGACCGGCGCGATTATCACAGTCGAAGACCACTTCGCAGAGGGCGGGCTTGGAGAGGCGGTCAGGAGCGGCCTTTCCGATTGTAAAGTCCCTATTCATTCGCTGGCAGTCAGAAAGGTCCCGAAGAGCGGAAAGCCGGGGGAGCTTCTGGACTATGAGGAGATATCCAGTAAGGCCATTGTGAAGGAAATGAAGAAAATTTTATGAGGATGCGCAGCCTCATGACGATGACATTTTTCGTATATTCATCTATGGAAAATCTGTTATAATATCGGCCAAGGGCCGACAAAATGTTCCAGGAAAGCGAAATCATAAACCTCATTTTTGGCGTCGTCGCGTTATCCGTCTTTATCGGCATGTACAAGAAGACCTGGCTGCCGAGACGGAAGCTTATACTCGCCGGGTTCCTCTTCATGCTTTCAGCGTCGCTCTTCACCGTCTTGGAGGGTATTTTCTGGCTGGATGCCTTCGACCTCCTGGAGCACATATCCTACGGCCTTGCAGGTGTTTGTTTCGGAGCGGCGGCCTGGCTGGCAGTTGGGCTCCAGCACCGCCTGGAGCGAGGTGGAAGATGACCGCTGCCGCTTTCGATTTCATCTCCGCAATCGGCTTCGGCGTCGCAATCGTGTTCGGCCTGAGGATAAGGCCGCCTCTATGGGACAGGGCCTCTCGGCTTTTTTTCGTCCTCTCCGCATGCGTCATGGCCTTGGTCGGCCTTTCCAACGCACTCGAACACTCAGGCCTCACATCTGCCTTAGACCCCTACGAAGATTACCTCGAACTTTTTTACCTCCCGTTCTTCATGTTCTTCATCCTTTCTATGCACTCCTATCAGGAGATAAAGATCAGGGCCCAGGCAGAGGAGGCATTAAGAGCGGCTCTGAATTCCGCTTATGAGGAAAAGGAGAGGTCCGAAGCGGTGATTGCAGCCATTGGGGATTCGCTCACGATTCAGGACAGGAATTTCAAGATTATTTTCCAGAACGGGCCGTGCAAGGCTGACTGGGGAGAGCACCCGGGAGAATTCTGTTATAAGATATATGAAGAGAGCGATAGAATATGCGACGACTGCGGCCTCGCCCTTGCATTCCAGGACGGCAAGGTCCACAGGATCAGAAAGGCCCTTCTGAAAAAGGGACGGTCCCGCCATGTAGAGATTACAGCGTCTCCTCTCAAAAACAGCCGCGGCGAGCTGGTCGGCGGCGTGGAGCTGGTCAGGGATATCACGGATCAGAAGAGAATGGAGGAGGATCTTCGCGCAAGCGTTAAGCTGTATAGGCTTTTGTTCGAGAGCAATCCCCATCCTATGTGGGTATATGACCTCGAGACACTCGGATTTTTGGCGGTGAACGACGCTGCCATAAGACATTACGGCTATTCGCGAGAAGATTTCCTGAGTATGACCATAAAGGATATCAGACCACCGGAAGATATACCAAGGCTTATCGAGAATGTATCTAAGGTCACGGACGGGCTGGATGAGGCGGGCATCTGGCGGCACATAAAAAAGGACGGTTCCGTCATAGACGTAGAAATCACGTCGCACACTCTCGACTTTGGCGGTAGAAGGGCCGAGCTCGTCCTGGCTTTGGATGTCACGGAGCGCAGGCGGCTAGAGGCAGAGGCGAGAAAGGCCCAGAGGCTCGAGTCCCTGGGCATGCTTGCAGGCGGCCTGGCGCATGATTTCAATAATCTCCTCACAGGGATAATTGGGAATATTTCCCTCGCGAATCTCTATGCAAAGGCGGACAGCGAGGTGCGCGAAAGACTGATCGAGGCGGAGAAGGCGGCATTTCGCGCAAGGGATCTGACGCAGCAGCTCCTTACATTCTCGCGGGGCGGAGCGCCGATAAAAAAGACATCCTCCCTGAGAGATTTAATCCGAGACTCGGTTTCGTTCGCATTGAGCGGCCGCCGCTCCAAGTGCGAATTCGAAATTCCCGACGACCTGTGGCATGCGGAATTGGATGAGGCCCAGATAGGCCAGGTCATCTACAACATCATACTGAACGCCGACCAGGCGATGCCGGAAGGGGGAACCATCAGAGTCGCGTGCGAAAACACCGTCGTGTCGCCGTCGGACGGTATTTCCCTCCGGCCTGGCAGATATGTAAAAATATCCATAGCAGACCGGGGCGTCGGAATACAGAGAGAGCACATCGGAAAAATATTCGACCCTTATTTCACTACCAAACAGAGGGGCAGGGGGCTCGGGCTTGCCATAAGCTATTCCATCGTCAAGAGGCATGAAGGGTATATATATGTCGAGTCGGAAAAAGGGAAGGGCTCGGTCTTTCATGTGTATCTGCCCGCATCCGATAAAAGGGCATCATATCCAGAGACGAGACCGGAGCTCAAGACAGGCAGGGGGAGGGTGCTCTTGATGGACGACGAGGAAACAGTGAGGGCCGTGGCCTCCGCCATGCTGGGCTCTCTGGGCTATGAAGTCGAGGCTGCGACAGACGGCGCTGAGGCAATCGAGTTGTTCAAGAAAAAGGCTGCGGAGGGCAAACCGTTCGATCTCGTGATCCTCGACCTTACAGTCCCGGGAGGGATGGGAGGAAAAGAGACGCTGCAGAGGCTCAGGGAGATGGCCCCGAACATAAAGGCCGTTGTTTCGAGCGGTTACTCCAATGACCCGATTATGTCCGATTTCGAAGCATACGGATTTAACGGTGTCATCGCCAAACCGTATACAATGGAAAGCCTGAGCCAAGCGATTCACTCTGTGGCCGCTCCAGAAAAGCGATGATCCCAGCAAGGGCAATTGAACCCAATTGAACGCAGATTAGCCCTGATGAGAGAAATCAGAATAATCGCCTCGGCAGAGGTTAGATGGATGCCGAAATATGCTCCACGAAAATGTATATATCATCCCGACTTTGCAGACAGGTGTGACGAAAGACGCCTTTCTTATCAAAAGAACTCACTCAGGAGATCCGCTGTATCCGGTCTCCTTTGCGGCTTCTTGACCAATGGCATGTCCGAGATGACAGGCATGCGCTCCTCGTAGATTGGTCTGCTGTTTCTGTATATCACGCCGAGCGGTAGCCTGTCCCCCCATTCCAGCGCCCTGACGAATGCGGCTGCACGGTCTTCGGGGTTGTAGTCCTTCTCCAGTTTATACACACGCTTCGAGTACCACTCATACGTGTTTATTTTATTGAAGGTGACGCAGGGCTGGAGGATGTCAATGAGACAGAAGCCCTTGTGCTTCATCGCCTCGATGATGATGGATGTGAGATGGCTGGTTTCACCGGCATAACAGCGGGCGACAAAGCTGCAATCGAGGGCGACTGCGAGTGCAACAGGATTGAGCTGCTCAGAGATAACACCGAACGGCATATTCTTGGTCTTCATCCCCTCTCCTGTGGTGGGTGAGGCCTGACCTTTTGTGAGGCCGTATATCTGATTGTCATGCACCAAGAGCTTGACGTTCACATTCCGCCTTATGGCGTGAATAAGGTGATTGCCCCCTTCTCCGTAGCAGTCTCCGTCTCCCGCGATTGCGACGACGGGCATCTCGTGATTGGCGAGCCTTATCCCTGTTGCTACAGGCAGGGTCCTGCCGTGCAACCCGTTGAACGTGTTGCACCTTGTGTAATGAGGGAACTTTCCAGCCTGGCCTATGCCCGAGACGATGGTGAACATGTGCGGCTCGAGACCGAGTCCGAGCATGGCATCTTTGAATGCTTTGAGAATCCCGAAGTTGCCGCAGCCTGGACACCAGGCCGGCGTCTGTCCCCTATAGCTTTCCAATGTGGGCATCTATCTCTCCTTTGAGCCTTTCGATAGTGAAGGGTCTTCCGTCGAATTTGTGTATATGGCCAGTGAACTGATAACCAGTCTCGGAGCGCATGAGTCTGGCAAACTGGCCTGTTGCATTGTTCTCTATGCAGATCGTCGCCTTTGCAATCTTCAGGATATCCGTATAATCGAGCCGAACCTTATCCGGAAACGGCCACAACTCGCTGAAATGTAGCATCGCTATGGAGCGCTCGCGTGAGAGCAGATCGACCGCCTCCTTCATCACCCCGAATGTCGAGCCCCATCCCGCTATTACGACCTCAGGCCTGTGATCACCGTACAGAATCGGCGGTTCGATCTCATCCTTCAGCAAGGCCGTCTTCCTATGGAGCCTCTTCTCCACCATCCTCACCCGTGTCTCTGCATCTTCTATAATGTGGCCTTCTTCGTCATGCTCGTCGCTGTCGGTTATCACGAGGCGCCGCGAATTGCCCGGCAGTGCAAGAGGTGATATGCCTGTTTCTGTCAAGGCATGCCGTTTGTATCGGTCTATACCTGCCGCACCCTCCCCGCGAAAACGATAATCCGTATATCTGAGTTTGGAGCCGTCCCATCCCGAATATGTATATTGAGAGTCGGCCAGAAACTGATCGAACAGGATTATGGCCGGTATCTGGTATTTTTCCGAAAGGTCGAACGCCTTGTTCGTGAGGTAGAAGGCCTGCTCCGGGGTACCGGGTGCAAACACGATGCGCGGAAATTCTCCATGTCCGGCAAATATGGAAAACAAGAGCTCTCCCTGCTCTGTCCTCGTGGGCAGGCCTGTAGCAGGGCCGGGTCTCTGGCCGAGGCCGATCACAACAGGCGTCTCTGTCATGGCTGCGAGGGACAGTCCCTCGACCATCAGGCAGAATCCACCGCCTGAAGTGGCTGTCATGGAGCGGACACCGGCGAAAGACGCGCCTATTGCCATGTTTATGGCCGCGATTTCGTCCTCAGCCTGCTCCACTATTATCCCATACTGCGCCTCTTTGGATGCGAGATAATTCATTATACCTGTCGAAGGCGTCATGGGATATGCAGCATAGAATCTCACGCCGGATGCAATCGCACCGAGGGCGATCGCCTCCACACCGGATATCACCATCTTCGGCCCTCCGCTCCCGGTCACGGAAAAAGAGCAGGATAAGCAGCCTTTCTTCGCAAAGTCATATCCAGCCCGACAGGCCTTCTCATTCTTCGCAACTATATCCTCCCCCTTTTTTACGAATGTTTCTTTGATAAGCCTGAGCAAAGGCCCGATCTCCATCCCGAGCATCCCGAGCACTGCGCCGGTTGCGACTACATTGGACATGATCTTATCCCCGCCGTGCGCCACTGCGAGCTCCGCGAAAGGTATGTCGAGAAAAGAAGGGCCTTCGAACGTCGCCTTTATAGAGGCGGAATCGTATATGATCATGCCTTTCGGATCCAACTCGCTCCTATGCCTGGTCACGCCCTCCTTGTCCAGCGCGACTATGATGTCCACCTTCTCCCTTGGAGACATCACAGGCCTCTCCGAAATGCGTATCTGGTAAAAATTATGACCACCGCGTATGCGGGATTCGTAGTCTTGGTGCGAGAATATATAATGCCCCATCCGACCGAAGACCCTGGCAAGGGTCTCGCCTATGGTTTGAATGCCCTGTCCTGCCTCGCCCGTGATCTTTATCGAATAATCCATATACGCCCCTTTATTAGGAATAAAAGCTAACCTGCCTCTTCTATTTTACATCATCATATTTTATCCTGCCCGAGGATATCATATACGCCAAAACGAGCAGTCCCCCGCAGGGAGTGATATTTCCATTCGAGGCTATGAAGTCGCAGCCATCCTCATAAAATTCGCATCTCAGGCATAACGACCGTCTCAGATCATCCAATATTCTGCCATATGCCGCATGCTCATCCCTATGCCCGAGCTCTATGCGAAGATCCGTCAGCTCGAGGCGGTTTATTTCAGAATACGCCATGCAAGACATCTCTTCCTTGCCGGGCTTGTAGTATTTACAGTATCTTGCACAGAATATACGCGGCATGATCACATGCCCTCCCATTCGGATTATAACAGACCCGGTCGCATGGTGTATAATTATAATAAAACTCTTTCAGCCGGCACGTAGGGACGAGAGAGATTGGATAGAGAGTGCAGGTCTATGCGTTATTATCTGTCTCCCCAGGCGGTTCTAAAACAGCTCGAGGTCCCGTCTGTATATCAGATAGCTAATGACGAGCTATACGAGCTCGACGAGGTCTCGTATGAATTTCTCAGGTCATGCGCGACCGAGGCCGGGTGCGAAACGCGGGACAGCGCCTTTATCGACTACTGCCTTGATGAGGGCATCGTCACAACCGAGAAGGTGGATATAAAGAGGCCTCCCCTTGCACCGGCGCCTGTCCCCTCGCTGAGATACATAGAGCTCCAGATCACGGACCGCTGCAATCTGAGATGCAGGCATTGCTACATAGACGAAAAGCCCCATCAGGATCTGGCGATAGAACAGGTGCGGAAGGTGCTCAGAGAATTCGAGGCAATGCAGGGACTGAGGGTGATGATAACAGGTGGAGAGCCGCTGCTTCACAGCGGATTCCGGGAGATAAACGATATGCTGCCGGCTTTCGGCGTAAGGACGGTGCTGTTCACCAACGGCCTCCTTCTGAGCGACGAAACCGTACGAGAATTGAAAGTCCATGAGGTTCAGATCAGCATTGACGGGATGAAGGATGCGCATGACTCGATCAGGGGGGACGGCAGCTTCCTCCGCGCTATGGACGGAGTCAGACGCTGCCTTGAAGCGGGGCTGCATGTGTCCATCGCCACTATGGTCCACAAACGGAATCTCTCGGACTTAGATGAGATGGAGCGGCTCTTCAAGCAGATGGGGATAAAGGACTGGACTGTGGACATACCCTGCGATACAGGAAGACTAAGAAAAAATGATGATCTCAAACTCAGCCCGACGGAGGGCGGCAGGTATCTGAGTTACGGCTACGGCGGAGGCATCCACGGAACCGGCGAGGGCTTCGGCTGCGGGCTGCATCTCATGGCGGTGCTTCCCGACGGAAGGGCGGCCAAGTGCACATTCTACAACAGCCTAGAAGATTCCGTGGGAAACATCAGCGAGGGGCTTGCGAACTGCTGGAAGAGGATAAGGCCTGTCCTCCTGTCGCAGCTCGATTGCGATTGCGAGTATCTTGAGCTATGCCGCGGAGGATGCAGATACAGGGCTGAGCTCATATCCGGCAGGGGCGGAAAGGACCTCTATAGATGCGCCCTGTATGGTATAATATAACTATTCTAAAGAAGGAGGTAATGTCATGACCATCAGAAAAGTCTCTAAGAAGCTGTCTGTGACATGCAAGTGCAAGAGCTCCTGCTGATTCGGAATGGGCGGGATTGCCAAGTGACTGCTGCCCCACGGCACGCTCCGCGGGGCAGCTCTTCCTTTCCGTCGGATTTTATGCGGCCTTGCGTGAAAACTCCTCTTTCTCCTCGAAGTTCCTTATGAACTGCGCCACCTGCACACCGAGATATACGCATTTTATCCCGTTCATGCATTCGTCTGCGTCATGCTTTTCTATGTGGGTGGTGAGCTTCTCACTCCCACGGGTGAATGCGGCTATATACGCATTCTTAGAGAGATCGAAGCTGATATCTACTGATAGATTGTGCTCTTTTATCTCCGGATACATCTCCAGTATCTTGTTCTTCAAATCCGCAATAGTGTAAGTCATGGCTGCCTCCTTTCTGGTCTCACGCCCAGGGAGTGCCTCCGTCTACTATAGAATGCTCCTCCCAGAGGAACCAGCTACCGGTATTGGAAAGAAAGTAGTATGTATTGGCGAAGATCTGATAGTGCTGCCGCTCCTCCTCGATGAGCCTCTCGAATAGGGCCTTCTCCTTTTCAGTCCTCGCCTCTTGCATGGACTTTTTGTAAAAGGCCTCACCCTCCTGCTCCATCCGCATGGCGATCTTGAATGCCTCGAGTTCGTCCGAGCTCGCCTCCACCTTTTTCATCATCTGCTCTTTCATAGACTCGAAGACGGTCTTTACGCGCCTCATGGGGCTCACATCACCGGGCTTTATATCCAGCCCTTTGATGATGTCCGAGATCATCTGCAGGTGCCGCTTTTCATCCTCTGCGACGGTCTCGAACATCTTCTTTCCGGCGGGATATTTCGTCTTTTGAGCCGCTTCTGTGTAGAACTTTATTGAATCCGTCTCCATCTTCATTGCGATCTCGAGCGCATTCATCTCATCCCCCTCTTTGTTGGAATTAGGAGTCTGTCTGTCTAAATTTTTGCCGGTGTTATATTATAATTATAGCACAGTAAGGGCCGCCCCCTCTTGAGGCAAGGGGGGGGTCGGAGAGGATAGGTTTCAGGCTGATGCTTGAGGCTCAGCCTTCTGCAGTATGGCCATGGAGTTCTTGAGGAAACATACGCCTTCAGGCAGTCTGCAGTTGCCCTCCTTTTTCTGCCTTAAAGGGTTTTCCGGGGCCTTTATCGCCATGATCCCGGCCTTCGCCTCTGCAAAGAGGCGCGAGAATCGTTCATCGAGCCCTTTTATGAAGCCTTTATTCTCCGTTTCGAACTTGGAGATGCCTTCCTTCATCGCAGACAGGACAGTTGCATATGAATTGCACGAGCGGCAGAACGGGTCGTTCTGCTGATTTTGGAACACGCCTAACATGTAGCTGAAACCCCGAACCCGATTCAATGGTTCCATGTGATGCCTCCTCTATGTATTAATGATGAGCGCAACCGCTCTTCGAGCCGCGGCCGCCGCAGCACGATTCGAAAGCTATCTCCTGAAGCCGCCGGGTGTTGAAGAGGACGAGGTTCTCTCCAATGTTTTCGGCCTCAGCACGATAGACCCGGATTCCCTGTTCATTGAGCCTGTTGAGCGCTCCGGCGCCGATGCCTCCCACGACCACGGCGTCTATCTTCCTGTTGTTCAGCGCCTTCAGCGGATTGCATGCGCCGTGAACGTGGTATCTATCTCCATTCGATATCGTGGAGACGTCTCCTGTGTCCGTGTCCACTACGATGAACATGGGTGCGGAGCCGAAGTGATTATACACCCTGCTGTTGATACCTTCGTCATTCTGTACCGGAAAGCATATCTTCATTATGTGTTCCTCCTTTGGTCTGGATATTCTTCGAATACTATAGCCTCGCCTCTTGTGAGCGCCTGCGCCACCTTCTTTCTCCCAGCAGTGAGAATGCGTTGTACTGTCCCGCGGGATATGCCCATTCGCTCCCCTGCCTCTTCCTGCGTCAGGTCTTGGAGGTCGCAGAGGCGGAGCGCCTCGAGTTCGTCGCGATATAGGATCACCCGGCCGATTTCGGCCATAGGGATGCCTGTGGGCTTGAACGCCCTGCCGCGGAACCTGCACCCGCACGCCCTGGGCTTCTTATACCTTGGAGACATGTCCCATCACCATTTTGTGCATATGCACATAACTATACAAAAGAGCAGTCTTCATGTCAAGTGCTTTTTTCGAGCGGGATTGTGGGTAAGAGCCCTATATAGAGGCGGGCTTGCGGAATGCGCAAGTTATGCAGCTTAGAGGGATGGAGGGCGAATCATAATCAGAACCTGAATAACAGCCCTGCATACGCACCTTGCCGGGTGACCTCTGCAAAGTCGAGATTCGCTGCACCGCCATACACTCCGGAGAAATAGGTGGTGTCGGTTCCATTCTCGGCCTTGAGATGAAAATAGCGGTACCCTGCGCTCAATTCGGCTGTATCGGTCAATGGAAATTCTATTTCAAAGACCGCCTCGTAACCGAAACCGGTGGTCGCCTTGTGTGTAAATGTCATGCCGCGCAGGTTCCAGTAGCCTTCTCCCTGATAGTTTACGAATGGATAGGCCGACAATGCCCCTGAAAGAGAGACGCCGCTGCTCGAGCTGTATTGATAAGACGCCCCGACCTTGACGACACTCCAGGAGAAGTCATATGTGGAATGAAGGCCGGAGAATGGGCCGAGGGGAGGGTTCGAATATGGATCCCACCACCATCCAGGCTTGGATATGGTCTGTACGCCGTTCGTGATCGCGAGACTGTCTTCATAATGGAGAAAACCGAGCATGACTGCCCAAGGTGATCGGTTACGGTCAGGATATGTCTTTCTATAAGATAAGTCTATTGCATAGCGGGAGATGTCTCCGGCGATGTCTTGGGTGGATTCGGAAAAGACGATTACCCCGCCTGCTGATGGATAGTCACGGTCGGTGTCCGTCCCTCTGCCTCCGCTTATAGTCCCGAAACCTATTGATGCGTCGAGCCTCCATTCAGGACCTAATGCGCCTGAAGCATGGATTATCGTAACAGGACCGTTGATATGCCTGAAGCGCAGCTCTGATTCTATCCTTCCGGAGCCGTTTCCGCCGCTGTCGGCATCGGTGTAAGGAAACGATATCTGCCATCCCGCGTCTCCGGATGTAAGCCATTCTTCAATTCCAAAAAAGCTGTCAAATTGTCCGCCTTCTGCTAAACTTTGAGCATAGCTCGAAGATGAAATAAACAGCACGCCCAGCAATATAGATAAGAGAATTCTATATGTCAACGAACGGCTCCTTGTATAAAATACACGGCCGGTCAGGATACCGGCCGTGTCAGGTGCGCCATATCGCAGATTTGTCAGAACCTGAGCGCAAGGTTCGCAGCGACCTGGGCCTCCTGCTCCTCGAAGTCGTATGCGCCTGCAACATCCACACGAAGGAAGAAGAGTCTTATGCCGAGGCCTGCTGTATATACCAAGTTGGCATTGTCATCCGCCATGTTCTTGTACACCCCGCCCCGGATGCTTATGATCTCCTTCGGGAGGGTGATCTCCAGCCCTGCAGCTGCTGTCTGGTCTTCGTAGCCTGGAATGCCTATGCTTTTATTCTTAGATATGTCGTAATCAGCAGAAAGGGTCAGAAAACCGAATGGTTTGAAGGCAATGCCTGCCCTGTATTGGGGCTCGAGCTTCACCTCTCCTTCGGAATATATAGTCGTTACGTCTCCGGATGGCTGCTTCTCGGCTATATACCCCTTGACCGGGAAGGAGGGCGAGTTGAGATTTCTGGCGACGACGCCTATATTGAGAGACTTCGTCGGCTTTATGATCACGCCTGCGTCAAAACCGGGTTTGCTGCTGTCTGTCTGGCTCGCATCCAGGTTGTCTATGAAGTCATTTATATCTCCTGTCCTTATATCGTCGGTGTGGATGAATGTAGATGCATATATCATCTTTGCATTCGCGCCGACGAAGACCTTTTCTCCGAGTTTCGTTGCAAATGAAAAAGTAGGCTCGACAGTCACCACGCCTATGCCTGTGACAGCAGAGTTGTTGTTTACGATGGAATCAGTAGGCGGAGGCGGTGTCGTGCTGGTATTTCGATTGTATGTATCAATGGTAGGATAAAGCCCTGCGTAGCCGAATGCAGGGCTGCTTATTGCGATGGCAGACTTGCTAAGAGGTATCGATATATACAGGCCTGTGTTGGCGTCGAGGTCAGTGCCTGTGCCGGGTTTTTCGAGGTCCGTCAGCAACTGATCGAACTCTGTCAGCGCCAGGGCATCCAATGTATTTATCAAACCTTCTATCTCAATGATCCTGTCCCACTTGTCCTGGAGAGATATGTGGTCTCTGATGGCTGCGCCGGCAGGTATGCGTATCTCGAATTTCATGAAATCAGCGAGCGCGGCAGGGTTCCAGTATACCGCTGTGGCGTCGTTAACCGCAGCGACAGATGCGCCGCCCATGCCGAGCGCGCGCGGCCCGACAATGGTGAAAGGCTGGCTGTGTACGAGCGAAGGCGCTGAAAAGAGCAAGATTAGAAAGCTCAGTATCCGTATCTTTTTCATATATCTTCCTCCTTATACATAATACCTTTTTGCTGAGGTAAAGAATATCATGGGGAGAAATTTTGTCAAGTAAATGCTTGGGTAATATTACCCAAAATAATGGTTGCCATTCCTCCATCTTTTCGGCAAATTATCCGAATTTTTTTAGTTTGACACTATGCGCCTTTATGCTATCATTTAAGATATTTGCGAGGATTATTCGCTAGTTCCTTATCGCCATCCTTCTATGGAGCCCGTTTATGAACCTCTTCGAGATATTCGGTTACCCCTTGTTCATAGTCGCAGGGCTCCAGATATATCTCGGTGCACTTCTTATCAGGTACAATCCTCTCAAGAGCAGGTTGAACAAGTCTGTGGCGACGTTCTCATTCCTCTCTGCAGCCTATGTCCTCGCCAATGCCGTATCATACATCCTCGCCTCCCTCGGCAAGGATTTTAACCTCTTCAACAGGGCTGCCTGGATAGGCTGGCTCAGCATACCAGCCTGCCTCCAGTTTTTGCATTATCTCAGGGACGAAAACAGCCTTGCGGCCCGCAGGATCGGATGGATCCTCTATCCCTTCTGGACTGCGGTGCTACTGCTCACCCTTCTTACTGATGCCATTGAGCCCGGAGACGCCTCTCTCATCCCGTACATAAATCGGCGCGGTCCACTCGAAGATCCGCTTAGAATACTGGGCTCGTCGATGATAATCTGGATCATGATCGACATCATGCGCCTGAGAAGAGAGGTAAGTTACGTCCGCAGGAGACAGCTCGATTTCATGTTCTACGGCACGCTGATATTCGCTGCTGGAGGCGTGGCAGTAGTCGGTCTTGCGCAGGTCTTCGGCGAATTCGGGGTGAATCCCTCACTCGGCGCATATTTCAGCCTTCCGTGGGTGGCGCTCACGTTTTATGCCATTACGCGCCATCGCTTGTTTGACATCAGGATCGTGGTCTCGGATACCATCTCCATATTGCTCGTCTCTGTGCTGTTTTTCGGCTTTTCGTGGCCGCTCTTCGAGCTGACGAGGCCGCTCACAGGCATAGGGATCGCACTCGTTGTATCGCCCTCGGTCGTGGGTCTCATCTTCTTCGGCACGCCCTTCACCCGCCGCATCATCGAGTGGATGAGGCGGATCATAGTGAAGGACAGATATGAATATCAAATTATCCTGAAGCGCTCACTTGATGCGATCACATCTATTCTCGACCTTGATTCGCTGTTGAATTATATCATCGGCAATATAAGAAAGAGCTTCGGCGTGGATCGGATCAGTCTTTACCTGACCGGATCCGACGGGGGTTATGGACTGTATCCGTCTATCGCCGAGACGCGGGGCATGGACAAAACCCTACCAGAGTGTGTCGCCCGGCTTCTGAAGCAGGCGGGGCATGCCATGCTGAGGCATGAACTGGTTGATATGCTTTCGGATGAGTGCCCGGACCTTGCCGCGGATGATGCGTCGCCGGACGCGGACATACTGTTCGTTCCGATGGTAATCAAGGCAGTTATGCAGGGCGTGCTTGTGCTCGGTCCTAAGAGGAGCGGCGAGCCGTATATTCAGAGCGATATTGAGCTCCTCGAGACTCTCGCCTCCCAGACCGCCGTGGCGATCGAGAATGCCAGGTTGTATGACGAGGCGAGGAGGGTGAAGCAATCTCTACTCGAGAGCGAAGAGCGTTTCCGTGCACTTGCAGAGACCACGCCGGCCGCGATCTTCATACACAGAAACGGCGAGTTTCTATATGTGAATCCTGCAGGCGAGGCTATCACCGGTTACAATAGAGGTGATTTGCGCCGCATAAGATTCATGGACATTGTGCACCCAGCCTACAGGGACCTCGTAAGCAACCTCCGCTCCGATGACCTCTACTCAGACCGAGGCCCACAACAGTACGAGTTCAAGATCATGCGCAAGGATGGTGAGGAGATATGGGTGCTTATGACCACCGGGCACATAGAATACGCCGGCGGAGATGCTGTCGTCTGCACACTCTTCAATATCACAGAGCGCGTGGCCTTGGAGGGCAGGTTGCGCAATGTCCAGAAGATGGAGGCCATAGGCAAGCTCGCCGCAGGCGTGGCGCACGACTTCAACAATATACTCACAACCATAGTGGGGCACGGCGCACTACTCCAGATGAAGATGGACAAGGACGATCCGCTCCGCAGGCATATCGACCAGATTATGTCAGCCACCGAACGTGCTGCAAATCTCACCCATAGCCTCCTCTCGTTCGGCAGGAAGCAGGTCGTGAATCTCAAGCCTGCAGATCTCAATGACATCGTCCGCGGGATGGAGAAGCTCTTGCTGGGCGTGATCGGAGAGAGCATAGAGCTCGTGGTGAGGCTCGCCCAGGATTCCATCGCGGTCGCTGCGGACACCAGCCAGATGGACAGGGTCATCATGAATCTCGTGGTCAATGCGAGGGATGCCATGCCGTCCGGCGGAAGGTTGATCATCGGCACGGAATTGGCGTACGTGGACGACGAGTTCATCAAGATGCACGGCTTCGTCAGGAAGGGGAACTACGCCGTCCTCTACGTGTCCGATACAGGCGTGGGTATGGATGATAAGACGAGGGAGAAGATATTCGAGCCATTCTTCACCACAAAGAAAGAAGGTAGTGGCACGGGTTTCGGCCTTGCCATCGCCTATGAGATTGTGAAGCTTCACAAGGGATATATAACGGTAGAGAGCGAGCTCGGAAAGGGCTCCACCTTCCGCGTCTTCCTCCCCTTGCTCGATCAGGCGATCATTCATCGGCAGCCGGAGTATGTTGCGACCGGAATAGATATGTCGAAGGCTGTGCTTGTAGCGGACGATGATGAAGATGTCCGGAGATTCGCTCGGGCTGCGCTTGAGGCGAGCGGGTATATGGTGATAGAGGCATCTGACGGCGAAGAGGCCGTGGCTCGGTTCAGGCAGTCGGTCGACGGGATAGGGCTTGCGGTCATTGATATTATGATGCCGAAGATGAACGGAACAGAGGTATGTGACGCCATTCTCAAGATCAGACCGGACGTCAAGGTGCTGTTCATGAGCGGTTATACAGAGGACATGCTGCGGGATAAAGGCCTGCTTTCCCCAGGCCGAAGATTTATTCTCAAACCATTTTCCCCCAGCGCCCTTATCGAGTGCGTCAACGAGGCGATCGTCCGCACCAAATGAGCAGTGTGCGGTTCGGAATTTGTTTGACAATTCAGTTGTTTGCCATATAGAATAGTCCCGGCTCGCGAAGCTGTCAGCCACACGCACCACGGCTATGAAACCCCAGAAGACGAAGACCGTATATGTATGCCAGTCCTGCGGCACGCAGACCCCCCGCTGGATGGGCAGATGTCCTGACTGCGGCCAGTGGAACACCATGGTCGAGGAGCGCATGGAGAGGACCGGGTCCAGGCCGGGCATGGCAGGGACGAGCGGTCCGATACTTCTTGGTGACATCAGAACCGCGACTGAAGACAGGTTTGCAACAGGTATTGCAGAGCTCGACCGGGTGCTGGGCGGGGGCATCGTATCAGGCTCGGTGGTGCTGATAGGCGGCGATCCAGGCATAGGCAAGTCTACCCTCGTCCTCCAGATGCTCCGTCAGGTCTCGAGTCTTCGAGGAAAGTCCCTCTACGTGTCCGGAGAGGAATCCCCGTCCCAGATAAAGATGCGGGCGGAGAGGCTCGGTGTGAAGGCGGATAATCTCTATATCCTCGCCGAGACCGCGCTCGAAGAAATCCTCTCTATTGCGCAAGAGATCAGGCCGCATGTCGTGGTCGTGGATTCCATACAGACGCTCTTTACGTCCGAGCTCCCGTCCGCTCCCGGGAGCGTTGGCCAGGTGCGAGAGGTCTCCGGCAGGCTGATGCTGTATGCCAAGCAGAGCGGCGTCCCCACATTCATCATCGGACACGTTACCAAGGACGGAGCCATTGCAGGACCGCGGGTGCTCGAGCACATCGTGGACACAGTGCTCTATTTCGAGGGAGACAGGGGTCATGCATTCAGGGTGCTGCGGGCGGTCAAGAACCGATTCGGCTCGACGAACGAGATCGGCGTCTTCGAGATGAAAGAATCCGGCCTTGCAGAGGTGGCCAATCCGTCAGAGCTTTTCCTCGCCGAGAGGCCCAAAGACGCAACAGGCTCTGTGGTCGTATCATCCATCGAGGGGACGAGGCCCATCCTTGCGGAGCTCCAGGCCCTTGTGGCGCCCTCCAAGCTTGCTATGCCGAGGCGCACTACCATCGGGGTGGACTACAACAGGGTCTCGCTGCTTCTTGCCGTACTCGAAAAAAGGGTGGGCATACACCTTCTGTCTATGGATGTGTTCGTAAACGTAGTCGGCGGCCTCAGGATAGACGAGCCTGCGGTGGATTTGGGCGTGATCGCTGCTGTTGCATCGAGCTTCAGGGAGAGGCCGATCCCTGCTGATATGCTGGTGATGGGCGAGGTCGGACTCGCAGGAGAGGTCAGGGCCGTGAGCCAGGCGGAGGCAAGGCTCAAGGACGCCTCAAAGTTGGGCTTTTCCAAATGCATACTCCCCATTGCCAATCTCGACAAGATGGAAAAGTCCGCTGCGATCAGGGCCATGGAGCTCATGGCCGTGCGTACCGTCGAAGAGGCGATGGAGAGGTTGTTTTGATCCATACGGAGGATACTTTTTTATTAAAAATTTTGGCATTATCATTCGCAACGAACCCGTCAGTCAGATGTTAGACTGATAATGAGGCGGCCTATTTTGCAAGAGTATATTTTTTGGGATTGCGTGCTATTTTATTTTTATCTCGGACAATCGGGCTTGCGACGTCGGCGAGAAAGGGAAAATTTATAAATCCATGAGGAAGAAATGAGGCAGGGTCAGAAGATTTCTTTGAACTCCACCTTAAACCCGGCGAGCGTCCGGGACACGAGGGTGTCCTCCTTAAAATACGTGCCGGCCAAGGCATACTCTTTATTTTTTAACGTATAGACTTCAATCATGGCTTCCTTCGGCGCCACGATCCAGTACTCCTTCACTCCAAACCGCGCATACAGCATCTTTTTTTGAATGGTGTCTCGGTATGCGGTACTCTCGGATAGTATCTCCACGATGAGGTCGGGTGCGCCTTTTATATTATCTTCTGTGATGATATCCAGTCTTTCCTTTGACACGAACAGGATGGCGGGCTGTACTACGTTCTCTTTATCGAAATACACATCGTAAGGCGCGAAAAAAACCTCGCCAAGCTCGTTTTTCTCAACAAAATGCGCCATTCTTACCTCAAGTTTCCGGAAAATCCTCTGATGATCGGTCTTCGGGGAAGGGGTCATGTATAGTTCTCCTTCTATGAGCTCGTACCGCTTATCATCCGGGGTCTTGAGATAGTCCGCGTAGGTATATTTTTTCTTGACAGGAGCAGTCTGTATCATAACAGCCTCCTGTCGAATAATATTTCATATAACCTATTCCCTGTCAAGAAGAAAGTAATGTCGAAGTGTTACGCCAAGCACGCCGAGTGCATGGAAATTTTCCGGGATTCCAGTTTCCTATTCGACGCTTTGAATTGCAAAAGAACAGACTGGACGGTTGTGAGCGCTGTCATTTCGGAATCTGCTGGCTCCGACCTGCGTTCCACTCCATCCCTTTAAAAACCGGACACCTCCATTTTTGTTAAAGACAAGACATTTCTATTCTGGGTTGACAGATCGTATTTTTTAAATTGTCTTGTTCGCCTGCTTGTGGTAATCTTGACCAATCATGGCTCTCGGCGGAATCTGGCGGTTTTTCGGCAATCGGCGCGGGATGATTATCCTTATCCTCCAGCTTGTTTTGGTGATCTTGTTCATAGCGCTCTATTCCGGCTATCATTCGAGCGACAGGTGCGTCTCCTGCCATTCGGACAAAGAACGTATGGAGAGGCTTGGATATCCCCAGTTCGTCATGACGGCCGAGCAGGTGCAGAAGGAATCCAGGCACCCCAACACAGAATGCCGGGACTGCCACCTCGGAAACGGCCTCTCGAGCGATCCGGAAACGGCCCACAAAGGCATGCTAAGGCCTCTCGTCCTCGACCATGACTTCAACCTGATCAGACGCGGCCAAGCGGTGCGGCGGCTGTTGCCCTCTGGCCGCGACAGACAATGGGCGATGCTGCCCAGGCTTTCTGACGGCTCTCTGAATTATGACGTGGGCACGATCCTCTATCACGACAGGAATCCTCTTACATATGGCTTTGATCCATCCATTGCAAAAAAGACATGCGGAAAGGCTTCCTGCCATCCTGATGAAGCGAGGCAGTTTTCCGAGAGTGTCATGGGCTCCAATTTCAGGCAGCGCTCCATGCGCCACTGGCTGGATCTGCACGGCCCCAACAATTGCGGCCCCTCTTTTGCTGACACGCCCCCAACTGGACATGCGGAAGGCGACAGGTTTTCTAGTGCGAATACAGAGCTCCTCAGGCGCCAGATGAATGTGAATATTACACAAAGCCAGGCAGAGGATCGGCAGAGGATCTGTAATGTCTGCCACACAGGGTGCCTGGACTGCCACTACACCCCGTCTGCTGAGCGCGGAGTGCATGCGATGAGCCGCATTCCGCCTCCTGAGAATTGCTCAGGGGGGGGCAGAGGCACATTCGTCTGCCATGCAGGTACGATGGAGAGGAGGCGCGGGGACAGCTTTCTCGGCAAGGAATTCTCGGAGCCCGCAGGTCTTCCTGAGGATGTGCATGTCTCGAAGGGTATAGTCTGCATCGACTGCCATCAGACAGGCGAGGCCGGGATGGGCCACATAGAGCGCAGGGCGACATGCCAAGACTGCCACATCGAGGTGGAGGAGGCGCTTTCAATCAGTGTTCATAAGAACGTCTCATGCGAGGCATGCCATGTCAGCGTGCTCGGAGGGTATGAGATGACATCATGGGGCCCCGGCATGATAATGGGCAGGCCCAGCCCCTTCAAGAAATATTCGCTCTACTACGGCGCACAATCTCCGCCCATCATACTCAAAGACCGGCAAGGCATATGGATACCCATGAAGATATGGCCGAACAGCGCGGGTTTCATCAAGGAACCTGTGGCGCCGAAGCCCGGCATCACTTTCCGCTGGCCCAAAGGAGAGACGAGGGATGCATATGCGTTGCTCGGCACATTCAGCATCCCTGGGGGGAACAACCTCTATCTTGCGTGGCTCCAACTCGATCAGGCAGCCCATCCATTGGGCAAGGCCAGAGAGTGCAAGAGCTGCCATACCTCTACGAGACAGACTGCGGAGACGACATGGGAGTTCTTCGACTCACAGGGCGCGGAGCCGTTCACGGGCAGGCATAGAATCGTCGCTGATAAAAAGGGGCTCAGGATAGAAGGGCTCGAGGCCATATCCAGGATAACTCCGATGGCCGGTTACAAGGTAGAGGACTTCGCACCCTGGCTCAGGCTCGGAGATATATGGAAGACAGAAGGGGATTTTTCGATTCCAAAGGCGGATCCGAAGAAATATAAGGAATTCCTCGAGTGGTATAAAGAGGTATCGATGAGGGCGGAGAACGCAGAGAAGACACTCAGGCAGCGAGGGACAAAGGCCGAGGGTGCGAAGAAGGCTCTGAAAAAGCTGAAGGAGGCTAGAGCGGCAGCCGTCCACAATCCGTATTTTAGAGACATGTCCGGGTTTTAGTTAGACTGTATGTATATTGGCCTGACCTTTCTCCCGGTAGGGCCTTTACGGCTGTGTACGCATAAAAAAGGGGCGCTTCTCCAGCGCCCCTGCCACTCACCATGGTTTAGATATCAACTACTTCTCGAGCTCCTTTTCGACGGTCTTGAGTATATTCCGGAGCACATTAAAATCCTTATCATTGAATTTTTGAAGGCCTGTCAGGGAGCCTTTGATCTTTTTATACACATCCGGAGGCATGGAGAGGATGGCCTCCTGGAGCTTTTTTACGGTCTCATTGTCCAGCGATGGCGCAGCGACAAAGACATGCTCCGGCAAGTCAGGAGACTTGGCTATCACCTCGAGCCCCTGCGACATATATTTCTCCGCGATGTCAGGCATGAGGCCCGCCGCGCTGAATGTGCCCACCGCTACATTGAGTGCCACATTGTTATGGCTGCCAACGAAAGAATATTTAGATAGATCGGAGAGGTGTATGCCGTTATTCACGAGCATATAGAGCGGTACGACATGGGTGAGGGTGGAGTTTCTGTCTCCGAAGGCGAAGGTCTTGCCCTTGAGGTCTTTCGGGGATTTGATGCCGCTGCCCTTCTTGACCACTATGACTCCATAGAAGCTCGGTCTGCCGTCGTTTACGATCTGCGCAAGCGGTTTGTAGTTGTACTGATGCGCAAACTTGGCGTAGATGGTCGGGCCGATGAAGCAGAAGTCGAAGCTGCCTGCTCCAAGCTTATTGGCTGTGTCTTCGTATGTCTTTCAGAACTGGAGCTCTACAGGTATGCCGATCTTCTGGGATATGTAGTCGGCGACGGACTTGAAGATGGAATGGAGCTCTGTGGCATGCTTGTACGGATGGACGCCCATTATGAGCTTGTCTTTCGCTGCTGCATCATGGTAAGCGAATATGGTTGAAAGAAAAAACAAAAATAAATATACTGTACTCGATATGTGCCGCTTGATCATTTGGAGCCTCCTTAGAGAGCGGGTTGTATGATTACTTGGATTAAAGCAAATGGATAGAGACTTTGTCAAGCCGCGCTCAGGCCGCTTTCAGGCTTGGAGGTGGTAAAGAGTTTAGAATTCGATGAAGTCTTTTGTGTAAAAGGAATGACTATTAAGGAATCAGAATTTGTTTCAGCGGGATAGCTGCGCATACGGGATCCTCCCCGTCTATTGAGATGTTTTAAGAATAAAAAAGGCGTTGCCACCGGACCGTTTTTTAACTTTCCGTTGAGCCTGTCGGACTTTGCAGGAAGGTTTCTCAGCTTCTGCGGCTCCGCCGAGCAGACCCTTTGAAGCGAACTTTTATCTTTCCCGCATCCGGCCAGGCTTCGGGACCTCCGGCTCTTTCGTACTTACAGCATCTGACAGACAGGGAGCCTGACCGCTCGACTTGCAGCCCGCTTGCCTGTCTCGTATGCCCTAAGTTACGCTGCCATCGGTTCCCTGATAACGGGTTAAAATACTACACCTATTGGTGTTGACCCGGCAACGCCTTTACCGAATCTCTTATTACAAAGATCGCTCAATTACCCTTGTTCTCCATTCAGCCATATTATACCACATTCTTTTGAAGCGAGGGCCGATTTTTATCATGGAATTGTCTTGACCGCTTTTGCAAATGCCATTAATATGGCGCACCTGTTATGCCTATCCTGCTGCCTACAAAGAAAGTATTCATGGAGCATGCCCGAGAAGGCAGGGTCATGCCTGTGGCGCTGGAGCTCGAGATGAAAGGGCTCACGCCCCTGTCCGCTCTCGGCTCTCTGAGGGACCTCGGCCACGCTGTGCTGCTCGAGAGCTGTCGGATAAACAGAAACACAGGGAGATATTCCTTTGTTTCCGCAGACCCGTATCTCATTTTCCGGTCCCGGCGAGACGAAGTCGAGCTCAGTCTTCCTGCAGCTCCGTCGGGCAGATTCGGCAGCCGCGTCACGTTGAAGCGGAGGCCCCTTTACAAGCTCAGGGAGCTCATGTCCAATTACCGTACAGTGCGCATGCAAGGGCTGCCTCCATTCACAGGCGGCATCCTAGGTTTTATTTCATATGACTTCGTGCACAATTTCGAGAAACTCTCTCGCACGGTCCGAGACGATCTCGATATCCCCGAAGCATATTTCGCATTCGTCGATTTCGTGGTGGCCTTCGACCACATTGAAGGACGCGCGTGGGTCATCATCAATCCCGGGGCCCGCAACCAAGAACTGGGTTATCGTCCCATCCAGGCGGATGAATGGCCGAGGCTGTATGACGAGGCCGCCGCGCGGATAGAGATGATCGCCTCCCGCCTTGTGGACGGTATTTCCAAGGCGGAGTCCGATGATGCCGCCGCATTTCCATCGAGAGGCGGGCTCATGCCGGAAATGAAGAAAGAGCAATTCATCTCCATGGTGGAAAGGTGCAAGGAATATATCGCAGCAGGCGATATCTACCAAGCGAATCTCTCGCAGAGATTCTTCGCTGAGATAGGGGCCGCCGACGCGCTCAGGCTGTATCGCAGCCTTCGCCGGGTGAATCCCTCGCCTTTTGCCGCATATGTCGATTTTGGAGACATCAAGCTTGTAAGCTCCTCGCCCGAGAGGCTCGTCCGGCTCGTGGATGGCAAGGCGGATACGAGGCCGATTGCGGGCACGCGCAGGCGGGGTATGGATTTCGACGAGGCCATGCTGCTCAAGGCGGAGCTTCTTACAAATGAAAAAGAGAGGGCGGAGCACATCATGCTGCTGGATCTCGAGAGAAACGACCTCGGCAAGGTATGCAAGTATGGCACGGTGAGTGTGGACGAGCTCATGGTCGTGGAAGACTATTCCCATGTCATACACATCGTCTCCAATGTGAGCGGCGAGCTTGCAGAGGGAAGGGACGCCTTCGACCTAATCCGCGCACTCTTCCCCGGCGGCACCATCACGGGTGTGCCTAAGGTGCGCTGCATGGAGATTATAGACGAGCTCGAACCTATTGCGCGCGGTCCGTATACAGGCTCTCTGGGATATATATCCAATTCCGGAGACATGGATCTCAACATCATAATCAGAACATTTGTGGTGAAGGGCGGCAGGGCGTTCGTCCAGGCCGGGGCGGGCATAGTCGCCGACTCGGATCCCGAGAGGGAGTACCTGGAGACTATACAGAAGGCGGAGGCCCTCAAGAAGGCGTTTTCCTTGTTGCATGTTTGACGGGCTTGGGTTATATTTAACAAAAAATCGTTGAAAGGGGCGATTTTTTATGTTTATCGTCGAGCTCGTAATGCAGGGGGTGCGGGGGTTCCGAGAGCTTGCAAGGCTCAGGTTCCAGCCGAGGTTCAATTTCGTGCTGGCTGGAAACGAAAAGGGCAAGACGACATCGATAGATGTTATCAAGCGCCTCCTGTTTCCGGATGCCGGGCGAGAGCTCATCGGGCCGCTCGTTTCTTTTTATACGCCTGATGCATCGCGTGCTGCGCTCGTAGCGGCGGCGGATGACGGCGCATACTACAGGATCATACAGGACTTCTCGAAGACAGGCGTGAACCTCTCTAAATACGATGCCGCCTCGAAACAGTTCGTGCTGCTGCGCAGGGAGTGGGAGGACACGGCTCAGTTCATGTCAGGACTCACAGCGGGAATGACCGAAGAGGAATTTTCCCGTCTCTTCATATTTCGGCATGACGGCATCGAAGCGGGGCGGTCAGGGCAGGCATCCGCGCCTTTCGTATCCATACCGAAGGCGGTCCCGGTGTCCAAAGAGGCCTCCGCGCCGCAAAAGGCCAGGCTTGCCGAGCTAAGGGAGCAGCTCAGGAAGGCAGAGGAGACTGCCGATGTAGAGTATCGCCTCGAGAGCGCGAAGATTAAGCTTTCCGAGATCGCAAAGAGGCTCGAGTCCATAGAGGAAAACGAGAACAGGTTCGCTCATCTCAGGGCGGAGGTCGAGGCGTTGAAGGGCTGCGAGACGCTTCCGGATAATCTTGCCGAGCTGCTTGATGCGCACGAGCAGGTCCAGAGCGAGAAGATGATGAAGTGCGATGACCTGAGGAGGGACATTGACGGCCTCAATGCCCAGCTCGCCGGCATGCCCAAGGCCGATCTCATGAAGGATCCACTGTTCATCATAGGGGTCATACTCGGTGCGATCTCCGTCATAGCAGGATTGTTCATTCTGACCGGCGAGTATGCAGACTATTTCCCTATAGGGGTGTTAGTGGCGATTGCGCTGGCCTCTGCGGGATGGTACCGCAGCTCGAAGAAGAATGCTCAGCGCAGGATGGTGGCCAAGAATATCGAAGAGCTTGAGGCGGAGCTCGCCGAGGTGGAGAAGGGCTTCGGCGAAGGGGGTGCAGGCATAATGGCATATATGCAGGCCACCGGCTCCACTACCACCGCCGAGCTCAGGGAGAAGGCCGACAACTACCACCATTTCCGGAGCCTCTTGAGAGAGGCGGACGAGGATATGAGGCGCCTCTTGGCAGGCGAGACTGTAGAAGAGCTCAGGGCGGAGTATGCAAGACAGCAGCAGGAGATCATAGAGCTCGAGAGGGCTGCGAGCGCCGTCGCAGAGTACGCAGTCGATACATACAGCATCAGGCAGGAGATCGAGAGACTCGAATCCGAGACAGGCGAGTCTCCGTGGGGGGATCCCCTTGGCGGTCCAGGCCATGATTTCGGCTCGCTTACGGCGCCTATGACACATGCTCAGGAAGGCGTATTTCTCGCAGAGCTCGAGATCGCGAGCCGTATCGCAGGCATTGAGATGGAGACGCTTATTGCCGCTGTTGTGGCGGCGGCGCAGCGCAATTTCGCCGGCATAACAGGCGGCAGGTATCCGAGGCTCGAGGCGGGCCACGACGGAGACCCCGCCGTGTATGATACGGATGACCGCAGGATCCCGTTTTCTGACCTGAGCCACGGGACTCGGTTGCTGCTGTATTTCTGTCTTCGAGCCGGTCTTGTGGAGGCGCTCGCGGGGAAACTCCGGCTGCCGTTTCTTCTCGATGACCCGTTTGCAGGGCTTGATCCTGCGAGGCAGGCCGCAGCCTGCCAGGTGCTGAGGCAGTTGAGCACTAAGACGCAGGTGATCTTGTTTGCAGCGAATCCCGCGCTCAGGGCGGGGGGAGACGCCCTTATAGAGCTCAAGTAGATGACGACCTATAGCACAGGCCCGTCGCAAGGCCCTGATGCCTGCAAGGGTGTATTCGTAACATTCGAGGGCATCGAGGGCTCGGGCAAATCCACCCAGATATATATGCTCGCCGATTACCTGCGCACGGCCGGTAGAAGTGTAAGGCTCACGCGAGAGCCCGGCGGCACGCCCATCGGAGACCGTATAAGGAAGATACTCTTGGATCCGGGAAGCAGGCCTGATCCGAAGACCGAGCTCCTCCTGTATGCGGCGAGCAGGGCGCAGCACCTGAGCGAGGTCATATTGCCTGGCCTGGAGGCAGGGGAGATAGTGCTGTGCGACAGGTTCTCGGATGCGACCATAGCGTATCAGGGCTACGGCCGCGGCCTGGACAGGGCGGTGATATACGAGCTCGACCGCATCGTGACATCAGGGCTCAAGCCTCACCTGACCATACTGCTCGACATAGACGCACGCAAAGGGCTCGAGAGGGCGCGGAGCAGGAACAGCACAGAGGGGCTCGAGGCGGAGGCCAGGTTCGAGAACGAGGATATCTCGTTTCACGAGCGTGTCCGCGCGGGGTATCTAGCGCTCGCAGGGCAGGAGCCGGAGCGCATCCGGATCGTCGACGCCTCAAGAAGTCCGGAAGATGTGCATAGAGAGATAAGAAAGATCGTAGATGGAATGCTCATGACGAATAAGTGGAAATAGAAGGACAAAAAGTGTAGATTATCCCGAGGCCGCCCTCACAAAGCGGTCATGGCTCCATCTTACGCGATTTCAGTGGATATTCGGCCTTGATATGACATTCGACGACATCATCGGGCATGAAAGACAGCTTGCCATCTTGAGAAGGGCGGTTGCAGGCGGCTCCATTGCGCATGCATACCTCTTTTCAGGGGAGTCGGGCATTGGAAAGAAGACCGTTGCCGTTGCGCTCGGGGCTGCGGTCAACTGCAGCAGTACCTCGAACGGCACCGGCTGCGGACGGTGCGGCTCGTGCGGCAAGGCCTCCTCCGGCAATCATCCCGACATCCACATCCTTTCAGCCGATGGAGGAGAGATCAAGATAGACCAGGTGAGAGAGGCGCAGGCGATCCTGGCGCTCAAGCCGTTCGAGGGAAAGATGAAGGTTTTGATAGTCGATGATGCGGACAGCCTCAACAGCGCCGCGCAGAACGCATTTCTCAAGACACTCGAGGAGCCGCCGGGAGACAGCCTGATTATACTTGTGGCCGTTGCTTCCGAGAGCCTTTTGCCCACGATACGATCGAGGTGCCAGAAGATTGCCTTTTATCCACTGCCGAGGAGGCTGCTTGCAAAGATGTTGATCGAAAAACAGGGCATGGCGGAAGACGAGGCTATGTTCATAGCGGCTGTTGCAAGGGGCAGTATAGGCCGCGGCCTCGGCATGGATCCCGAGGCAGAGAGGTTGGAGCGTGCAGAGGCGCTCGAGCTTCTGGCCAAGGCATACCGCGGCATGGATACGGAGGATCTCCTTTCTTCGGCGGAGGCCGTATCCAAAAGCAGAGAGAAACTCGAGAGGTTCCTCGAGATAGGACTGGAATGGCTTCGCGACGTCATGGTCTTCGGCGAGACAGGAGATGACGGCATCATTATACACCGCCATATGGCGGAGATGCTTGGACAGTGGGCGGGGACCCTGCCGAGGCAGAGGCTCCTGTCAGATATGAAGTTGTTCGAGCAGAGTAGGTCGCTTCTAGACCGGAGGGTCGGCGGCCAGCTTGTGGCGGAAAACCTCCTGATGAAATTGAGCGGGATGTAAGTTGACATGCCCGTCTTCGTGACCGGTGAGAGAAAATGGTGAAGATTGCAGGCGTAAAATTCAGAAACAACTGGAAGATATACGATTTCGATGCAACAGGCTCGGACTTGTCTCCTGGAGACAGTGTGATTGTGGACTCCGAGCGCGGTCTCGGCCTCGCCACAGTTGTGCTAGTCAAGGAGATGGATCAGCCTCCTGAGGTCATGCAGCCCGTGGCCGGGACGGAGCAGCAGGGTGAGGATTCGCAGGATGCAGAGATAGAGGTGGACATCGAAGATGCACTCAAGGAACAGCCCGGGCCGCCTCCGGAAAAGAGCAAGGGCATCAGAAAGGTGCTGCGCAGGGCCACCGAAGAGGATCTAAAAAAGGACGAAGAGAACCGCGGCAAAGAGGCGAAGGCCTTTCTTTTGTGCAGACAGCTCATCGCGGAGCGGGAGCTTCCGATGAAGCTCGTTCGAGCGGAGTTTTCCTTCGATGCCACGAGGGCCACGTTCTTTTTTTTCGCCGAGACGCGGGTGGATTTCAGGGAGCTCGTGAAGGAGCTCGCCCATAGGCTCCACATGCGGATAGAGATGCGCCAGATAGGCGTAAGAGACGTGGCCCGGCTCATCGGCGGTTTCGGGCCGTGCGGCAGGGAGCTCTGCTGCGTGTCGTTTCTGCGCAATTTCGAGCCGGTATCCATAAGAATGGCGAAGAAACAGGAGCTCGTGCTGAATCCTGCGAAGATATCCGGGGTCTGCGGAAGGTTGCTGTGCTGTTTGTCATATGAGTATGAGATGTACGATGATATAAAAAAGGATATGGCGGATATCCGGGGCGCGCTTGAGCGCGAGAAGCGCGAGCAGGAGGAGAGAAGGCTCGAGGAGGAGCGCAGGGAGATGGAGCGCCGCCTCGCTGAAGAGAAGAAGAGGGAGGAGGAGCGCAGGCGGGAGCAGCAGAGAAGAGAAGAGGAGCGCAGACAGCAGAAGAGGTCGATGCAGCCGGCAGTGCGGCATGAGAAGCAAGAGGCCGGGCCCGGACAGCAGAGGCACGAAGGCGTGCAGGCCGTCCTAAAGCCAAAGAAAGAAGGGAAGAAGAAAAAACGGAGGTTCTGGTGGAAGAAGAAGCCAAAACAAGGGCGGCCCGAGTGCGATACGCCGCAGCAGACATGAATGGACGGACTATGAAGAGCAGATTCTACATAACCACACCGATATACTACGTCAACGACGTGCCGCACATAGGCCACGCCTACACAACCATAGCAGCAGACGCGATGGCACGGTATCACAGGCTCAAAGGGGACAGCGTCTTCTTTCTCACCGGAACAGACGAGCACGGACAGAAGGTGGCCAAGGCCGCATCGGAGAGGGGGCTGTCGCCCAAGGCGCATGCAGATATCATGTCCGAGAACTTCAGGCTGCTTTGGAAGAAACTTGAGATATCCAACCACGCCTTCATACGCACGACGGACAAGGAGCATATTTCTGTTGTGCAGGAGCTGCTTCAGAGGCTGTATGACAAGGGCGAGATCGTGAAGAGGAGCTACGAAGGCTGGTACTGTACGCCAGACGAGCGCTTCTGGACCGAGAAGGATATCGTGGACGGCAGATGTCCCGACTGCGGCAGGCCTGTCGAGCGTCTCGCAGAGGAAAACTATTTCTTCCTCATGAGCCGTTATCAGGAGAGGCTCATCCGCCACATAGAAGACAATCCCGGATATATCCTGCCGGAGACGAGGCGGAACGAGGTATTGGGATTCTTGAAAAACCAGCCCCTGGGAGACCTCTCCATCTCAAGGCCGAAGGCCAGGCTTTCGTGGGGCATAGAAATCCCGTTCGACAGGGACTTCGTGACATATGTCTGGTTCGATGCGCTCGTGAACTACCTTTCCGCCACACGCTACCTCAGTCCTCCGGCGGACGGCGACCGGGATCCGAAGGCGCGTGAATCCTTCTGGTGGCCTGCAGACCATCACCTTGTTGGCAAGGACATCCTTACGACCCACAGCGTCTATTGGTCCACCATGCTGATGGCCCTCGGGCTGCCCCTTCCGAAAAACATATTCGCGCACGGGTGGTGGACGAGGGACGGCAGAAAGATGTCCAAGTCTCTGGGCAATGTAATAGATCCGAATGAGCTTGTGGACGCGTACGGCGCCGATGCATTCCGATATTTCGTGCTGCGGGAGGTGCCGTTCGGATTAGACGGAGACTTTTCGCTCGAGGCATTTCTCCAGCGCTACAACACCGAGCTCGCGAACGACCTCGGCAATCTCCTGTCCCGCGTGCTCACCATGGTCGGAAAATATTTCAGGGGAAGGCTCCCAGGTCCCGGACCTGAATCTGTGCAGGATGCAGAGCTTCGGAGCGTTGCGCAGGAGATACCGGCCAAGATAGAAGAAGACCTGTCTGTCCTGGCGTTCAATCGCTATCTGCAGGACTCGTGGCTGCTCGTGGCGAGGGCGAACAGATATGTGGAAGAGAATGCACCTTGGGCCCTCGCAAAGAAGAATGATATGGCCAGGCTCGGTAGTGTATTATACAACCTCTCAGAATCTCTGAGGCTCATCGCTTTTTTCATCTATCCGGTGATGCCGGGGACCGCACAGAGGATATGGGATGCACTCGGCCTCGACAGGCGGATAGGCGCGAGCCGGATGGAAGAAGAAGTCATATGGGGAAAGATGCCGCCTGGAACGGAGACGGCTTCCGGCGTGCACCTCTTCCCGAGGATGGAGATGGGAAAGAACATCAGGAGGGAGAAGACTGTGGAAAAAATGGGGTCTGCAGAGAACACCGCCGCAAGGCTTGATACTACGGAAAAAGAGATGATAGGCATAGAGGACTTCGCGAAGATCGAACTAAGAGTCGGCAGGGTCCTTTCAGCGGAGCGGGTGGAGAAGTCTGAAAAGCTCATAAAGCTCAAGGTGGACGTGGGTTCGGAGACGAGGCAGGTGGTGGCAGGCATCGGTAAAAGCTATTCTCCGGAGGATCTCATAGACAAGACCATAGTGATAGTGGCCAACCTCAGACCCGCAAAGCTCATGGGCGTGGAGTCTCAGGGCATGCTTCTTGCCGCGAGCGACAACAATGGGCTTGCGGTAGTCACATTCGACCGTGAGATCGGTCCAGGCGCCAGGGTGAAATAGGCAGGGTCGGGACGGGATGGAGCGCCCGGCTCAAGCGCTTCCAGTCGAAGGTTACGGGTGGATATTCATGCTGATCGATACACATGCGCATCTCGAGATGCGGGAATTCAAAGAAGACCGGGATGATGTGATAAGACGGGCCAGGGATGCCGGTGTGGAATATATCGTCACCATCGGCACCACTGTGGAGTCGAGCCGCGATGCGGTGCTGCTCGCAGAGCAGTATGATTTTATCTATGCTGCGGTGGGCATACACCCTCATGAGGCGAAAGATGTGCTGCATCCCGCCCATGATGTGCTCCGACACTTCGCCAAGAGCAAGAAGGTGGTTGCATATGGCGAGATCGGCCTCGACTATTACTACGAAAAAACGATAAGGACGGTGCAGCAGCGGAAATTCAGGGACATGCTTAGAGAGGCGAGGGAGCTCGGTCTTCCTGTGATCGTCCATGACAGGGATGCGCACGAAGACACATATAATATCCTGTCCGAGGAATGGGATCCGTCCATCGGGGGCGTGATGCATTGCTTCTCCGGGGATGCGGAGTTTGCGAGGAAGATGATGGATCTGGGTTTCTATCTCTCGATTGCGGGGCCGATCACATATCCCAAGGCGGAGACCTTGAGGGATGTGGTTAGGCAGGTGCCGATAGAGCGCATTCTCATCGAGACGGACGCACCGTATCTCGCGCCGCAGGCCTTCCGAGGACAGCGGAACGAGCCTGCCTATATCCGCCATACAGCCGAGACCATAGCCGAGATAAAGGGGCTTTCTTTCGATGATGTGGCGAGGATAACGAGCTTCAATGCCAAAGAGCTCTTCGGCATAGGCACTCTCCCGAGCCAGGGCGAGATTGTATATCCGATAAGGAATTCGCTCTATCTGAATATCACAAACCGCTGCACCGCAGCCTGTTCATTCTGCGTGCGATATCGTACGGACTTCGTGAAAGGCCATAACCTGAGGCTTCGGCATGAGCCTACGTCGGAAGAGGTCATAACAGCGATAGGAGATGCGAAAAAGTATGATGAAGTGGTCTTCTGCGGTTACGGCGAGCCGCTTATAAGGCTGGATGTTGTCAAGGCCGTTGCCGCCGCGGTCAAGCGGCAGAGGGTGAAGGTGCGCATAGACACGAACGGCCACGCCAACCTGATACACAAGCGGAATATCGTCCCTGAGCTAGCGGGACTGGTGGATGCTGTGAGCGTGAGCCTGAATGCGCAGGATGCGAAGCTCTACGATAAGATCTGCCAGCCGAAGTTCGGTCCTTCTGCATACGAAGCGGTGAAGGAGTTCATCCGCGAGGCTGCGAAACACATCCCTGAGGTCATCGCCACTGTAGTAAACTGTCCCGGCGTGGATATAGAGGCATGCAGAAGGATTGCGGAAGAGCTCGGCGCAAGGCTTCGTGTGAGGGAATATAATGTAGTTGGATAACGCCTCTCTCCTGCAAGCCCTCCCAATGTTAACAGCGAATCGGACTCATTCCTCAAGTAGTAGTGTCAAAAGTTTTATGAAGATCGTTCTGTAATAATATTAAGAAGAGCGAAATAGAATTGACATGATTTGAAAATATCACCTAACCCCTCTTTTCCAAAGAGGGTAATTTAAAGTACTCCCCATTGTCAAGACAAAAAATAAGCCTTTCTAAGGTGGATGGA
>JBBIMH010000020.1:31317-60466 GCA_037444505.1 Nitrospirota bacterium | reverse complement strand
TAAAGTCTAGCTTAAATTTCAACTAATAATAGCATACTCTCAAATTCGGGGTACAAGTCAAGGATTTTTTCGAAAACATAATGGCTATTAAATTTCGGTAAAAAGTTGTCGTTCCGCGAAACTTATGCTATCATCGGACGCAATGCCTCGGCTGTCGGCACACAAAGGTGAGAAAAGTTCGAATACCATTTTCAGGGCGCTTTAAGCGGGTTTCGTACGGATGTACTGCAGGCCTGACCGGTTCGAAAAAATCTAACTCTATGAGGAGGGGCATGATGTTCAAAAAAATACGGCTCTACCTATCAGCATTGCTCGTGCTTCTTTTAGCCTTCCCGGCAGGCTCAGGCCTTGCCAAAGAGCAGTCCACCCGATCTTTTTCCAAGACGTCGCAGAGGCTCACCATAGACATAGACAAGACATCGCTTGAAAACGGCGGCAGCCTCACTGTCACCGGCAAGGCGCCCAAGGGAAGCAAGGTGTATCTCGAGGTCTGGTCGGAAGAGAAGGTCAGGGCATCGAGGTTCGATGCAGATCCGGACAAAAAGACGGGCAAAAGACCGTATATTCTCTATATGACCGATGAAATGCCCGCCTACTACAAGATATTCGCTCCGAAGGATCAGGCGGACGTCATTGCAATGATCAAGAAAGCGGGCAAGGCATGGTCGTTTTCGAAGGCCATCAAGGACATCGGCGCGGAGGCGGTATACTCTGTACCTGCGAAGATAAGGATAGACCGTCATCAGGCCTCTCTCACGGGCAGCATCATAGGCTCGAGGGGGAAATTGCTTTCCGGCATGGACGACAAGGAGAATAAGAAACGCTCGATGCAGCTCGTAAAGGCCCGCTTCCGCTCTGTTGATAAAGTACTGGCAGCGGCGGTGGATGTAGCTCCGGACGGGGCGTACAAGGCGCAGATAAATATCAGAAAGGGACTCGCGCCGGGCAAATACACCGTCGTCGCCGCAACAGACAAGGAGACAAGGAGCGAGCCGAAGACATTTACGAACGTGATAAAGTTCCCTCTCGTCTACCTCGGCAATGCAGGCACCAGCGTGAACCTCTTCGGCCCCTTCTTCCTTACCCTGGCAATCGCCGTATTCGGGGTGCTGATGGGAGCCGGCGGCGGATTCATACTGAACCCGCTTTTGGTCTCCATCTGGCTCCTTCCGCATACAGTGGTCGCAGGAACGGTGATGCCCACTGTGCTATTCTCGCAGGCGAGCGGCATCTACAACTATTCCAAGATAAAATTCATCAATTGGAAACTGGGGGTGACGGTAGGCCTTTCGATGGTCGCCGGAGGCTTCATCGGGCCCAAGCTCACTGAGCTCATTACGCTCGAGCAGTTCAAATTCATCTTCGGATGGATATTGATAATCCTGGCGGCGCTCATGTTCTGGCAGACAACTCCGAAGTATCTGGAGCGGAACAAGAAGGAGCAGGCGATTTTAAACGAATTCAAGAAGAAGGCCGAGGCCTCTGCAAAGGCCGGGGGAAAATAGCCTCTCAGGGGATCCTCCAGCGGTTGCTGTGGTAAGACCGATGCAACGCCCCCTGAACCGACATCAGGGGAAGAGACCAAATTCAAGGAGAACAGCCATGATAGTCAATTTCTGGGGTCACGAGTTCAAGGTGAATATAATAGTGGGCTGCCTGGGCGGTTTTCTGATCGCCATCATCTCATCCATGTTCGGTTTCGGCGGCGGGCCTTTCATGGTACCGCTGATGACGGTCGTGCTGGGCCTCCCGATGTATGTGGTCGTGGGAAGCTCGCTCCTCGCCATATTCTTCAATACGCTGATGGGGACGATGCGCCACTATCAATTCGGCAACTTCGACGGGATTTTCTTCCTCATCATGTTTCCGGCTGCGATACTCGGCGGATACATCGCCCCGCAGATAGCCAAGAGGGTAAGCCCCATCACTGTGAAGCGCATAGCAGCGGCCGGTCTGCTGCTTCTGGCGCTGAATCTGCTGGGGGTGTATTAAACAAAGGCGATGGGACGCGAGGGGCACCGCTCCCTGCCCTATGCCTTATGACCATTTATAAAGGAGGGCTTGATGATCGATTCGATGCTCATGCTGGACGACGTGGCCTTCGCGAAGGCCATGCTCGAAAAAAAGAACCTTTCCAATGCAGACATAGTATTCTGCCTCAGAAACCTCCTTAGGATGAAGTACTATCCCGTAGCAGTGAAGTTCTTTTATGACCGGAAAGAGCTGGACGACTTCAAAGGCAAGGGGCTGCACAAGGTCTCTGCGCATCCATTCACCTTCTGCCATTATCTTGCGGCCTCGCGGCAGCGGGGCGACATTCTGCTTGCAGAGCTCAAGGGGATGGGTTGCACCAATGCCCAGTATATATTCGGCTGGAAGGAGTATGACGAGGGAGAGGTGAAGAGCCATTTCAAGTACACCAAGGACAAGGCGCAGGCGGAGCGTTTTGTAAAGACGAAAAAGAGGCTGAAGCCCGGTCTGCTCGCCTTTGCGACCGCGCCGTTGCACAAGGCGCCGTACAGACCGGACGTGATCCACGGCATGAGCGACGTCCTGCAGTCATATCACCTCGGAAACGACTGGTGCGCCGCCATGGACATACACCCTTTCGAGATGACTATGACCATGAACAGCTCTGCGTGCCACGGTGTGGCAGCCGTTTTTCTAACGAACAAACCCAACATAACGCCCATGTGCAGCGGAAGCTACACAGCGGGAAAGACGGAGCAGGGAGAGATAAACTGGATATGGCCGGCAGACCAGCTCGAGCCGACTGTGAGATGGACCCTGGAGAGGACCGTGCGAGACGGCGGGGTGTCATTCCCAAGGACAGGCGAGACCTATCCCGGCTTCAACATGTGCAAACTCTGCCCGTTTTTGGTCTGGACGAAGCCGAGAGAGTGAAAGATCCTTCGGTAGAGGGCGGCACGTCTCTCTCAACTCGTCCGCCCTCTCGGCCCAGAGCCTATTCGCACGGGGAGAAGGCTCGGCAGACCTCCTTTTTCTATCGCCCCTGACATCCGCTCAAAAAAAGAGCCTGAGAATCTTCCGAACTCTCAGGCTCTTCATCAACGCTGTGCTGCATGATCCCGCACACGGCGGATCGCTTCACGCGCCTCAGCCACCGCCCCAGGAAAAACCTCCACTGGGGCTGCAGACAGAGCCGCTCCCATAAGACGAGAACTTAGAGACGACCTTCTTCGCTTTCTTCGCATCGCAATACGGGCATACTGTATCTTCGGCCTTCGCGTTCATGGACTGCAGCAGCACGAAGTCCTTTCCGCAGGCCTCGCATATATATTCATAGAACGGCATTTGAGAATCTCCTTTCAGCACTTGCAGCGCTCTCTCGCGCCCAGAGCGTAGAGGATAATACTCATTGGGCAGAAGCCTGTCAAGGCAAAAATAATCAGCATCAGACCGACGAATCCCGTAAAATAGAAGAACCCGGGATGCACGAACATCCCGAGCAGCACGCTGCCAAGGACGAAGATGCCCCCTATCAGCCTGATGAGCCTCTCGAGATACCACGTCTTCGTATCCGCTATATACATATGTCACCTCCAAAAAATATATGGTCATTGCGGAGCGGGCGGACGGCATGAAGAGGACTTCCTGCTCATGCGCTGCGCCGTCCGATCGCCTGACCTTTTTATAGTCTTTCCCACTGCCTTGTGTCGGGATTGAAAGCCTCGCCGAAGGCGGCGACTTCCTGCCTGAGGCCTGTGTCATATCCTTCGCTCAGGCCGAAGTTCACGAGCATCTTCACTGAGCGCAGGGCGCTCAGGCTGTTGCCCGCTATTCTCACCGCAAGCCTCTCCGCCTCCTCATCCAGCGCATCCGGCGGCACGACCATGTTCACAAGCCCGATCCTCTGCGCCTCTTCCGCATCCACAGTCCTGCCTGTAAACAAGAGCTCCTTTGCGCGGCCTATGCCCACTGTCTTGTAGAGCCGCTGTGAAGAGCCGAATATAGGGGGCAGGCCTATCCTCGTCTCGGGAAAAGAGAAGACTGCATCGCTCGATGCTATGCGAATGTCGGCGGCCAGCGCCAGACCCAGCCCGGCGCCGGTAGTCTCACCCTTGAGCGCGGCGATGACAGGCACCGGAAGGCCCTCTATCTGCTTGAGCAGCCTGTAGCCCTGCTCTGCAAAACCAGCGGCCTCCTCCTTCTTCCATCTCGTGAACTTCGAATAGTCTATGCCTGTGGAGAAATTCCTGCCCGTTGCCCTGAGCAGCACCACCCGCAGCTCCGTTTCCTGAGACAAAAGCCCGCCCACTGCCTTGTTGAGCCTTGCAAGAAGATCTCTGTCGATCTCATTGTGAGGCGGATTATCTATGGTCACGGTGCTGATACAGTCTTTGCATTGAATTATTATTTCAGACATGACGCTTTCCTCCCTCGTGGCGCAAATCAGGATCTTAGATGCACGCCCCTCATTCCACAGATGAGGGACCTTCGCAGCAATCCGTGTTTATTCCCGGCTAAATAAGTCTTTACGCCTGCTGCCAGTGCTTCCTCTCCACGATATAGTAGAAGAGCGGTATGACCACCAACGTGAGCGCGGTCGACGCCACCATGCCGAATATCAGGGCGAGCGCAAGACCTGACCAGACCGGATCCGCCACGATCACCGCCGAGCCGAGGATCGCCGCCGCCGCAGTGAGCACAATGGGCCGAAGCCTGATCGCACCCGCCTCTATCAAGGCCTGCTCGAGCGGCATGCCCTCGTGCTTCTTGTCGAGAATGAACTCCAACAGCACGATGGAGTTTCTGACAACGATGCCCGCCAGGGCTATGACGCCTATCATCGAGGTGGCGCTGAAGTACACCCCCGTGATTGCGAAGCCGGGCATTATCCCGATCATGGAGAGCGGAATCGCCGCCATGATGATAATAGGGGTCGTGAACGAGCGGAACCTGCCCACGAGCAGGAGGTATATCGCGATAAGAGCGACCGCCATCGCAGCCCCCAGGTCGCGGAACACGTCCAGCGTGAGCTTCATTTCGCCGTCCCACTTCACCCTGTAGCCTTCCGGAGGTGGATCCTTCCAGAGCTGCCTTACCATGTCCAGGACAGCATACACCTGGCTCCTTCCTGCCATCTCTCCGTACACATATGTCACGGGCTTCAAGTTCTTATGATATATCGGTCTGTCCACCTCAGAGGGGACGACATTCACGAGCGCGGACAACGGAACCTGATTGCCTTGAGGTCCCGTAACATATATCCGGTCGAGGTCTGCGAGTCCGGAGCGACCTCCCTTCGGCAGCCTGAGGAAGATCGCTATGGGGCTTTTCGACTCCGGCACATGGAGGGTGGACACAGCCATGCCCGCCACAGACATCCTGAGGGTATGGACTATCTGCTCCGTGGATATGCCCGCGAGAGCCGCCTTCTCTTTGTCCACGATAAGCCGGTACTTCTCCTGCTTCTCCTCCAGGCTGTCGTCTATATCCACGACCCCTTCTGTCTTGGCGAAGAGCTCTTTTATCCTACCCGCGATCTCCCGATGTTTTACATAATCCGGCCCGTATATCTCGGCCACGACCGTAGCACGCACTGGAGGCCCCGGCGGGTCCTCGACGATCTTTATGTTCGCGCCGTGCGTCTCCGCTATCTTGGCGATGTCCGGCCTAATGCGCAGCACTATCTGCTCGCTCGACGCCTTACGCTCCTCCTTGTCTATGAGGTTCACGCGTATGTCCGCGAAGTGGCTCGCCTCTCTGAATGCGCCGCCACGCAAAAGACCATTGAAGTCTATTACAGAGCCTGTACCCACGAAGGTCTCGTAGTCCTTCACCTCCGGCAATTTTCTTATATAGTCGCCAACAGTCCGTGCAACCCTGTCGGTAGCCTCGAGCACAGTGCCTGCCGGCATGTCTATGGTCACGAGGAACGTGTTCTTGTTCGCCTTAGGCAGCATCCTGAACTTGACCCACTGAAACAATGGGAACGACATGGTGATAACGAATACAGCTGCAACCGCAGCGAGAAACACCTTTCTCTTTCGCGGCTCGACGAGGAGCGGGGCGAGTATCCTCTTGTATATCTGATACACACGCGACTCCTCGATAGGCTTCGGCCTCTCATTGCCGTGCTCGGCCTTCATGAACCTGTAGCTCGCCCACGGCGTCACTACGAATGCAACCAATAGAGAGGTGATCATCGCAACAGGCACGTTAAAGGGGATCGGCCTCATGTACGGCCCCATCATACCCGTCACGAAGGCCATCGGGATGAATGCGAGCACCACGGTGAATGTGGCGAGTATCGTGGGCATGCCTATCTCGTTCACCGCTAAAATTGCGGCCTGGAGCCTAGATTGTTGCTGGAGTTTGTAGTGCCTGTGGATGTTCTCCACCACCACAATGGCGTCGTCCACCAGAAGGCCGAGCGACAGGATGAGCGCGAACAGCGTAATCCTGTTTATGGTCTGGCCTGCAATCATACCCACTGCGAGCGTGATGAACAGCGTTAGCGGTATGGCCAGGGCGACGATCGCAGCCTCGCGCCATCCCAGCGTAAAGTACAAGAGGGCGATGACGATCACTATTGAGACCGCAAGATGGAACACGAGCTCATTGACCGCATCGTTGGCGGTCTTTCCGTCATTGCGCGTAATGGTCACATCCACGCCGGGCGGTATTATCTCCTTCTTGAGAGCATCGAACCTCGACAGTATCTGCTCAGAGATTTTGACCGCATTCAGCTTCTGGCGCTTTGCGAGAGCCACAGTGACCGCAGGCCGCTCGATCGAGCCCTCCTTTCCGGCGTAATGCACGCCGAAACCTATCCTCGTGAGCCGCTGGGTCTCTTCGAAGCCGTCGGAGACGTCTGCCACATCCCCCAGGTACACAGGCCTTCCATTGTGCACGCCGACGACCGCCTTCTCGACGTCTGAGGCCTTCTCGAAGAATCCGCCGGTCTCGAGCATCATCTTCCTCGTGCCCTGCTCGAGCTCGCCGGATACGAGATTCCTGTTGGACATGCCGATGGCCTGCGCAATCTGGAGCGGCGACAGGCCGTATCCCGCGATTTTCATGGGATCGAGGGTCACGCGCACCTGACGGCTCCTGCCGCCTATGATGACCGTGTTGCCGACACCTGGCACCTTCCTGAGCTCGTCGAGCACATACTCTGCCACGAGCCTCAGACTCGTGTCATCATGACTTGAGCCCGGCGCTGCAGACAGGGTGACGGCCACTATCGGCACGTCATCGACATCTATGGGTTTTACAAGAGGCTGCGAGGCCCCCGGCGGAGCAAAGTCCATGTTGGACATGAGCTTGTCATAGAGTTTTACCAGAGAGCGCTCCTTGTCCTGGCCCACATAGAACTTCACCGTAGCCACAGAGAGGGAGTTCATGGAGACCGAATAGACATCCTCCACGCCGGGTATCTCCCAGAGCTTCGCCTCTAAAGGCTTCGAGACGAGCTCCTCCACCTCTTTCGCCGATGCGCCGGGCATCTGCACCATCACATTAGCGGCCGGCACCACGATCTGTGGGTTCTCCTCGCGCGGTGTGAAGATGAGCGCGAACAGGCCGATGAGGCCTGCGGCAGCCATCAAAAGCACGGTGAGCTGGGAGTTTATGAAGTATTCGGTTATCTTTCCGCTTATATTGAGCTTCATTGCCAATACCTTTTATCAATTATGATGAACTCGTAAAAAGTCCGATTTACCGCAGAGATCGCGGAGAACGCGGAAATAACCCATTCAAAGGATAGACGTCTTTCTCTGCGCCCTCGGCGTTCTCAGCGGTGAAAATGCTATTTTACAAGCTTGTCAATTATCGTTCTTCGCAAGAATCACCTTTTTACCGTCCAGTCTCGCGCTCAGGCTGCCGACGATTACCCTATCGCCTGGCTTGAGTCCTGTGATGACCTCTACCCTGTCGCCGTACTCATGTCCGAGCTGCACCATCTGGAACACGGCACTGCCCTCGGGCGACACAATGTAGACGCCCGACACGCCGGACATCGTCACCACCGAAGAGCGAGGCACGAGTATGGCATCCCTTTCGCCCTTTGAAAAGAAAGCCTTTCCGTACATGCCGGTTATTAAGCCCTTTTCGGATGGTATGTCTATCTTGACTATGAAGGAGTGGGTCCTTGCATCCGCAGCCGGCACTATCTGTGAGACACGACCCTTGAACTCACGGCCCGGCATCGCATCGATGCCGACCTTTACCGTCTTGCCGGATTCAACAGCGAGTATGTCCTGCTCTTTCATCGTCACCTCGAGCCTCAGGTTTTTATTGTCCTCTATCTTGAGAAGCGGCTGGCCCGGCATGGCCATCTCTCCGGGATTTATCCTCTTCTCCACGATCTGGCCCGAGATCGGAGCTGTGATGACGGTATATCCCTCCATCGCCTTCGCTGCATTGAGCCCGGCCTCCGCAGTCTCGAGCCCGAGCTGGGCCTGGTCCATCTCCATCTGGGTCGCGGCATGCTCTTCATAGAGGCCCTTGATGCGGTTGTAATTTAGCTTTGCGTTGTTGTATGCAGCCTGAGCCTGATACAGCTGGGCGCTTATCTCTCCGCTCTCTATCTTCATGAGAAGCCGGCCCTGGGAGACGTAATCTCCCTCATTCACTCCGATGTAAACCACCCTGCCCATCACCTTGCTCGAGAGCACGGAGGTGTTCTTGGACGAAAGGGCTCCGACCGCTGAAATGACGTCCTCGATAGTCTCCGGAGCAAGCGTGACCGCATTCACCTCTATGGGCGTTTCTACGACCGCTATATCTGCATGGCCATTCTCGTTTCCAAAGATCAGATAGCCCAAGATCAATATGGTTGCAGCGCCTGCCGACAGGCCGTATAGAATCTTTTTATTCGTCTTCTCTATCTTTTCTTTTATAATCGTGGTTATCTTCATAGTTCACTCCTTATGTCTTGGCATTAGAAAATCTTATAATGTCCCGGCTGCAAGCCTCAGCTCTGCATGGGCAATGTTGTTGTCATATAGCGCCTGGATGGCGTTCGTCTTCGCGCGTATCACGGCATTCTCCGCGCCGAGCACGTCCACGAAATTCGTCATGCCCGCCTGATACCTCTTCTGCACGATCCTGAAACCCTCCTCAGCCTCCTGAACCGATGTTGCCGTCGCGTTTATTCTATCCATAGAAGCAAGCAAATTGTAATATGCCTGCCTCACCTGGAGCTCAACAGCCGACTCCATCCGGCCTTCGAGCGCCTTCATCTTCTCGGATGAGGCAAGCGCCTCTTTCACCTTGGATTTCGTCGCAAGGCCGTCGAATATGTTCCACGAAAGCACCGCGAACACGGCCCAGCTCTTGGCGTCGTCTCCGGCAAGCTCCCTGCTGTGCCAGTCCACCTGTCCCATCACATTGAGGGTCGGGATATAATCCGTCCTCGCCTGGCTCACTGCCGTTTCCGCATTCCTGCGGCCCAGCTTGAGGGCAGCGAGGTCAGGCCTTTTCTCCACCGCCTCTTTTATGAGGCTGTCTATGTCCCGGTCGACTGTCCGGGCGGTCAATTCCCCATCGACATCGTAGTCCGCGGACTGCGCAACTCCCATTGCGAAGTTCAGGTTGGCCTTCGCGAGCTTCACCCCGTTTTCGGCGCGGGTGACCATCTCTTTCACTTCTGCGTACTGGACCTTGGCCCGGAGAAAGTCCGACTGGAGCACTGCGCCCGCCCTGTATCTCGCCTCTGCGAGTTTCATATTGCCTTCGCTCGTCTCGAGTGATTTTTCAGCGACCTTGAGATGCTCCTTTGCGAGCAGCAGCCCATAGTACGCCTTTATCACATTAAAGACCGTCTCCTGCTTCCTCCTCTCGCGTTGGCTGAGCGACGCATCCCTTGCGAGCCTTGCCTGGCGCACGCCGAAATACTCCTTGCCTCCGTTCCATACAGGCTGCATTACAGAAAGCCTCGTATTGTAGTCGGAAGCCGCCTCTGGATCGTTTATGACCGCAGGATTGAAGTCCGATAAGGAGACGGCCTCCTGGTTCAGCTTCGTGCCGAAGACCATGAGAGGGTTGTCGCTCTTGCTGTATGTCTCGGAGACGGTGACCTTCGGCAGGAACCCGGAGGCGGAGCGGAGCACGCCCGCCTTTGCGGCATCCACATCCGCGTCTGCAGCCTTCATCTCAGGACTGCTCTTTAGCGCGATGTCCACTGCATCCTCGAGTGTAATCAATTCCGCTCCGTAACTGTAGAACGCCACCGCCATAGAAAGTATAATGAGCAGAAGTGCATACACGGCAATGCAGTTGAGTCTCGTCTTGCACATATCCATCATCTTCATATCGCCTTGCAACCCACCTGTTCGCAATTTTTATCGTCCTGAGGGGCCGTCATATTCCAGAGTACTATGCCACCCTCGAGATTCTTTACCCGAAACCCGAGCCTCTTGAGATAGACGGCTGCATATGCACTCCGATTGCCGATCCGGCAGTAGACCACGATCTCCTTATCCCTCGGCAGCTCCGCCACCCTGTGCGGCAGCTCGTTTATGGGGATGAGATACGAGCCGTCTATGGCCTGGGCGGCGTTTTCCTGCGGAGTCCTCACATCGAGCAGAAAGAGATCCGCCCCCTTTTGCATCTTCCGTCTCAGATCCTCAGGCGAAATATTTTCATATTGAAATGAATTGAAAAACATATCCAAAACCTCTCTGCTGAAAGCCCGAACAATGGACACTGCCAGGGGTAGTCCCTCCGGGGCAGGAGGGCAAGGGGGATGGCAGTGCCCATTGTTCCATGCTTGCCGCTCTTATATCAAGTACCATGCCAAAGCTATAATTAATTGATTTTATAGATTTATTTTTATAAGCCCGATATCCTATGGGGTAATGCCGGAAAATTTTGTCGAGGCATAGGCCCTCGTTAATCTTTCTGTCCATCGAAAAAAGCGGTCAGCGCAGCAAATCCTGACTTCGACAATTTTGTCGCAGATTCAGGCGATAGGCGTACAGATTTGTTGACATCAAACAGCAGGCTGTGATATGGTTAATTCCATTCACCGAACACGGGAGGGTCGAGCGTGAAGACGCATGCAGTCATTATAATTGCAATCCTGGTCTCGATTATCGGGTCAGGCCTTTCATACGGCTCTGAAGAGGCCTTCGACACGAAAACCGCCGCGGCGCACATAGAAAAGGGGTTGTCGTATCTAAAGGCGAAAAATTACGACGATGCGATCGCAGAATTCGACAAGGCAGCCTCCATCCTGCCGGAGGCTGAGCCTTTCTATCTGCTCGGGTACGCCTATTATCTGAAAGGAAAGAGAGGGGATGAGGAGAGCAGAAAGAAGGCGCTGGAAAACTTCGAGAAGGCCTATGAGCTCAATCCCAACTACACTCCTGCCAAGATCATGCCTACGATAGAACCGTCTCCGAACGCTCCCACGAGACATGATGCTGCGCAGGATGAAAATAAGACTTCAGAAGAGGCGCAGCCGGAGACTGCCGGGCCTCAATAAAAAACCCCGGTCGCATGATACCGACCGGGGCAATGAAGTTTTCGTTAAATTATCCGGAGCCGTAGGCCGACTTATAATTTAACTACATTGGTCGCCTGCGGGCCCTTGGGGCCGCTGGTAACCTCGAATTCGACTTCCTGATTCACTTTCAGGGTCTTGAATCCGTCGCCTTGGATGGCTGAGTAGTGCACGAACACATCCTCGCCATTGTCCTGGGTAATGAAGCCATAACCTTTGGCATCATTGAACCACTTCACCTTACCCTTAGCCAAGCAGTTACCCTCCTTTGCAACGAAATCCCGCGGCAACTTTCACGCCTACGGTGTATCGCACGGCGGATATGCAGCACTACGCCGCCGTTTGAGACGCTTAAAGATTACCAGAATAGAGAAATCCTGTCAAGCACTTTTCCAACAAATACCGTAATAAAACAACAATTTAATACCTGAGCGACATCCTCCGGCTCCATCGCGGCACAAAGCATCGAGCATCGCCTTTCATTGGCTCATGATGCGGGATGAGCCGAATGTCATCTTCGAACTCACAGCTCATCTCCATGAGACGGTCTGTGACGATCATCCGCAGCTTATCTGGACCTCTCCTTTACTGTGCGCTCCATCTCCCTCTTCGACTCCTTCTCTTTTATCGTCTCCCGCTTGTCATATGCCTTTTTGCCCTTTGCAAGACCGAGCAATGTCTTCGCCTTGCCGCGGACGAAATATATCTTGAGCGGGATGAGGGTATATCCCTTCTGAGCCATCTTGCCTGTGAGCTTCCGTATCTCTTCGCGGTGCAGAAGCAGCTTGCGCGTCCGCAAAGGCTCGTGATTCATGATGTTGCCGTGGGGATACGGGCTTATGCTGGCGTTCAGGAGGAAGACCTCGTTGTTCTTCACGATGGCATAGCTGTCCGTGAGATTGGCGAGCCCCAAACGCAGAGACTTCACCTCTGTGCCCTGGAGCGCCATCCCTGCCTCGATGGTCTCCTCGATGAAATAGTCGTGGTATGCCTTCCGGTTCGTCGCAACCGCGGTATCCTGCTTTTTATCAGTCATGTACTCTGCGCCTTAACTCTTGCGGATATAAGACATCCGTAATGTTTAGACAGGCAGGTCTCCGAACTATTCCGGTGAAAGCCCCTGTCTCGCGGTCTCGTCCCTCAACATTATCCGATGCCTATTTTAACTTTTCGTACGTATCGGGTCAAAACCAAAATGCGCTCTCCGTGAAAGGCCGATATCGATCCCTCTCTCCCGATGTAGTGTCCGTGGTAGAAAAGGTTGAGACAGGCATGATCCGCATGGGCGGCCATATCCCGATGCCTGTTCCAAAGGGGCTGCCGATATGAATAACATATGCAAGGGCTCAAAGAAAATACAGGCCTACATTAGGTGCCCCGGATCCACGTCGATGATGATCCGAACCCGCCTGCCGAATTTTTCCTCTACCGCAGTGCGGCCCTCTGCCGCCATAGATCTCATGAGTCCGCGTCTTCGGGAGATGAGCAGTATCTGATACCTGTATCTGCCCCGCACACTGGATATGGGCGAAGGCGCAGGCCCCAAGAGGGAGACCTCTCCGGACTTGGCCATGCCATGCATCCGCTTCTTCGCCGCCTCTATCGCTTCTTTTGCAGTCTTCTCATCAGGGGCACTGGTCTCTATCTTCACCATCCTGCCGACGGGCGGATAGCCGAGCTGAGTGCGATATGATATTTCCTGCTCGTAGAAACCTTCGTAATCATGCCTCAAGCTGTGGCGCACTGCATAATGATCCGGATTCAATGTCTGGATGATGACCTCTCCTTCGGAATCGCCCCTACCGGCCCTGCCCGCGGCCTGCGTGATCAGCTGAAAGCTCTTCTCCGCTGCCCTGAAGTCTGGCAGGTTCAGGCCTGTGTCTGCATCCACTATCCCCACGAGCGTTACAGAGGGAAAGTCATGGCCCTTTGCGATCATCTGCGTCCCGAGGAGGATGTCTATCCGGCCGCTGTCCACCATAGAGAGGAGTTCGTTGTAGCCGTCCCTCCCTTTGACGCTGTCGCTGTCCATCCTTGCGATCTTGGAATTCGGAAACGCCGAGCGGATCTCCTCCTCTATCCTCTGAGTCCCTGCGCCGAGAGGCTTGACAGCGGCGCCGGAGCACGACGGGCATATATCAGGTGCGGAGGTGTAGAAATCGCAATAATGGCACTTGAGCAGCCCGTCGGCCTTGTGATATGTGAGAGACACGCTGCAACTCGGACACCTGGGCACAGCGCCGCAGTCCCTGCACACAAGAACAGGAGAAAAGCCCCGCCTGTTTAGCATGAGCATCGCCTGTTCCCCTCTTTCCATGCGAGTCTTTACCGCCTCGATGAGTCTCTGTGACAGGACCACGGCCTTCGGAAGCGTCCTCATGTCTACTATAGAGACGCTCGGCATAGGCCTGTGGTCTATTCTGTTGGATATTTTCAGATAGGTATACTTGCCTGTCTTTGCATTGAAAAAACTCTCGAGCGACGGCGTGGCCGAGCCGAGCACAGCCACGGCGCCCTCTAGCTTGGCCCGCATGACGGCGACGTCTCTTGCATGATACCTAAGGCCGTCCTCCTGCTTGTATGACCCTTCGTGCTCCTCGTCCACGACGATCGCGCCGAGCCTCTCGAACGGCGCGAATACAGCGGATCGGGCGCCGACCACGACATCCACATCTCCTTTCCTGATCCTGCGATATTCATCCGCCCGGCCTCTGTCTGTAAGACGGCTGTGAAGGACAGCCACCCTGTCGCCGAAGCGCCGCCTGAATCTGCCCAAAAGTTGCGGCGTCAGGCTGATCTCCGGCACGAGTACGATTGCGCCCTTTCCGCTGCCTGCTAGGCGTGATATGACTTGGAGATACACCTCTGTCTTGCCGCTTCCTGTCACACCGTGCAGGAGAAATGGCTCGAAGCCGTTCCTGTCTATGGCCTCGCATATCCTTAGGACCGCCTCCTTCTGCTCAGGTTGGAGAGGCGGCGGCTCGTCCGGCTCGAAAGGAGGCACAGAAGAGGCAGGCCGGGATGGATCCTCCTCGACTATCTCGATCATGCCCGCCTCCTGGAGCGCCTTTATCGTGCGGGCTGAAAAACCCTTTAGCCCGTCGAGCCGTAACATGCCGGCCTCGGTCAACAGCCTCATCAACTCCCGCTGCCTTGCAGCCTTCGGCATGAGTCCGTCTGAGGCGGCTTTTGTGAGGATTATATATCGCGCCTTCCTCGGTTTCAGGCGAGATACGGCCTTGGGCACCATTGTATCTATGGTCAGGCCGACGGGGTATATATAATACTCGGACATCCATTCCGCGAGGGAGAGAAGGCGGGGTGGAATGGTCTCGTCAAGGACATCGAGGACCGGCTTGAGACCTGAATGGTCTGAGCCGCGGGGAAGCCCGATGACAGTCCCTATGACACGCCTAGTCCCGAACGGCACAATCACGCGGGCGCCTCTTATTATCCTGGATGCGATATCATCCGTAGCGATGTAATGAAAGGTCTTGCTTACCGCCACAGGCACCGCTATATCTACAATGAGAGCAGACATGCAGAGTAGTTCACGGGGACGGGGACACGGCCGGGCATTCGAGCGCGTTGCATGGTGCGCAGGCGGGCCGGCGGGCCTATTGCTGAGGCGCCTTCCCGCTTTCCAGCGACTTCATCTCCTTAGCGCTCAATATCTCCTTGAGCTCGTTCATGAACTCGTTTATATCCTTGAACGAGCGATAGACAGAGGCGAATCTCACATACGCGACTTCGTCCAGATCATGCAGCCTGTTCATGACCTCTTCGCCAATGACGGAGCTGGGAATCTCTTTGAGCCCCTTTTCCTGGAGCGTCCTCTCTATCTCGTCGACGGTCTTTTCGAGCGACTCCACGCTGACCGGCCTCTTTTCGCACGCCTTCTTGAGCCCGGTGAGTATCTTCTGGCGGTCGAACGGCTCGCGCCTCCCGTCCTTCTTGATCACCGAAGGCAGCACATCCTCGACGCGTTCATAGGTAGTGAAGCGACCCTCGCACTTGAGGCATTCCCTCCTGCGGCGGATGGAGTCCCCCTCCTTGCTGATCCTGGAGTCCACCACCTTGTTGTCGAGGCTCGAGCAATATGGGCAGCGCATAATGACAGCGGATAAAGTCGATAATCCGTTTTATATATTCCCGACTATTCGGGCGGAACACATAGATTCGCTGGGTTCGAGACACGGAACGGATGCCTCGCCCCTCTGCTCACTTCCTCGCGAACTGGACGATCTCCATCCCGGACTCCTGGAGCATCTCCGCTGCAAGCGGGTCCGGATAACCGTCCTCATATACGATCCGTGAGATACCTGCATTTATGATCATCTTGGCGCATATCCCGCAGGGTTGGTTCGTGCAGTACAGGGTGGCGCCCTGGATGCCCGTGCCGTGTTTGGCCGCTTGGATGATGGCGTTCTGCTCCGCGTGCAGGCCGCGGCAGATCTCGTGCCTCTCACCGGAAGGGATGCCGAGCTGCTCCCGCAGGCAGCCTCTCTCGAGGCAGTGCTCTATGCCGGACGGAGCGCCGTTGTAGCCTGTCGCAAGGATATTCTTGTCCTTTACGATGACCGCTCCTACCTGCCGTCTGAGGCACGTCGCCCGCTTCTTCACCAGGTGGGCGATCTCCATGAAATATTCGTCCCAGGATGGTCTGGTCATGACAGGCTCCAAATCGCTCACGCCGAATCACAAAGGATTTCAAGCATCGCCGGCCAAACCTGCGCCTCGAAGGTCGAGGCCCTGCATTTCGGCTGTTGCTCCGGCTCCGAAGTCCGGCGCAGAAGATATTCTATTATAACTTAGCGCCTTCCATTGCAAATATCGGGAATTTAGAGCAAAACGCCCTCGTCTTCTCCCGAACGGCGGCAAGTTTCTCCGGCGCTTTGATGTTCGCAAGCGCCTCGCAGATGAGGTCGCCCACGATCTTCATCTCCGGCTCCTTCATGCCGCGCGTGGTCACGATAGGCGTGCCCAGTCTTATGCCGCTCGTCACCATAGGGGGCTTTTCGTCGTATGGGATGCTATTCTTGTTCACTGTGATGCCCGCAGAGTCGAGCGCCGCCTCGGCGTCCGCGCCGGTTATGCCTTTCGGCGTAAGGTCAACGAGCATGAGGTGATTGTCCGTGCCGCCGGAAACGATGCGGAATCCGTCATCGACGAGCACCTTGGCGAGAACGCGTGCATTCTTTCTCACCTGTATCTGGTAGTCCCGAAACTCCGGCATCAAGGCCTCTTTGAACGCAACAGCCTTTGCAGCGATCACATGCACAAGCGGCCCGCCTTGTATGCCCGGGAATATCTGCTTGTCAACAGCCTTTGCGTATTTTTCCCTACACATGATCATGCCGCCCCGCGGCCCCCGAAGGGTTTTGTGGGTCGTTGTCGTGACAAAGTCCGCATACGGAACCGGGCTGGGATGCTCGCCCGCCGCGATCAACCCCGCGATATGCGCTACATCAGCCATGAGATAGGCGCCGACCCTGTCCGCGATCTTTCGGAAACGGGCGAAGTCTATTGTCCTAGAATAGGCGCTGTAGCCGGCGATGATCATCTTGGGCCTATGCTCCACAGCGAGCCGCTCCACCTCGTCGTAGTCGATAAGCTCTGTCTTTCTGTCCACTCCATACGATACAGACTTATAGAGCGTCCCTGAAAAACTCACCTTGGCGCCATGGGTGAGATGGCCGCCGTGCGGAAGCGACATCCCGAGTATGGTGTCTCCCGGCTGGAGCACGCTGAAGTACACAGCCATGTTCGCCTGGGAGCCGGAGTGCGGCTGCACATTAACATGCTCCGCGCCGAACAACCTCTTTGCACGCTCGATCGCCAGGTTCTCCACTCGGTCCGCATATTCGCATCCTCCGTAGTAGCGCCTGCCTGGATACCCCTCTGCATATTTGTTCGTAAAGACAGAGCCCTGCGCCTCGAGCACGGCGCGGCTTACATAGTTTTCCGAGGCGATGAGCACGATCTTTGTAAGCTCGCGCTCTTTCTCAGACTTTACTGCATCATAGACCTCTGGGTCGGTCTCCTTGAGTTCCGTCATATCGAACATGTCATCTTCCTTTTTTGTATGTATCAAGCTGATTTATCTTCTCGAGCCGCTTCAGATGGCGGCCCCCTTCGAATTCCGTTTCGAGCCAGGTCTTCACGATATCGAGGGCCACACCCTTGCCGATCACCCTCTCTCCCATCACGAGTATGTTCGCATCATTGTGAAGCCTGCTCATCCTCGCGGTAAAATGGTCGTGGCACAAGGCTGCCCTGACCCTTGGATAACGGTTGGCCACAATGGACATGCCTATGCCTGTGCCGCATATGAGAATGCCCCTGTCCACCCGGCCTTCCGAAACCGCCTCCGCCACCATCCTCCCGAAATCAGGATAATCTACGGACTCCGGCCCGGAGGCCCCGAAGTCGACGACCTCTATCTCCGCTATATTCTTGAGGTATTTCTTGATTTCTTCTTTGAGCTCCCATCCTCCGTGATCGGAGCCTATGGCGAGTTTCACAATGAAATCCTCCGAATTCGAGCGATATTAACATCTATCATCTTTTGATGTCAAGAAAAATACCTGCCTTTAGGCCTTCCCCCCGTTTCTGTCATGAAAGGTAGATCGCCTCTCAGGACCTATTCCGATGACCTGAGCTTGCGACAACGAGTCGTCGGATTTCTTAAGGATCAGCCAGCCTCTGTTGCACATACCTTTTCACCATATTCACCGCCCTGATGACTTCAGGCTCTTCGGGCAGTCCAAGCACTATGTCTTCTATAATCCTCCTGTTGACGACCATCTCGAATGTCGGTCTGAAATTGAGGTCGTATATCCAGGAAAGCTGCAGCAGCCTGAAGTCGTCCTGGGTCCTGAGCTGAGCAAGCCGCGCCATCCTGCCCTCGTTGAGGCATTCCAATATGCCCTCGGAGTAGGCAGGCCAATCAGGAAGCCCCAGGGTCACGGCGCTTGCACGATCCTCCTTTCTTGTCCGATAGTGCTCGATGAACACCCGCCATATGTCGAGCTTGTCTGCATCACGAATGAGCCTCGCCATAAGCAGTACATCTTCGTCGAGCCCATCGGGCAGTTCGAATGCATTGTGCAGATTGATCGCGCGGATTATCACGTCCTGCTCAAATTTCGGGAGGGCGCCGAGTACGTTGTTGTCTATGAGCACCTTTGAGCTGAGCGCAGCGTGATTCACCGAATCGCTGTCCCTGAATGTCTTGTAGTCCCTATACTGCTGAAACCTGCCCAGGTCATGGAACAGCGCAACCGCGTCCCCAAGCATTCTCTTGTTATCATCCATGTCTATGCCGTCGCATATAGAGGCGATGTTCTCCCTCACCCTTGCGGTATGAAATTCCTTGACCATGTAGTTCCTATCATCTTCCGCATCGCCTGAATAGAACGAGCCGACGTAATCGTTGAACCATTGCGAGAGGCGTTCGATATCCTTTATCTTCATATTGGATAGAATGTTCCACCCTCTTTCCTATCGAGATGCCGTCACCTGACTAGACACTTTGTAATCTCTCCGACGTACATCCTGTGATAGTCCTTCTTTGCATACATCTTATCGATGGAAGAGTCGAGAAAGTTCGCAGGCAGGATATCCTGAAAATATATCTTCCTGCAGGCTATGACCAGTCTCGCCTCTTTGAATGCGATCACCCCGGATTCGGCAAAAGGGGTGAGTCCCGTGCCCTTTATCTTGTCCGTGTCCCTGCCGGAGTGAGAGCCGCAGAACTGGAGGGCCTTTCTATATTTCTCTTCGAAAAACGAGAGAGAGAACGAATCAGACCTCTCAATGAACTCATATGTATATCTCGTCGGCCTGATGAATATGAAGCATACGCTTCTGTCCCACAGCACGCCCATGCCGCCCCAGCTCGCGGTCATGGTATTGAAGCCCTCCATCGTACCCGCAGTCACGAGCATCCAGTCACGCCCTATGAGGCTGAATGGATTCTCCGCGAGAGACTCCGGTCTTATTTCCCTAAGCGCCATAATATCGACCTCCTTAATCTCGGTTTTTGAGCTTGTCTAATCCTCAGTAATCAGCTATATTGTCCCTATCATGTACCGCTGCCACGCATGCAAAAACGTCCTCGACACCCAAAAGAGGCCGGGCAGAAGGGAAGAGTGTCCGTACTGCCGTTCGGACCTGCACTGCTGCCTCAACTGCGGATTATATGACCCCGGGGCGTCTAAACAATGCCGCGAGCCGGTTGCAGAGCCCGTGAAAACCAAGGACAGGGCCAACTTCTGCGATTACTTCGTGTTCCGCGAGGCATCCATATCGGCTGCGGACGGCGCATCGAAGGCCAGGCAGACCCTCGATGATCTCTTCAGAAAGTAGGCCGCTCTAAAGTTACATGCTGTCCATCTCAAGAAGAACGATCATAGAATTCGGCCTGTTCATACTGCTGGTGGCCGGATCCATCTACCTCATGCACACACTCGGCCTCTTCGTGTATTTCACCGACCGGCAGAAATTAATAGAGCTGATCAACGAGCGTCGCGGATCCGCCATATTCATATTCATCGGTCTCCAGATAGTCCAGGTGATCGCAGCCCCTGTCCCTGGCGAGGTCACGGGGTTTGTAGGCGGCATTTTCTTCGGCACATTCTGGGGCATCGTATTCTCCACCATAGGCCTCACAATCGGCTCTTGGCTGGCCTTCGGACTTGCTAGGCTCCTCGGAAGGCCGCTTGTGGATATGGTAGTGAATCCCGAGACGCTCAGGCGCTACGATTTCGTAATGAAGCACAAGGGCGCGTTCCTCGCATTTCTCATGTTCCTCATCCCGGGTTTTCCGAAGGATATATTGTGCTATCTTCTGGGCCTCGGGCACATGGGCCAGAAGGAATTCCTCCTCGTATCTACAACCGGCAGGCTCCTCGGCACTACGCTTCTCACTCTCGGAGGGGCGCTGTTTCGGGATGAGCGCTACTGGGCGTTCTTCTCTGTAGTGGGCATAAGCCTCGGAGCCATCATATTCGCTCTCATATACAGAGACAGGATAGAGCGCATCTTCCGCAAGATAGGCGCTGCAGAGAGGCTCAAGTCCATCAAAGAGCGCAGGAGGCAGAAGAAGGCCATGAGATCGCAGAAATGATGCGGCCTCCGCTCATACCCCCCGCCTGACCTTCTCTCTCCTGTCTTGCGGAAACGGGCCCGTCCTGTCCTTGTAGCGTTTCAGGATGATATCCGTCACCTCTGCAGGGTCGTCGACGATATGCATCAGGTCGAGGTCTTCCGGGCTTATAGCGCCCATGCCGAGGACGGTGCCCTTGAGCCAGTCTATAAGCCCCTTCCAGTATTCCGAGCCCACAAGCACTACGGGAAAGCTCCGTATCTTCTTTGTCTGGATGAGCGTGAGCGCCTCAAAGAGCTCGTCCATCGTACCATAGCCGCCCGGAAATATCACATACCCCACCGCATACTTGACGAACATGAGCTTCCTCACGAAAAAGTAGCGGAATTCCACTCTGATGTCCTGGAAATTGTTCGGCATCTGTTCCATGGGGAGCTCAATGTTGAGGCCCACGGATATGCCGTTTGCATTCTGAGCGCCCTTGTTCGCCGCCTCCATGATGCCGGGCCCGCCGCCTGATATGATGGCAAAGCCTTTTTTCGCAAGGTCTTCCGCGACCTTGAGGCACTTGTTGTAATATACAGAGCCCGGTTCCACGCGGGCGCTGCCGAATATGGTCACCGCGGGGCCGATGTTGTTCAGCGCCTCGAACCCCTCGACTAATTCCGACATTATCCTGAATACACGCCATGTATCCGACTTCGACAGATCTTCCATCTACTGAATCTCCCTTCCGAAAATGATTGCTGCGGAATTTATACGCCGACCCGGTTCAGATATTCGTCCCTGTATATCCGGACGAAGACGGTAAGAAGCGTGACTATGAGCGGGCCGATCAGGATGCCCAGAAGCCCATAGACATTGATGCCCCCGAGTATCCCGAGAAATAGAAAAAAGGTGGGCAGCTTCGCCTTCTTCCCTATGAGCAGAGGCTTTAGGAAATTATCCGGCAGGCTCACGAGTATAGCACCCCAGATGATGAGGAAGACGCCCTCGAGCGTCTCTCCCGTAAACAGAAGATACAGCGCCCCCGGGACCCATACAAGCGCCGCGCCGCCCACTGGAAGCAGCGCGAGAAACGCCGCGCACACTCCCCAGAATACGGAAAACGGCACGCCGAAGACGGCGAAGCCCAGTCCGGTCATAAAGCCCTGGATGACCGCCACTAAGAAGAGACCGTTTACCACTGCATAGAATGTATCCGAGAGTTTTTCGGCCACCGAGTTCTTGAAATCCGCGGAGAACGGCAAGACATCCATCAGTCTGGCGTAGTATGACTCTCCGTCCCTGAATATAAAGAAAAGCGAAAAGAGCATGATGAAGAAGTTTATGATGAAGAGGAGCGTATTTTTGAGAATGTCCCCGGCCTGAGAGGCGATGGCCGTAGATATCTCGCCGAGACCGCGGAGGAGGGTGTTCTTTATATCTAACTGTTCCATTACAGGGCTATCGAAGATAGCGCCGAGCGCGGACGCCCTGATGGATTCCCATAGCCGGGCCCATTCTCCTGACTGTATGAACAGCGATGCCCTATGATACAGGTCGGTCACCTGAGACGCCAGCACGGCAAGAAGGCCCGCCGCAGGCCCTATGACGAGGAAGAATGTAACTGCGGTCATGACCGCCGCAGCCACTCCCCGTCTTCCCTTGACCAGCGCGAGCACCCTCTTGTTGACTGGATAGAGCGCAAGCGCAATCACAGTGCCCCACAGCAATGCAGAGGAGAAAGGAGATATGAGCCGTATAGCCTGATAGAGGATGAATATAAGCCCAGCGAAAAAGGCCACAGCAAAGATATGGTCGCGGTTGAAAAGCCCGCCCCTTTCCATCATGCCTTCGCCTCCAATGCCCGCTTTCTCAATCCCGCCATCTGCACCGCGAGCCTCACCGCCTCGATCAGGCTTGCGGGATCCGCGCAGCCCTTGCCTGCTATATCGTATGCAGTGCCGTGGTCGACGGAGGTGCGTATGATGGGAAGACCCACAGTCACGTTCACCGCGTTTCCGAACGCAAGCATCTTGAGCGGCGCCAGCCCCTGATCGTGATACATGGCGACGACGATATCGAAGTAATTGTTGCGGGCTTTATAGAAGAGCGTGTCAGCAGGCATGGGATCGCTGGCATCGATCCCCTCGGCGCGCGCGTCGAGCACAGCAGGCAGGATGCTGTCCATTTCCTCTGTGCCGAAAAGCCCGCCCTCGCCGGCATGGGGGTTGAGCGCGGCCACCCCGATCTTGGGCCTCTCAATGCCGAAGAGCCTCATTGCAACATGCGCCTGTCTTATGGCACCGAGCACCCGCTCCGTAGTGATAGCAGCCGGCACATCCTTGATCGCAAGGTGAATCGTGGCGAGGATGAGCCTGAGCCCCCCTCCGATGAACATCATGCCGAATTGCCTCGAACCAGTAAGCTCGGCCAGGAGCTCTGTATGGCCTGCATATGAATAGCCCGCGGCGTTCATCATCTCCTTGTTTATGGGGGCTGTTACGAGCGCATCTGCATCCCCTGCCTTGATGAGCTCCACCGCCTTTTTTATATATTCCACCACAGCCCTGCCGCAGGCCGGGCCCGGCCTGCCCCATCGGTGAGACGACATGTTCACATTCTTGAGATCAAGCACATCCAGACTTTTAGGCGCTTGACCTGTCTCGCTCAAGGACGAGACGGCATGGACCGAGACCGAAAGCCTGAGATCTTCTATTATCTTTTTCATTACAGCGGCATCACCTATCACAAGCGGACGGCAGAGCGACTGCACCTCGCCGGCCTCCAAGGCCTTTGCGATGATCTCGGGCCCAATGCCTGCGGGATCTCCCATTGTGATTAATATGCGGGCTCTATCTTCCATGCAGCTTAACCACGCACCTCGGATGTTACGCGGTATGATTCTTCGGCCTCCAGGCCTCGACCCTTTTCCGGAAGCGAGAGTATCTCGATCTCCACCCTCCTGGACGGAAAAAGAATGGAGAGCCTGTCCCCGGGCTTCACTGTCTTCGAGGGCTTCGCCTCTCCGCCGTTCACCAGCACCCTGCCGGCGCTGCATATCGCCTGCGCGAGCGCCCTGCGTTTTATGATGCGGCTCTGTTTGAGATACAGGTCGAGACGCATAGGGTTATTGTAGCCCAAAACCGCTGATTTGACAAATCTAAGAACGAGCGCCGATCAGCCTGAGCGCGGCCTCTATCCTATTCAGGGTCTTGTCCTTTCCCATCACCTCGATGACCTCGTAGATGCCCGGGCTTACGGTTCCACCGATCAGCGCCACGCGCACGGGCTGAGCGATCTTCCCGAGCTTGACGCCCCTCTCCTGCACAATGGTATTGAAGACCTTTTCTATCTCTGCATGCACGAACGGATCTATGGTCTTGAGCCTCCCTGCAAGCTCCTGGAGGAGCCCTGCAGCGTCCAGCGTCAGATGCTTGGCCCCGGCCTTCTCGTCTATCTTGATCTCATCGAGTATGAACGGAAGCGCGGACTGCTTCATCTCGAGAAGGGTGTGGCTGCGCTCTTTCAGTATGCCGACGAGCTTTTTCAACCATTCCCTATCCGGCTCTCCGCCGGGCCGAACCGTGCCGTCTTTTTTAAAGAGGGACAGAAGCAGATCCGCAAGCCTCTCTGTTTCCGCCTGTTGTATGTAATGATGGTTCAGCCAGAGGAGCTTCTCGGGATTGAAAACGGCGGCGGCCTTGCCCACATTCTCGAGATTGAATTTTTCTATCAGCTCATCCCGTGAGAATATCTCCTGGTCTCCGGCGGACCACCCCAGCCTCGCAAGATAGTTCACAAGCGCCTCAGGAAGATAACCCATATCTTCGTACTCCGTGACCGCTGTCGCGCCATGCCGCTTCGACAGCTTAGTCTTGTCCGGTCCAAGTATCATCGGAAGATGAGCGAACTCGGGCGGTTCGTATCCCAAGGCGCGATAGAGCTGGATCTGGCGCGGGGTGTTGTTCAGGTGGTCGTCGCCGCGGATTACATGCGAGATCTTCATTGTGACGTCGTCCACTACGACCGCGAAATTGTATGTAGGCACACCGTCGGAGCGGAGTATGATCAGGTCATCGAGTTGTTTGTTGTCGAAAGAGACCGCCCCTCGAATTAGATCCCGCACGACCGTCTGACCCTCGTCCGATGACAGGAAACGCACCGCCGGCTTCCTCCCCGCGAGTGGATCCTTGAGACCCAGGCACTTTCTGTCGTACTTCGGCGGCCTGCCTGCTGCAAGCGCCTGTTTTCTCCTGGCCTCGAGCTCCTCGGGAGTGCAGTAGCAGTAGTATGCCTTTCCCTCTTTGAGAAGCCGGTCCACGTGTTCACGATATATTTCCATCCTGTCCGTCTGGCGATACGGCCCCTCGTCCCAGTCGAGTCCGAGCCACTTCATGCCTTCGAGAATGATGCGTATGGACTCTTCGGTCGACCTGCTCCTGTCGGTGTCCTCGATCCTCAGAATGAATGTCCCCTTGTGATGGCGTGCGAAGAGCCAGTTGAAAAGCGCGGTCCTCACCCCGCCGATATGAAGGGCGCCGGTAGGACTCGGCGCGAAACGAACCCGAACTATCCCCATACTATGCCTTTGCCTCCGGTTTATTCAGTCGTTTCAAGATAGAAACGATATGATATAGGATACATCCCTCTCCCCCCTGTCGATAAGGGATATTCTCCCTTCTAAAAAAGCGGCCGGGAGAGGTATTACGATGGATTGGATTTCGGTTGCTGTCTGCAAGACAGGTTATTATACCCTTTGACGTCGGTGGATTCAAACAGAAATATGAGGAGTTCGAGAATAAGAACAGATGAATCGGGCGGCCGAAGCCGCCCTTTTAAGTTGTAAGATAGTGTCGCCCGGTCGCCTAAGCCTTGATGAATATAATGACCAGGGTGTAGATCGCCAGCGACTCGATGAGCGCGAGACCGATGATCATGGTGGTCATGATCTTGCCGGATGCCTCGGGATTCCTGGCGATGCCCTCCATGGCTCTGCTGATGCTGAGGCCCATGCCGATGCTGCCGCCGAATGCCGCGATGGCTATTGCGAAGAGCGCTGCCACAGCGGATGTAAGGCCGGTAACCGCCTTTGCCGCAGACTCGGCCTCCTCTGCAAATGCCGCCGATGCAATAAGCATCAGGCCGAAGGTGAGGAGCAGAACGATTCTTTTCTTCATGGTCCCCTCCTTTCTCTAAAGATTGATGTCCGTCCGGATGTAAGCCGGGGTGATACCTCCCGGTGGATCCTGCAATCGCAGAAACCGCTCCCCCGGGGTAATGGACTTGAGAGACGCGACCCAATGACGAATCCTGAATCCTTACGACTCTAAATACATTCAGTCATAGGGATTAGAGATTCGGCCTCTTTTTTAATGATGCTCGCTCCCATGCGCCTCTTCTATGGCACCTGCCAAGTAGAGCATGGTAAGGAGCGTGAAGACGCCCGCCTGGATGAATGCCACGAAAACTCCGAGCGCAAGGACTGGCACCGGCGCGAGATACGGAGCGAGCAGGGCGAGTACGAGCAGCAGCTTGTGCTTTGCCACCATATTGCCGAAGAGACGGAACGAGAGAGAAAGCGGCCGCGCCAGATGGCTTATGACCTCTATCGGTATCATTATCGGAGCAAGGAGCGGCATAGGTCCTACAAAGTGCTTGAAATACGAGAGTCCGTGTCTTCCCACGCCGATGATATGGGTGGCAGAAAATGAGACGAGCGCAAGCGCCGCCGTGGTATTGATGTTCGCCGTCGGCGAGTCGAAGCCGGGAATAAGACCGAGAAGATTGGATACGAGAATGAACAGGAAGAGAGAGCCGATCAGAGGGAAATACTTCTTTCCCTCCGGCCCCATCACCTCATCCATATAATTTAGAAGCCCAGTGACGATGCTTTCGAAAAGGTTATGGATGCCGGACGGCGCCTCGTTCCGCTTGATAGTCATGCGTGCCGCTGCAGCAGCCACAATGAGCACCCCCATAGCGACCCAAGTATAGGTGACATGCTCTGGCATGTTCGGGATATGTATGAGAAGCGGACCCTCTTTCATATTTTGCTCCTTTTATAGTAGGGAAACAGGCGTTATACAGTGGTGGAATTTACAGGAAGCGCCGCGGGTTGTCAAGGCCAAACCCCTCTTATGCTCATTAAATTTGTTAATGGAAATATATTGTTTTGCTTATGATCCATGCCGTCCCGGCCTTCAGGCCTTCCAGCGGCTTCTGCACTCAGGATATGCGCCTGACAAGATCCAGCCACCCATCACGCCGGAGGCATTCGCCAGTATATCTAGGACCTCGAACGTCCTGAAGCGGGTTATGTGTTGTATGGATTCGAGGAGCACGCCCATCAGAATGAATGAGCATGCAAGCAGCATGTGAGAGCGGCCTTTTGTGTAAGCAAGACCGAACCAAGACATCAGGCCGAGATATGATATGAAGTGCGCGGCCTTATCGCCGAATCTTGCGATTATTCCCGGAGGAGAAGGTGTGAGCGACATAAAGACGACAAGCGCCACCATGGCCCAGCCGACGGCGAGCCATAACCTGCGATATATAACTCTTTCCATACAGACGGACCCCGATGGAAACTCCCCACACCCTGCGAAGGGTATGGGGAGAAACCGAACGGATTATATCATCAGCATAAAAGCACCGAGAGAAGCCGCCCATGCAATAAAGGCCACGATGATCGGCTTGAGCCTCACGGTTTTGAAGTCAACCAGAAGTCCGAGGTTGGCGAATGCAATGGAGAAGATCACGGTTGTGGCGATCTTTATCCCCGCCATCTTCGACAAGGCGGCGAATGCCGGAAGGAAAGCGGACAAGCCGAGTATCACAAAGAATGCGATGAGCACGAGCAATAGATAACCCGTGCCCTTCTTGTACCCCTCGCGCTCCACTGTAATATAGAAAAACACCAGCGCGATAAAGGGAATGAGAGCGGTCCTCAGGACCTTCACAGGCAGGGCTATGCTCTTCTGGATTTCTCCGAGGCCTGATGTCGCGATCTTCACGATGCCGGTCTGGTGCAGAGTCGCGCCGGAGAGGATCGCATAGTCCTCGGCACGCAGGCCCATCACGAACGGAAGCACCTGATAGAGAGCAAGGGCGATCAGACCGACCAGCGTTATGGCTATAAGGGAATTGGATATGTCCTCGTCCTTCGCATCTATGGCGGTGGATGATATGGCTATGGCCGATGCGCCGCAGATGGCGGAGCCTATTGCAGTGAGCCAGTTCGTCTTCGGGGGAAGCTTAAGCAGCCTGCCGAATACGAGCGCAACGATGAGCAGGACCGCCACGGAGACCACCATATGGATATAGGCGTTTATGGGAAGGGTGAGAGACTTGTTGATGTTGATGGTGGCCGAATAGAGCAACACGCCGATGGGGATCAGGACGTCTTTCAAATCCTTTGCATACGCCACAACGAGGACAAACCATGATTGTCCGCCGAACAAGAGCCTGAACAACATGCCCGCGATAAGCGCTATCACGAGTGCATCGAGTGCATCATGGATGGTGGAGACAAAATATGATACCGCAGCGAGGACAACCGTGAGCAAAAAACCCGGGGCCAGTGCCTTCAGCATAGCTTCTCCTCCTTTAGGATTAAGGATCAGAATTTTATGTCTAGCTTGTCCTTTTTGAGGATTGCCTTGGCGGCTTCAATGTACTTCTTCTCCTTTTCTGCATCATCCGGTGTGTCTTCGGTCACTTCGGTCACATCCTCGCCGACCATGAGCTTCATGTTTGCAAGGGCGAGGTTCTTGAGGATGGAGTGGTCTCTGACGTAATCCACGATTTTCTTGAGCCGTCCAGGCATACCGCCTCCCCTGACTGAAAAATTTGGTGAATGAATATGTACTTACGGGGATAGATGGGTTGATAAGTTCAAGGCCTGCTGTTATTTATAGCATAATATCCGTCTGCTGTCAAATCCGCTTCCTGTGCCGCCTGCTCATCCCCCGCCTCTTTATATGCCTCTGCAAGGTGCCTGAAGGCCTCCGCCTTTATTGCAGGTCTGTCCTCCGGTATTGCTTGAGCAGAGGCCTTCAGGGCCTCGATGGCTTCGCTCACCCTGCCCTGTCTCAGAAGTGCCATTCCCAGGGTATCGAGATAGTATGCTCGGTTGGATGGGGTGAGTTCCATCGCCTTTCTCACGAGCTCTTCAGTCTTCTCGAGCCTGCGCCTCTGTTGGATGTACGTCCAGGCGAGATTATTGTACAGGTCTCCGTTTTCCGGCCTGAGCCGTATCGCCTTTTCAAAGGCCTTTTCAGCCTCGCGGAAGTTTCCGGTCTTGTATGAAAGCTCTGCAAGATGGAGCCAGGATGTAAAATGGGTCTTGTCTTTTTTTATGCCTGCGCGATACCGGCCGGCGGCAAGCTCTGTCTTGCCTTCAGATTCATAGATCATTCCGAGCCTGACATGCTCGTCCGCGGAAAGGGGGTCGTGGAGGACTATTATCCTCGGGAAGGCAGAGCAGCCGGACAGAGTGAGCATCGTTGCTATGAGAGCTGCGCGCAGCCTGAGCATCACTCCCCAATCCCCTCTTTGCTTATTACGAGCATCCATCTTCCGGC
>JBBIMH010000020.1:2073-31217 GCA_037444505.1 Nitrospirota bacterium | reverse complement strand
AAGACAGAGGCGAGGGCGGCAGGCCCGCAATCATCACCTGATTGCCTGAAGAACGGGATATTGTGAATATGGACGCTCCGGCTATCGCTCCCGGGGTCGGTAGCCACCGAATCGAGCGTTGCGCACCCGCATATAAGGATGATGAAAAATTGGAAAGACTTGTTTACGAAGCGGTCGAAACCCATGCCCTATCTGCGTCTCACCTCGATACGGCCTTCGAGCAGATATATGAGCAAGACAACAAGCAGGGCTATGATCAAGAGCCCAACGACGGTGCCCACCACATCCCCTCCGGCCTGAAGAGAATCTAGATTGGATGCAAGCTGATGCACTTGCTCGTCGGACATGCTGTCTATCCTGGCCATCGCCTCATCATAGGTTAGTCCGTAGTCCATGAGCCTCTGGGCTATCTGCTTGCTCTCGAGCACCGAGCGGATCTTCGTGACATCAGCCGTGCGATCAAACGCCGCTTCCGAGACGGATTGCCCGTCTGTCTGCGGAAGGAACATGGCCTCGGCATGGCCTGCAAGCGTGGAGAGTATGAGCATTGCAAATGCAAGATAGATCGAAAGCGGCTTGGCATAGAAAGACGATAGCATGTTCTTCATGATCGATAGTCCTCCTTATCTTTTTATGACAATCTCATGACCGGTTGCCTGCAGGACGACGACCACTACAATGGCCACAAGAAGCAGGAATATCACCGCGCCGACGCCATCACCCCCGGGCTGAAGCGAGTCGAGATTCACTGCAAGTTGATGAAGCTGCTCGTCGGAGAGAAGAGACAGCCTGCTCATCGCCTCCTCAGGCGAAAGGCCCAGGTCGACAAGCCTCTGGCCGACCGCCTTCGATTCGAGGACGGCTCTCACCCTTTGCATGTCCTCGGCCCTGATATGAGAGGGGTCGGCGGACGGAACGAACATCGCCCATACATGACCGGGCGTAGACAGCGCTGTCACTGCAATAGACAGATATAACGCAAGTATCCTGGAAATCGGATGTCTGAGCATCGTTTCTCCTCCTACATGCCTGACACAAAAGTCACACGGTCATTATCTCTTTTTCCTTGTGCGCAAGCAGGTCGTCTATCTTTTTTATGGTATTGTCCGTGGCCTTCTGGATCTCGTCCTGCATCTTTTTCGTCTCGTCCTCGGAGAGGTGGGAATCCTTGGCCTTCTTTTTTATCTCTTCGTTCACTTCCCTCCTGACGTTCCTGATCGCCACACGCGCATCCTCCGCCAGCTTCTTGGCATGCTTGACGATCTGCTGCCTTCTCTCCTCGGTAAGCGGGGGGATCGAGAGGCGTATGATCTTTCCGTCGTTAGTAGGCGTAAGGCCGATGTCGGATTTGAGGATCGCCTTTTCGATCTCAGCAAGCATCTTGGGCTCCCATGGCTGGATAACTATCATCCTCGGCTCCGGGATAGAGAGGTTCGCCACCTGATTCAACGGAGCGGGCGAGCCATAGTAGTCCACTGTGATACCATCGAGGATGCCGAGCGACGCCCTGCCTGTTCTAATGGATGCGAACTCCTTCTTGAGAAGCTCGAGGGCCTTGTTCATCTTATCTTCCGCCTTTTTTTTCATCTCATTGACCATGGCTCCTCCCTGCGACAAGCGTCCCTATGGCCTCGCCGGATACGATCCGCTTTATGTTTCCTCGGACATTGAGATTGAAGACTATGATGGGAAGGTTGTTGTCCATACAGAGGGATATGGCCGTAGCGTCCATTACACGAAGATTCTTCTGGAGCACATCTAAGTAGGTGAGGCGGTCGAATTTCACCGCCGAAGGGTCTTTCATAGGATCTGCGCTGTAGACGCCGTCGACCTTCGTAGCCTTCATTATCACCTCCGCGCCTATCTCCATGGCCCTGAGTGCGGCGGCGGTGTCTGTTGTGAAATACGGATTTCCCGTGCCCGCCGCGAAGATCACGACCCTCTTCTTCTCCAGATGACGGACCGCCCGCCTCCTGATATAAGGCTCGGCAAGCTCTCTCATCTCTATGGCGGACTGGACGCGTGTGAACACGCCCTTGTTCTCGAGCATGTTCTGGAGCGCCAGCGCATTAAGAACAGTGGCGAGCATGCCCATATAGTCGGCGCTTGCTCGCTCCATGCCACGTGCGGTGGCGGCGAGGCCCCTGAATATATTGCCGCCGCCGATGACGACGGCAATCTCCACCCCTGTCTCGTGAACTTCTTTTACTTCAGAGGCGATGGTATCGAGCACGTCGTAGTCAATACCGTAGCCCTGCTCGCCCATAAGCGCCTCGCCCGAGAGCTTGAGGAGTATCCGCTTGTACCTTGGTGTTGTCATGTCATTTGAGCTGGGCAGCCACTTCCTCGGCAAAGCTCTCCTTCTTCTTTTCGATGCCCTCGCCGAGCTGGTAGCGCACAAAGCGCCGGATGGTCATGCCATTTCCCTTTTGCGAGAGGAGGGCCTTCACCTTCAATTTGCCCTCGGGATCCTTTATGAAGACCTGCTCCATCAGACAGGTATCGCCGAAGAACTTCTCTATCTTGCCGTCCACGATCTTGTCTATGACATTAGCGGGCTTGCCAGTTTCCATTGCCTGCGCCCGATAAATAGCCCGCTCCCTTTCTATGGCGTCCGCCGGAACGGTCTCACGAGAAAGATAGAGAGGATTCGATGCGGCCACGTGCATGGCAATATCCTTGCCGAGCTCCGGATCTCCCCCTGCATATTCCAGAAGCACGCCGATCTTGGAGCCATGGACATAGACAGCGAGGCCGCCGTCTGTTTCATATCTCACGAAACGCCTGATGGCGATGTTCTCTCCGATCTTCTGGATAAGCGCCTGGCGCTTCGATTCAACGCTCTCGCCGTCGAGCTCGAGTCTCGACAGGGCGTCGACATCAGCCGGCGCCCGCTCCGTAACCAGTGCGGCGAGCCTCTCAGCGAACCGCCTGAACTCATCGTTCTTCGCCACGAAGTCCGTCTCGCTGTTCACCTCTATCATCGCGGCCGTCTTGCCGCCGGGCGCGATAAAGGACGCGATCATCCCCTCTGCTGCGACCCTGCCGGCCTTCTTGGCCGCTGCAGAAAGCCCCTTCTTGCGGAGGATGTCGACAGCCTTTTCGAAATCGCCGCCGGCCTCTTCGAGCGCCTTCTTAGCCTCCATCATGCCGACGCCGGTCTTTTCCCTCAGGTCCTTCACCGCGCTTGCAGTAATCGTCGCCATTTTCGCAATACTCCCTTCCTATCTCTTCTTGAAATTCGTCTCTACTTCTTCGTCGGCTGTGTCTATGTCCGCTTCATCCTCAATCGGCATCTCGACCGGCTGCGGCTCGGCAGACGCGGATGCAGCGACCGCCGCCTCGCCAGCCTCCTTGATCACCGCCTGTCTGCCCTCTATCACTGCGTCGGCTATCTTGGATGCCATGAGCCTTATGGCCCTGATGGCGTCATCATTTCCTGGGATGGGATAGTCCACTGGATCCGGGTCGCAGTTCGTATCTACCACCGCGACGACAGGTATTCCAAGTTTGTTCGCCTCATGCACCGCAATGGCCTCTTTGCGCGGGTCGATGATAAAGACGGCCCCGGGCAATGCTGCCATGCCCTTGATGCCGGACAGGCTCTTTTCGAGTTTGCCGCGCTGCTTCTCGAGCGCCGCCACCTCTTTCTTCGTGAGCTTTTCAAATGTGCCGTCCTCGTTCATCTTTTCGATCTTCTTCAGGCGCTCTATGCTCTTTTGGATGGTGGTGAAGTTCGTGAGCATCCCGCCGAGCCACCTGTAGGAGACATAGTGCATGCCGCATCTTTTCGCCTCCTCGACTATCGCCTCCTGGGCCTGCTTCTTCGTGCCCACGAACAGGATATCCTTGCCTTGGGCGGCCGTGTCACGGATGAAATCGTACGCATCCTTGAACAGTTTGAGCGTCTTCTGGAGATCTATGATATGTATCCCATTGCGCTCTCCGAAGATGAACTTCTTCATCTTGGGGTTCCAGCGCTTCGCCTGGTGGCCGAAGTGAACCCCTGCCTCCAACAACTCCTTCATCGTAATTGCAGACATCTCGTCCTCCTATGGTTTTTCCCTCCGCGCAAGATCATCCGCCATCAGACCCCGTATGGGGACCCCCTTTGGCGTCCCTGTGGCGCGTGTGGAATGTAAGACACAGCCCTCAAAAAGGGCAGCCGGTAAGTTACCATAGAGCAGGCTGTTTTTCAAGGAAAATTTCTGACATTGTCAACCCAAAATAGAAATGTCCTATTTTTTACCAAAATAGAAATGTCCGGTTTTTAGAGAGAGGGCCGGAGATGCTGCTCTTAGCCCTCATCGTTCACCAACGCGATAAGGCATCATTGATGTTGAAATCGATTGCGAAAGAGGCTTGAGAGAGGAGCTGGCTATCTCTTCTTCGTATCAGCAAAGACCTCTTTCACCTTATCCCAGAATCCCTTTATCAACGGCATGGAGTCTGTGGCGTTCAATCGTTCGAATTCCTGCAAAAGCTCCTTCTGTCTGGTTGTGAGCTTCGTCGGGATTTCCACAACTATCCGAATGAGTTCATCGCCCGAGCCGGAGCCTCTGAGCCTCGGAAACCCCTTGCCCTTCAGCCTGATGATATGGCCGGGCTGTGTCCCGGCTGGAATCTTTATTTTCGTACTCCCGTTCAATGTCGGAACATCTATCTCCGCGCCGAGCACGGCTTGGGTGAATGTGACGGGCACTTCGCATATTATATCCTGACCATCTCGTTTGAATATCGGATGCTCTTCGACAGTCAAAAAAACATATAAATCGCCTGGAGGGCCTCCATGCATGCCGAGCTCTCCCTCTCCGGCCAACCTTATGGTGTTGCCCGTCTCGACACCTGCAGGTATTTTGACCGAGAGGGTCCTCTCCCGCTCCACCCTCTTTCTGCCCTTGCATGTCGGGCAAGGATCTACGATGACCCTCCCCTGGCCACCGCATCTCGAGCATGTCCTAGATATGCTGAAAAAACCCTGCTTATACCTGATCTGGCCGGAGCCTTTGCAACCATCGCATGTCTTTATACCTTCACGAGAGCGTGCACCTATGCCGTCGCAATCCGGACAGCGCTCCCACCTGGGCACCCGGATCTTCGCCGTCGTTCCGAATGCCGCGTCCATGAAGCTTATAGTTAGGTTGTAGCGTAGGTCTTCGCCGGCAACAGCCGTCGGACCGGTTCTTCTGCCTGCGCCGAAAAATTCCTCGAATATGTCTCCGAAGATATCTCCCATCCCGGCGCCGAAGCCGCCGAATCCTCCTGCTCCGGCCTGGGCACCGGGCGCAACGCCATACTGGTCATAGTAGGCCCTCTTCTCGCTGTCGGAGAGCACCTCGTAGGCCTCGTTTATCTCCTTAAACTTCTCCTCTGCCGCTTTGTCGCCCGGATTCCTGTCCGGGTGGTACTGAAGGGCGAGCCTGCGATATGCCCGCTTTATCTCTGCGTCAGTGGCGTTCCTGTGAACACCGAGCAGCGCGTAATAATCCTTAGCCATAGGATCCCTTCATACAACCGGCGTAGAAAACAGCACTACGCCGTTATATATGCGTAATAAAAACGAAGAAAAGTTCGAGCTTGCACATAAAAAAGGATAGCAGGCGACACATGTCTTCGCCCGCTATCCTGATACGCTTGATCCTCGTGAGCTATTTCTTGTCCTTGTCCACTTCCTCGTACTCGGCCTCGACCACCTTTTCGTCGGGTTTCTTGGCCCCGGCTCCCTGTGCACCGGCCCCGGCCTGCTGCTGAGACATCTTCGCATAGACCTGCTCGGCGAGCTTGTGAGAAGCGCTCGAAAGCTCGTTCGTGGCCTGCTTGATGGCCTCGAGATCGGAGCCGTCTTTTACGGACTTCGCCTTCTCGAGAGCGGACTGGATCGCGGACTTGTCCGCATCCGTGAGCTTTGATCCGTACTCCGCGACCGACTTCTCGACGGAGTAGATAAGGTTGTCGAGGGTGTTCCTCGCCTCCGCAAGCTCGCGCTTGCGCCTGTCTTCTGCGGCGTGGGCCTCCGCCTCTTTCACCGCCCTTTCGATCTCATCCTTGGAGAGGCCGCTCGACGCCGTGATCCTTATGGACTGCTCCTTGCCTGTGCCGAGGTCCTTGGCGGAAACATGGACTATGCCGTTGGCGTCTATGTCGAAGGTCACCTCGATCTGTGGCACACCCCTGGGAGCCGGAGGTATGCCCACGAGCTCGAAGCGGCCGAGCGTCTTGTTGTCGGAAGCCATCTCGCGCTCGCCCTGCAGCACATGGATCGTGACCGCAGTCTGGTTGTCCGACGCCGTTGAAAATATCTGGCTCTTCTTCGTCGGGATCGTGGTGTTTCTCTCTATGAGCTTGGTCATTACCCCGCCCAAGGTCTCGATGCCCAAAGACAATGGGGTCACGTCCAACAGAAGCACATCCTTCACCTGGCCTGTGAGAACAGCACCCTGGATGGCGGCGCCGATGGCGACGACCTCGTCGGGATTGACCCCCCTGTGCGGCTCTTTGCCGAAGAATTCCTTGACGGTCTGGATCACCTTCGGCATGCGCGTCATGCCGCCCACGAGCACGGCCTCGTTGATGTCTTTGACGGTCTTCCCGGCGTCAGCGAGCGCCTTTCTGCAGGGCTCTATGCTCGCCTGTATAAGATCGTCTGTAAGCTGCTCGAGTTTGGAGCGAGAGAGCTTATACAGCAGATGCTTCGGCCCGCTCGCGTCGGCGGTGATGAACGGAAGGTTTATCTCCGTCTCCATCACCGTCGAAAGCTCTATCTTCGCTTTCTCCGCAGCCTCTTTGAGCCTCTGCAGGGCCATTTTGTCCTTGCGGAGGTCGATGCCCTGGTCCTTGAGGAACTGCTCAACGAGCCATTTGATAATCCTCTCGTCGAAATCGTCTCCGCCAAGGTAGGTGTTGCCGTTGGTGGATTTGACCTCGAACACACCCTCGCCGAGCTCAAGAATGGATATATCGAAAGTGCCGCCGCCCAGGTCATATACAGCGATGGTCTCGTCTTTCTTCTTGTCGAGACCGTAGGCAAGCGAAGCCGCTGTGGGTTCGTTGATTATACGGAGCACATTGAGGCCTGCGATCTGGCCTGCGTCCTTGGTCGCCTGTCGCTGGCTGTCGTTGAAGTATGCAGGCACCGTGATGACCGCATCCGTCACCTTCTCGCCGAGATAGTCCTCCGCCGTCTGGCGCATCTTCTGGAGGATCATGGCGGAGATCTCAGGAGGGCTGTAGGTCTTGCCCCGCACCTCCACATGAGCGTCTCCGTTCGGCGCCTTGACTATCTTGTAGGGAAGGTGCTTTTTCGCCTCCTGCACCTCCTGCGAGTCGAACTTCCTGCCCATCAATCTCTTGATGGAGAAGATCGTGTTCTCCGGATTGGTGATCGCCTGGCGCTTGGCTATCTGGCCCACGAGTCTCTCTCCGCTCTCCGTGAATGCGACAACGGAGGGGGTCGTCCTGCTTCCTTCGGAATTGGGTATCACAACAGGCTCGCCGCCTATCATTACCGCAACGCATGAATTCGTTGTTCCAAGATCAATACCGATGACTTTGCCCATGATATACCTCCTTAATGAATGAATATGTCCCGTAGTGTCTTAGTTATAATACGCAAGCCGCAGAGACCCGCCGAGGGATGAATGAAATCCGCATCCCGCGGCCATCAGTCTCATTCGCCTTCGGTGTCCGTATGTCCTGTTACAGATTCGCCCTCTGTCTCGGGAGAGGGTTTCTTCGCAACCGCCACCTTTGCGTGCCTCAGCACCTTGTCATGATACATATAGCCTTCCTGGAACACCTTTGTGATGGTGTTCTCGGCCGCATCAGTGGACGTGTCCTGCATCAATGCGTCATGCCGCGAAGGATCGAACCTCTCTCCTAGAGACGAGAACGGCGTTATGCCGAACTTCTGCAGCACATCCTTGAGCTGCTTGTAAACGAGCTCAACGCCTTCGCGCAGGCCGCGATTGTTCTCTCCTGCATTCGAAGCGTGCTCTATCGCCAACGCAAGGTGATCGACGACCGACAGAAGCTCGAGCGCAATCTGCTCGTTTGCATACTTGCGCGCCTCCGCAAGCTCTTTCTGCATGCGCTTTCTGTAGTTGTCGAAGTCGGCATATGTGCGCACATACTTGTCGTGCGCATCCGCCGCCTCACGCTTCTTCTGCTCGAGCTCGGCTTTGAGTCTCGCGGTCTCGTCTTCCTCTTGCGCCTGCGCCTCGGCGGGAGGTGGCCATGCCACCGCCTCGGGTTCGGCCCTCTCGTTTTCATCTCTCGTCATAATCAATCATACCTCTCTGATAGCGTTCGCTCAGAAGCCTCGAAAGGAGCCTCGAAGTATAATCGACTACCTGGATCACCTGTCTGTACTGCATGCGCGTAGGACCGATAACCCCCAGCGTGCCGATGACTTCGCCGCCCGCCTTATAAGTCCCCACAACGAGGCTGCACCCCTGCATCTCGAAAAAAGGATTCTCCGAGCCAATGAAGACCTTGATGCCCTCGGCGGCAACGGCCCTGTCGAGAAGCCTTAGGAGTTTGTACTTGTCTTCGAATGCCCTGAACAGCGCACGCAGCTTTTCCATATCCGCAAACTCGGGGTTTTCTAGTATCTGCGATGCGCCGCCGATATAAACCTTCTCCTTGTCTTTTTCTCTCACCTCCACGCTCGCCCTGTAGGTCTCCTCCATCAATCTGAGGAAGGCGGCCCTATCCTCGTGCATGCGCTCGAGCAGCCGCTGCCTGATGTCTGCAAGCGTAGAGTGCTCCAGCTCCTGATCGAGGTACGCAGCAAAGGCATTCAGCTCGTGCTGAGAAAGCGTCTCATCGAGCCCTATCAGCTTGTTCTGGACAACTCCGCCTGAGGTCACGAATATTATCAGCACCTGCCGGCCCCTCAGACGCACGAATTCTATATGCTTGTAGCTCGACTCAGGCTCTGCCGGCGCGACCACCACCCCCGTATATCTCGACAGCCTGGCGAGCAACTGGCTCGCCTCTTCCATAAGATCCTCGATGTCCCCGCCATGAAGCTCAACAGGCCTCTGGAGCTGGCTGCTTATCTCATCGGTATTGCGCTCTATACTTATTAGACTGTCGATGTAATATCTATACCCCTTGTCCGTCGGCACTCGGCCTGCCGAGGTATGCGGATGGGTAAGCAGACCCATTTCCTCGAGCTCGGCCATTATGTTCCTTATCGTGGCAGGGCTTACGCCTAAACTGAATTTTTCTGAGATAAAACTCGAGCCTACTGGCGCGCCGGTTTGTATGTAACTGTCTATGACAGCCTGTAAGACCTTTTTATCCCTTTCGTCGAGTTCCATAGCCGGTTTATCCGAAATTTTAGCACTCTAACCATCTGAGTGCTAAGAAGTTAGCATACTGCATCTAAAGTGTCAAGCATTTAATTGCAGTCAATAAAAAAGGCCACCCTGCAACCCTGAAGGTGGCAGGATGGCCTTATGCTGCCTTCACAGCATGAGTGACAGGCTGCTTAGAGTCTTTCTTATGCCGCCTTCTTGGCCTCTGCCTCGATCTGCTTCGGTTCCTTGGTCTCAATCTCGATCTTTCTCGGTTTCGAAACCGCAGGCGCCGGCATGGTTATCTCTAGGATGCCGTTCGCGAATTTCGCCTTGAGGTCATCCGTCTTTACACCCTCAGGAAGCAGGAACCTGCGTTCGAATGCGCCATAGAAAATCTCTTTATAGAGATAGTTCTCTTCTTTGGTGCCCTTCTCTGACTTGCGCTCGCCCTTGATCACGAGCTCCCTGTCAGTGACACTTACATCGAGATCCTTAGGGTCGACACCCGGAAGCTCCGTTCTCACAACCAGCTCGCCGTCTCTGGTGTAGCTTTCGATAGAGGGCACCCAGACAGAGACATGGCTCGTTCCAAGGGTCTCGCCACCCAAAAACCGATCAAACAGCCTGTCCATCTCCCTCTGCATTCTGCGAAGCTCATCGAAAGGATCCCACCTGCTCATGATTTTGAAAGGATCCCAACGAATAAGGCTTTTCATATGTCATCCCTCCTTCTTAGCTAGTAGAATTTTCAGGCCTCTCTTTCCGAGGCTTTGCGATCCGCCGTCCTCAGGCTGGTGAGGCCTCCATTGCCCGGAAAGAGATATGGCCTTCTAAGTCTTTCGACTGCTCTAAGAACTAATCCCCGAAAACTCACCCGCATCACCTCCAGGCTCTGGTCTTTTTGCAGTTCCATATATAGCATAAAATTAGCACTCTGTCAAGTAGAGTGCTAAATCTGCAACAATTTGATTTTATTGAAATTTGGCTAAGAATGCGCAGATAGATGCAGGAAAAAAGTAAATTTGGGTACCGGCCGGCTTAAGGTGTGGGGGCTTTTCGCAATATTCAGTCCGGTGAGGTTTGCTACGGCCTGGAGTACGCCCCGCCTTCTATCACAAACCGCTCATTTATAATCCTTCGCAGACGAGGCGCATACACAAGATCGAATACATGCTCTCTTCCGGGAAATAGAATGGCCGCGGCATTCTTGGCGCCTGCGACGAGATCGAATGCCTCGCGCAGCGTAAGGTCCGCCTGCATGAGAACCGCCTGCGTAAGGTCCACTATAAACCTAAGCCTCCTGATTTTTTTCTCTTCCTCAATAAGACCGTCTTCCATCATCCCTCCCTCCGAACTCATTATCTAATAAAAAGGCGGGGCCTTTGCCCCGCCTCGATTTTTTTCAGTTCCAATGCTTCTTCTTGCCCTTGTGCTCTTCTCCACCCTTCCTTTGCCATTTTTCAATCCGGTCCTCTTTACGCTCCTGCTTATCCTCTTTCAGCACATCTCTCAGGCCCTTCTTGCCGTGTTTTTTCTCGTGCTCCGCCTTGATGATGTTTCTGAAGTGCTCGCCCCTGCTGCGCCTCGCCATTACATCTTCAGGCCTGTACCTATAGTAATCCGATACAAGCCTGAGCTGCACAAGATTCCTGATGTCGTCATCATCGAACAGAGGCCCCCGTCCCTTTGCAAAGACCTCTTGCTCAAGTGTCTTGCCATGCTTCCTTTTCTTGAAATAGCCGTAGGCCTTGCCGAACGGCGGGCCGGGCTGCACATGGTCCGGGATGGGCACATAGTACACGGTCACCGGATCGAGCCTGAGCCTCTCTGTTATCACCCACCACGACTCTCCCGCGAGACGCCACTTGAGTATAACCTCCGGCGCTACATGGGCACGCCCCGATAGAAACAAAAGAACGCTCATGTCATCCTCCGGAAGGCGTCTCTTTTCGAGGTCCACGATCACTGCGGGCTGGACTCGATAGTACTCGCTGTAGACAAACCCTATTTCCGTAATGCCTTCAGGCGTGGCCTTGAACCCGAACTCCATCACCTGAGCCCCTGCGCTGATTCCGAAGAGTATCCAGAGGCCGACTGCCATAAACCATGTCTTTTTCATATGTCCACCTCCCTCGCAACTCATTCTTTTCTTTCGTATGTGCCGCTCTTTCCGCCGCTCTTTCTGAGGAGCCTGATGTCCGTTATCACTACGCCCTTGTCGACAGCCTTGCACATATCATATACAGTGAGGCCTGCCACAGCCGCAGCCGTCATTGCCTCCATCTCGACCCCTGTCCTGTCCGTAGTCCTTGCGCAGGCAGTTATGCGCACTCTGCTTGCGGCCTCATCAGGCTCGAATACAATCTCGATGGATGTGATGGATAGCGGATGGCACAAGGGGATAAGCTCAGCAGTCCTCTTTGCAGCCATGATCCCGGCCACACGAGCTACGCCGAACACATCCCCCTTGGTGAGTTTCCTGTCGAGGATGAGCCGTAATGTCTCGGGTCTCATCGCCACGCTGCATCCGGCGACTGCCTCACGAGCGGTCTCGGCCTTGGCGGAGACATCCACCATCCGCGCAGCGCCTTCATCATCGAAATGAGTGAGCTTGTCCACTCTACTTACCTCACCCGCCGATCTTGGACATGGTCCTCTGATAGCACGCCGCAGGCCCCTCACTGAGGCCAATGTAATGCCTATCCGGTTTTATCTCGAGGGCCAGCATGAGAAGCCTTTCGATCTCACGGTCGTCGCAACCGCCGCGTATCGGCGATTTGATATCTATTTCTGTATCGGACATGAGGCAGGGCCTTATCTTTCCGTCCGCGGTCAGCCTCAACCGTCTGCAGGAACCGCAAAAGTGCTTCGTAATCGGGCTGATGAAGCCTATGACACCTCGTGCGCCCTCGGCCCGATAATTGTCGGACGGTCCCGCGCCTTTGGTCTTCGTAACAGGCGAGAGCGGACCGAGCCCTTGCTCTATTATCTGTCTGACCTCAGTCGATGCAATGCAAGACTCCCTATGCCAGCGGTCGGCTGCGCCGATAGGCATAAATTCAATGAATCGCACATGTAGCCGTCTTTCGAGCGTGAGCCTTGCGAATTCTGATATTTCATCGTCATTCACACCCCGGATGGGGACGACGTTTATCTTTATGGGATCGAACCCGAGTTCTTCGGCCTTAGCTATACCACGCCACACCCGCTCCCATGCGGCAGCGCCTGTTATCTCCCGGAATCTCTCGGGCTTGAGGGAATCGAGGCTGATGTTTATTCGCGTGATGCCAGCCTTTTTAAGATCCTCGGCCATATCCTCGAGCAGCACACCGTTCGTGGTAAGGCTTATATCATCTATGCCCTGGATTTTCGAAAGCTCCTTGATGAACTCGACGACTCCGCGTCTCATGAGCGGCTCGCCTCCTGTTACGCGGATATGGGAAATCCCCAAGGGCACAACCACCCGTGCCAGACGTATGATCTCTTCGTAGCTCAAAATGTCTCCATGCGGGAGCATCTTGAACCCCGCCCGCGGCTTGCAATACAGGCACGACAGATTGCATCTATCCGTAATCGATATACGGAGATAATCAATGCGGCGGTTGAGCGGATCCTGGAGGGACATACGAAAAATCTACCACAGCAGGGATGCGACTGCAAGGGAATTATCGCCTTGACCGAATCGGCGTTTGCCGCTATACTATTAGCGATTGCCTTCACGAAAGCGCATCCCGGGTCGATCCGGAGCGAATGAGGGGGGATGTACACTATGACAACGGGCAAAAGAATGGTGGTCGCGAAAGGGAAAGGCTATCTTAGCGCAGCAGGCCCTCAAGCGAGATTCATCGTCTTTCTATTAATAGTGCTGATCTCATTCACGCTCCTACTCAGGGTCTTCCAAAAGCTCTCGGAAATACTTCAGTTTCCGTTGTTTCTGCCTATCTCGCTCGTCACGCTCTTCATCTTCATCGCAATAGTAGGCACGCTCTATTCCCACCGCTTCCTCGGCCCTGTTGCGCGCATCAGACGGGCGATGGAGCAGATGGCGACTGGAGATTTCACCGTCTGTCTGCGGCTCAGAGAGTCGGACGATCCAATGCTCAAAGACCTTGCGAACGCACTCACTGGGATCTGCGATCACACGAGGAATGCATACGGTCTGATACAGGATGCTGCATCCGATTTATTCAATGAAATAGGCGCCCTCCGGGAGATAATAACGCGGGGCGCAGAGGCCGCCGAGATCAAGCAGCGGCTCGAATCCATAAGGACGAAGCAGGAGGTGCTGGACAGGGCAATCAAGGCCTTTCGCAAGGCATAGCAGGGCATGACGCCCCGTCCAAGAAAAATATAATGGCGGAAGGCGCATTCAAGGGAAAGGGCATGAAGGCGGTGGCCAACGATGTGGCGGAAGGCCTCATCACGGTGAACCCCCTCTTCCTGAAAAAATTCGACAAGGATATGATCACGGGCCTCAATGAACATCTGAGCAAGGCCATGACTTCTATCAGAAACGAAAAGGTCGCATTCCACGATCCTGTCGCGCTCAGAAAGAGAAACTTGAAGCTCCAACGTCTGAACAACGCCCTCATCATCCTGAAGAACGTAGCACGGGAGAAGAAGATCCCGCTGTAGGAACCGCTCCGGACCAGATTTGCTGGAAAGCGCTTTCTTTTTAGACCGCCACCGAAAATCTCGCCTTGAATTCCTCCGGAGTCATCCTCGCAGTCGCGGCGAGTTTTGAAAGCTGTTCGCCTTCGAGGTCTTCTTTCTCGAGACGTATCATGTAGCGACGGGCCATGTGATAGTCGTCCGAATCCACATCGACCATCCGGATCCGTGTCTTGCCCGTCTTTGGATCGAGTATGTCCGAGAATTTTATCGGGATGCTCTTGCCATCTTTGAGCATGATCATCGCGCCGGTCCCGCCGCCTACGAGGAACTTGACAGCGCTGTAACCGAGATAGCGCGTGTACTCCCGGTCGAAGGATATGGGAGGATGGCACCTGAGCTCGTATCCGATCTCCTTAGCGATGATGGTGGTCTTGATGCCCATCTTCGCCAGATCTTCGATGACGCGCTTCTTGAGCATATCTCCCAAGGGTATCTCCGCGAGTCTGATATTGCCAAAGTCGTCCCTCGGCACGTCCTTCAGTATGGTCAGCTCTTCGGGGTCCAGCCTGATCGCCACGCCTTCTGCTATAACCGCGACTCCATGGTTTCTGCCGTAGGCCAGGCGCTTGATGATGGCGCCTTCGAGGATCGAAACGACCTTCTGGAGCGAAATCTTGTTGCCCAGTTCTTCAGGGATCAGGGTGAGCGTGGCGCCTGCGCCCATGCCCATCCCAAGGGCGAGGTGGCCTGCAGAGCGTCCCATGGCGATTACAAAGTACCACCTTCCTGCCGTCCTCGCATCCTCCATGAGATTCTCTACGAGCTGGGCGCCGAGCTGCCGAGCTGTCTCGAAACCGAATGTGGGCACACCGTGCGGAAGCGGAAGATCGTTGTCGATAGTCTTCGGCACGTGGCAGACGGAGATCTTACCTCCGGCCTCCTGCTCCACCCTTGTCGCCGTATAGGCTGTATCGTCCCCGCCGATGGTGACAAGATACCGCACGCCCAAACCGGTCAGTGTCTTTACCACATTCGTCATCTTTTCCGGGCTCTTGGTCGGATTCTCGCGCGAGGTCCTGATGATGGATCCTCCGCGAAGGTGTATGCGGGATATCTCTTCATTGTGAAGCTCTATTATGTGGTTTGTGTCTCCTTTGGCGAGCCATTTGAATCCGTCGTAGATGCCTATCACCTCGAGCCCCTGTTTTACCGCCTCGAATGTAACAGCGCTTACGACTCCATTGATGCCCGGCGCAGGGCCGCCTCCAACTACTACCGCCAGCTTTCCAGCCATCACACCCTCCGTAAAGATTGGATTTGGATCGGGACAGGCTGAACTTTAACAGAAAAAGGCCGTACTTGTCAACTCCAGCCGCGTATTGAACCCCTATAATTTCCGATTGCGGACGGGGGCGGGGCTATGGTATTCTGCGCACGTGACCAATCTCGCAAGAATATTCGGCCCGGCGGGCCTCATCGCCGGGAATATGGGGCAGGGCTATGAATACAGGCCGCAACAGGCGGAGATGGCCGAGGCGGTAGAGAATGCCCTCGATGCAGGCGCTCACCTGATCGTAGAAGCTGGCACAGGGGTGGGAAAGAGCCTGGCTTATCTCGTGCCCGCCATCATGTGGGCGAGGCAGACCGGGCAAAGGGTTGTAATAGCGACATATACGAAGGCTTTGCAGCACCAGCTCGTGCAGAAGGACCTCCCTTTTCTTTCGAAGGTAGTCGGCGACTTCCGCTTTGCCCTCTGCGTGGGCGGTGAAAATTATCTCTGCCTCAGGCGGTTCGACCAGCTCCGCATGCATGATATGTTCGAAGAGGCCGAGAGGGAGCCATTGAACAGACTCTTCGAGTGGTCAACGCGCACCCGTACGGGTCTACGCACGGAGCTCGATTTCGAGCCTCCACTCTCCCTTTGGCTAAAGGCCTGTCGCGAGTCAGACCTCTGTTTCGGCAAAGAATGCTCATTCCACAAGGACTGTTTCTATCAAAGAGCGAGGCAACGGGAGCAACAGGCCCAGGTCCTTGTGGCCAATCATCACCTCTTCTTCGCAAACATAGCCACGGGCGGCAATGTCCTTCCTCCCTATGGAGCCGTGGTGTTCGATGAGGCGCATCAGATAGAAGACGTCGCTACAGACTATCTCGGCATAGAGGTCTCGAATTTTTCAGTGAGACACCTGCTCGACGGCCTGCTCTCGCAGAAGACCAAAAAGGGACTTCTCACAAGATTGTCTATAAAGAGCATCGAGGCGGAGATGGTCCAGGGAGTGGTTGCTATGCTCCGCCAGGCGGCGGATAACTTCTTTCTAGACCTCGCCGAGTTTCTGAAAGACGAACCCGTTAAACGGATAAGAAAGCCGCACATACTGCACGACAGGCTGAGCGGTCCGCTCCTAGAGCTCAAAGACAGCCTACTGTTTGTCAAAACCGGCTCGCAGGAAGAGGAAATGGAGGTCAAGGCCTTTGCTACCCGTGCTCAGACCCTCGCCTCCGCGGTCCGACACAACCTCCACCAGGACCTGGAAGAGCATGTCTACTGGGCTGAACGAGAGAACAAGCGCATACGCCTTACGGCATCGCCGGTCCACATAGCAGAGATATTGAGGCAGGACCTGTTCGGCGCATTTCAGACCGTGGTGCTCACCTCGGCCACCCTCTCCGCAGGCGGCGGCTTTTCATATATAAAATCTAGGCTCGGGCTCGATGAGCCGATGGAACTCATCCTCGACTCGCCATTTGACTATGAGAATCAGGCGATGCTCTACATCTCGAGGGGGCTCGATGACCAGCAGGCGGCCGATTATCAAGAGAGATTCGAAGCAGAGCTCAAGGCCATCCTGTCCATCACCAAAGGAAGGACGCTCGTGCTGTTTACGAACTATCACCAACTGAGAAAGAGTGCAGAAGCATTGAAAGGCTCCATGCCGGAGTTGCGCCTTTTGTGCCAGGGCGATATGCCGGCCTATGGGCTCGTAGAGCGGTTCAAGACCTCATCCAACTCCGTGATTCTCGGGACCGCTTCTTTCTGGCAGGGCATAGACGTCCCAGGCGACGCGCTCCAGTGCGTGGTGATTGCGAAGCTGCCGTTCGCCGTGCCCGACGATCCTGTGGTGGAGGCGAGGATGGAAAGGCTCAAGCATCCTTTCCTTGAATATCAGGTGCCGCAGGCGGTGCTCCTCTTCAGGCAGGGATTCGGAAGGCTCATACGCACCAAGACGGATAAAGGGGCAGTGGCAGTGCTCGATTCACGCATCATGACGAAGAGCTACGGCAGTTGGTTTCTGAGGTCCATACCGAAGTGCCGCATCACCGACGACAGAAGGGTGTTCGAGGATTTCTTCGAAGGCCTCAAGTAGACCCGTCCCGGGGACCGAATCGTTGTGCAACGGTAATCACTTCGGTTTAATACCGACAAAAAAGGGAAACGGATATCATCCATATCCTATCCGTCAGAACTCATTTGCAACCGGCGCAGGATGAGGATGAGCAGCTGCCACAACCCGAACCGCCGGATCCATCCGAGGCCCTGCCCATGCCGAACTTGGACAGGCGCTTTGAGGTCTCCGTCGAGCCGCAATTTGGACAGGATACCTCCGACTTCGATCCGAAGACGAGCTTCTCGAAACAGAATTTGCATTTATTGCATCGATATTCATAGATAGGCATCTCATTCACCTCTCCGAGAAGACGTGCCCCGCTTTATTTTTCTTCATTTCTTCTCAAGCTTCTTCCAATCCGCGAGGAACTTGTTTATGCCGATTTCAGTGAGCGGATGCTTCACGAGCTGGTCTATGACCGAAAACGGTATGGTGGCGATATGGGCTCCGGCAAGCGCTGCATCCAGCACATGGAGCGGATTGCGGACGCTCGCTACGATCACCTCTGTAGCATAGCCGTAATTGTCGAATATCGTCACTACCTGTCTCACAAGGTCCATGCCGTAGTGGCTGATGTCGTCGAGCCTGCCCACGAATGGACTCACATACGCAGCGCCTACCTTTGCGGCCAACAGGGCCTGCATAGGCGAGAAGACGAGCGTCATATTCACCTGTATGCCCTTGCCCGAAAGGACCCTCGTGGCCTTGAGACCGTCCTTAGTCATGGGGAGCTTGACCACTATGTTCTTGTGTATGCCGGCGAGACCCTCCGCCTCCTTTATCATGTCCTCCGCCTTGAGGCTCACGGCCTCTGCACTTACGGGCCCGTCCACGATGGAGCATATTTCTTCTATGACCTCTCTGAAGTCCCTCCCCTCCTTGGCCACGAGCGAGGGATTCGTCGTGACGCCGTCCACGACGCCGAGGCCCGCGGCCTCGCGGATCTCTTTCACATTTGCGGTGTCGATAAAGAATTTCATACCATCTCCTTAAAGAAATAAATCATCTATAAAGCAGGCCTATGCCTGCGACTGCTTCATCGTCTTTCTCCTCGGCATCGCCCCGGCCGCCAACCAGTCGTCCTTCTCGTTCTCTCAATGCCCTTGCGACGACCTGGACCGTGTGAAGGACAGGGGTGTCGAGGCCCGCCCGCCTGAGGGAATCAGCAATCTGCATTCGGCAGCCTGGACAGCCTGTGACAACCGCCTCTGCGCCTGTTTTTGCAATGTCTTCCGCCTTTGCCGCGCCGATCCTTGCAGAGAGGGCTTTATGCCCAGCCCGCATCACCCCTCCGAAGCCGCAGCACCTGTCCGGGCGAACCATCTCCACGACAGTGACACCGCCGACAGACCGCAGCACGCTCCGGAGTACATCAGAAAGCCCCTGGCCCCTGCCGAGATGGCATGGATCATGGACAGTGACGTGGATCGGATCGATCTTCAGGTCGCGGGGAAGCCTGTTCATAAGCGCTTCATGTATGTCCATGACCTTCGGGATACCGATTCCCGGCGGCAGGAGTTTAGGATATTCTTTCTTGAAAGTCAAGCCGCAAGTGGCGCAGGCGGTTATCACCGTATCCGCGCCGAGCTCCGCAAAGATCTCCGCGTTCGTCCTGCCGAACTTTTCTGCGCCGCTGCGGTCGCCGAGAGAAAGCAGGGGGTGGCCGCAGCAGACGGCCCTTTCAGGCACATACACATCATAACCTATCGCAGTAAGGACTTCAATGGAAGCCGATAAGACATCCTGCTGAAGGTGCTGTAGTCCGCAGCCCGGGAAAAAGACCACCCTGTCCGTCCCTTTCCCGGCCCGCCCCTTCACTGACTCACTCGGGAATGTGCGGATGAGCGCACCGCCCGACTCGCTGATTGCGTCCGGCCTGAAACGTAGAACGAACGGCGCCAGCCAAGCGAGCGAGCGCATCACGGCTATATGCTTGAATACCCCTGCGACGAGCCGCTCCGCGAGCCGCGGCCCTTCATCAGCGTATGCCCGCTCCCTGGCAGCACGGATGATGCCCGACGCCGGAACGCCCGCAGGGCATATTGTATCGCAGGAAAGGCAACCCAGACAGGTTGCGAGCCTGTCTCGGTATATTTCGGAGAACGGCAGCTTGCCTTCGAGCGCAGCCTTGATAATCGCAATCCTCCCACGCGGCGAGAAGGATTCGCCGTTTCCGTGTATGTAAGACAGGCAGACGGCGCGGCATGCCCCGCAGCGCACGCAGCGGGCGACTTCTTTCATCAGATGATCTTCCGGCAACTTTTTCCCTTTCACAACAGACAACCATTCAAGGACGCTGATACGGACCGTTGACATCGAAGTCCCTGCAGCGGGCTGGGGGGAATGCGCCCGCTCGAGAATCCACGGACAGGCGCGCACTTCGAGACATCTCCGTCTCCATACGAATTCGGACCGGTTTCACCGATTTACGGCATTATTATCACGGGTGTGCCAAGCGACACAACGCTGTAAATCTCGTCCACATCCTCGTTGTTTAGGGCGATGCAGCCGTCCGTCCAGTTCTCAAGCCTTGCGCCGGGCCTGACCGCCGCGCCGAGCATCCTGCCGTGAATGCCGATCGCACCGCCCAGTTCTGTCTCCCACGGCGGCTGTCTTCTCTCTCTGTGCGCCTTCAGGATCTCCTGATACTCGGACTGCGTTATCATGCCCTGCCTGAACCCCTTCTCGGCATGCTTCAAACCGGGATAGCTTATACCCATGAATTTATAGAACCTCTCGCTGTGGTTCAAAGTGCATATATAGAACTCGCCCTCGGGAGTGCGCTTGTCCCCTTTCCTTCTCTTGTCTCCCCTCGAATGTCCCTTTCCAAAGACAGCCCAATAGCTCTTCACAGGCGTCATCCCCTTGTAGAGGGTAAGCACGTTCCTTGACTTCTGAATGACCACCTTGAGCTCTCCGGGGATGGAGAGTATCTTGGAAACGAACTCGGACTGCTCCGGTCTTCTCGTCTCGGGAAGGGGCGAAAGCATGCTTACCAAAGAAACGAGGATGATGAGCCTCAGATATAGCATAATACCGAACATCATCTTGCGAGCCGTACATTCACCTTCCGGCCCGCTCTTCGTAGGACGCGGCGCAGGACGAACTGCAGAAGTAGGTCGGTCTGCCGTTGATGCTCCTCTTGATTGCACGGCTCTTCGGAAGATATGTCTTGCAGTTGGGGTCGAGCACCATCTCCTCGCCTATTGCGTCGCCGCTGATGTCTTCCCTCTTATTATAGGCGGCCGCAGCAGACCGAACCACCGTCTTCACCGCCTTGTACACAAGCAACAACAACGTGAAAACAAGAATATTCCGAATCATCTGTCTTCCTTGCTTACCGCTTTTTTGAACGTTACGATGTACGAGCGCATCTGCTCGGACTGGGGATGGTTGGGAGAAATCTTCAGGAGGTCTTCCCAAATCCGGATCGCCGCGCGGTAGTCTCGCTTGTCATAGGCATAGACAACGCCCATGTTGTATCTCGCATTCTGGTGGCCGGGATTATATTCGAGCGCCTTCTTGTACTCGGCAAGCGCCCTCTCGGGCATTCCCATATTGCGAAAGGCGCTGCCCATATCCGTCCGCACATCCGCGTTTCCCGGATCCAGCCGCAGCGCGCGGTCGTAATAGGTCGCTGCCTCTTTCCAATGTCCGCTGTCGTAGTATGCATTGCCAATGGCGATGAGCGCAGCGAGATTATGAGGGTCCGCTGCGAGCAGCCTCTTGTATTCATCGATGAGTCCATAGTAGTATGGAGACTGCTGCTCCGAAGCCGCGTGCGGATGATTTCCTTCTCCGGCTGTATCCTGCCCGCTCGGCGAGCATCCCGCGACCACCATCACAAATGCCGCTGCTATTACGCCGCACCTATACATTTTTCATCAAGCCCATCAGTGTCTGAAGTGTCTCATACCGGTGAATATCATGGCCATTCCATGTTCGTCCGCCGCCTTTATCACCTCTTCGTCTTTCACAGAGCCGCCCGGCTGTATGACTGCGGTCGCACCTGCCTTGGCCGCCTCATCGAGCCCGTCCCTAAAAGGGAAGAAGGCATCGGAAGCGAGGACGGCTCCCTTGAGAGAAGACCTCGCCTTCATGACAGCAATCCGAACCGAGTCGAGCCTGCTCATCTGGCCGGCTCCGATGCCTATCGTGCGGTCCGTTGCAGTGAACACAATGGCATTTGATTTGACATGCTTGCACACCTTCCATGCAAAGGACATGGCACAGTATTCTCCATCAGTCGGCCTGCGCCTCGTGACCACCCTCAGGGCAGTTATGTCTTCTATCCTCCCGAGGTCCCTATCCTGATAGATGAGCCCGCCCACCACTTTCTTCATGTCCATGCCCTCCGGCGCGGCCTTGAAGTTGGGGCCGATATCGAGCAGCCGGAGGTCCTTTTTCTTCTTGAGCTCTTCCAGCGCATCGGGCGAGAACTCAGGTGCGATCACCACCTCCACGAAGGTGGCTGTAAGCTCCTGCGCGGTCTCGAGGTCAACCATCCTGTTGAAGGCGATCACGCCGCCGAATGCCGAGACGGGATCGCAGTCCCTCGCCTTGCGATATGCATCCGCAAGACTCGAGCCTATCGCCGCTCCGCACGGATTGTTGTGCTTCACAATGACGGCGGCGGTCTCGTCGAACTCCTTCACGAGTTCAAGGGCGCTGTTTGCATCGAGATAGTTATTGAAGGACATCTCCTTGCCGTGCAGCTGCTTCGCTTGCGATACGGACGGCTCCTTGCGGCCGAACTCCCTGTAGAAGGCGGCCTGCTGGTGGGGGTTTTCGCCGTAGCGCAGGTTCTGGACCTTCTCGAACTGGAGGGTAAGGATATTCGGAAACCGGGTCTTCTCATCGGCAGGCACCTGGCTGTCGAGCCATGCGGAGATGGCGCTGTCATAGCGGGCCGTGTGGAGAAAGACCGTTCTGCAGAGATCGAATCTGGTCTTTGCCGAGACTTCGCCGGTCTTTTTTATCTCATCGAGCACACGGGCATAGTCCCTCGGCGAGACCACGACTGCGACATCCCTGTGATTCTTTGCAGCGGATCGGAGCATGGTGGGGCCGCCTATGTCTATGTTCTCTATCGCCTCTTCGAAAGAGACACCGGGTTTGGCGACAGTCTGTTCGAATGGATAGAGGTTCACCACAACGAGATCAATGGGCTCTATCCCATACTCCTTCATTTGCCGTACATGCTCGGGATTGCTCCGGATCCCGAGCAGCCCGCCATGCACCTTGGGGTGCAGCGTCTTCACCCTTCCATCGAGCATCTCTGGAAAACCTGTGAATTCTGAGACATCCTTGACCGGCACGCCTCCGTCCCGAAGCAGCTTTGCTGTCCCACCCGTAGACAATATCTCTATGCCTAGCTTCGCAAGTTCCCTCGCAAAATCAAGGATGCCTTCTTTGTTCGAAACGCTGATGAGTGCACGCCTTATTTTCGCCACACCCGCCTCCTTCACGGCCAAAAGAATCGAAGCCCCGCGGCAAATCGCGGAGAACGCCCGCCCCGAGATTAGAATTGTTTCGGATATTAACCGAAACAGGCCGGAATGTCAATTTAAAGAAGCCTTTATTCTTCGTCTGAAAATATGTGATTCTATTAACAGATTGAACAATCGGAATTGTTTGATATAATAAAGATACATCTGCAAATTTATGCGCTTTGGCTTGTCAACGTAACCTGAGAGAAAGGGAATTACTGTAATTACGACGCAAGGGGGGAGGACATGAAAAAGACATGGCTTGGAGGAATTATATTTTTCATTGCATTATCCGGTGTCTCTTGGGCCAAGATAGGCGGGGGAGACATCACCTTTCGGGTAAAAGACGCCGGGGATGTCGTATTCACCCATGACTTACATGTGGGTAGTATAGGGCTCAAATGCAATGAGTGCCATTACCGCCTCTACAGCACCATAGCTCAGCATACCCGTGTTACCATGAAAGAGATGCAGCAAGGCATGTCCTGCGGCGCCTGCCACAACGGCGCCACTGCCTTTGATGTGAAGGGAAACTGCGACAAGTGCCATAGAAAATAGTTTCCTGTAGACCTGCTCGCCCCACATCGCGCTCCCTCTTCAAGAGAAGGCGGATGAATATTTTCCTTGACAGGAATTCCACAGGAGAGGTATATATAAAGCGCTTTTTATGCGTTTCATTGTTGTTTAATAATTAAGTACGGTATTATCATGCTGCAAATACAATATATTTGATATGACAGTGCCGAAGGCTTTGTGAAAAAAACAAATTATCCAGGGCTTTGCGGTTGGCTCCTGACAATACGTTTGAAATATAGAGAAGGAAGGTATGGAGATCAAGGTGCTCGGGCCGAGTTGCCCAAACTGCCACAAGGTGGAAGAGATAGCTAAGCAGGCTGTAAAGGAACTCGGCATTACAGCCGATGTCATAAAGGTCACGGACATCGGCGAGATCGCGCGGCACTACATCCTGTCCACGCCGGGTCTCATCGTGAACGGAAAGATCAAACAGGCAGGCAAGCCCCTGCCGAGCCTTGAGAAGGTCAAGGAACTCATCAAGGCAGAGGCCTGACACGTGGAGATCCTTCGATGCTGCTCAAGGGATACCGAAAAGAGATATCAAGGCCGGCGTGCAATAATACATTTCAGTCTCTGCACTGCATCGCCTATCTTGACGAAGACATCAGCGAAGCGCTTCCCTATCTGAATTCCGTCCTCGGAGGAGATACGTACATCAAGAATCCGCCGTCGGTCACGTTCAAGACCCAGGGAAAGCTCATCACCGTGCATGGAGATAAGATCGCCGTCAATGCCTTGCGGGACGAAGCGGAAGCGCATCACATCCTCGAATGGCCCAGAGTGGAAATCAATAACGCCTGGGAGAACAGCGCTGCAATCGTTCCAAAATACGACGGAAAGGCGAAGCCGCATATTTTGGAGATTTACAAGCTGATTCCGAAGACCAACTGTCGTGAATGCGATCAGCCTACCTGCATGATGTTCGCATCGCTGGCAACCGAAGGGGTCAAGGGGGCCGAGGATTGTCCGAAGCTGCAGGGAGAGGACCTGATAAAACTGAAGACCTATCTCGGTCGGTTTCGATTCGATTGAGGCGGAATATGAGCGAACTGGTGATGATATTTAAAGCTCTTTCCGATGAAACAAGGCTGAGAATCGTAAAGCTTCTCGAAAACGGCGAACTGTGCGTCTGCGACATAACCGCCGCGCTCGACATGGTCCAGCCCAAGGTCTCCTTCCATCTCGGCGTGCTAAAGGAGGCGGGCATTGTGAAGGACAGGAAAGAAGGGAAGTGGATTCATTACCGCCTGAACGACAATGATCTGTTCCTGAGGATGCTTCTCTTGTCCGTATGCGAACGGATGAATGGAGGGCTGTACGATGAAGACAGAAGGCGGCTCAAAAATTGTCTGACCGGCAAGTATGACGCCAAAATCATGCCGTTGTGGCCTGCCGGCAGACGCTGCGGTTGATATTCAATATTTTGATTAGGAGGTGTGAATGCTCATAAGATTTCTCGAGAGGCTGCACAACTTCAGATTGCTGCCGGTCTTCGTGATAGTCAGCATGGTCATCGGCATCGCAATCGGCAAGTGGTACGGGATATCGAATTTCGAGCTTACCCCGCCGATCGATGCCATCAAATCGATATTTCACGGAACCTATGAATTCAGCATCGCGAATACGCTTGCGCTCGGCGTCGTGGTCGGCCTGTTCATGATGATGTATCCGGCCATGGCGAACATCAAGTTCGAGGACCTGGGAAGAGCGGCCAAATCTCCAAAACAGCTTCTTATCGTCATGTTCTTTAACTATGCCGTGGCCCCATTCTTCATGCTCCTGCTTGCGAAGATATTTCTGAGCGGGGAGAAGGACTTATATACAGGGTTGGTCCTGTATGGTCTCGCGCCGTGTATTGCCATGGTCATCGTCTTCACCTATCTGTCGGCTGGCAACGGTCCTCTGGCCATCGTTCTCGTTGCCTTGAATTCCATTATTCAGATGATGCTGATCCCCGTTTATGCGAAGCTGCTCCTCGGCGACATTCATTTCGACGTATGGATAGTTGGGGAAAGCGTGCTCCTTTATCTCGGCATACCCCTGGCCGCTGGAATGCTCACGAGGTTTTTAGGTGTGAAACGATACGGCGAGGAATGGTTCCATAATCTCAAGTTTTATCTGGATACTCTTTCCATCGTAGGACTCCTCTTCACCCTCGTGGTAATGTTCGCTCTCAAGGGCGACCTTATTCTTAAACGGCCGTTTCTGATAGTGCAGATGGCCGTTCCCATGACGCTCTTCTTCTGGGTCATGTTCGCGATTGTTTATCTGACAGGGTGGAAGCTGGGGCTCAATTACAAGGACGCTGTCGCCGTGGGATTCAATTCCACGGGAAGGGACTTCGAGATCGCCATTGCCATCGCCATCACCGCGTTCAATCCCACGGTGGCCCTTGCTACCGTCATCGGCCCACTCATCGAGGTGCCTGTGATGCTCGCGCTTGTCTCGTTCGCAAAGAAGACGGAATACAGGCTCTTTCAGGGGAGGCCGTAGCCATGTACAAGAAGATACTCTATCCGATCAAGTTCGAGGAGTTCTCCCTAGACATCCTTTCGTGCATCCTGAATTTCAGAAAGGTAGGGATGGAAGAGATCGTTCTGCTCCATGTTATAGACGTCTCCCGTCTCCCTATGGACAAGTACGAGGGCTATCATCCCGATGATATCAAACGCTTCTCCGTGCTCGCAGAGACGAAAATGGACGAGGCGGTTGAGCTCATAGAAAAGGCCGGGCTCCGCGCTGAAAAACGCATAGTGGTCGGCGTGCCGTATCGGGAGATTCTACGGATTGCAGAGGAGGAGAAGGTCTCTCTCGTCATATCGGGCAGGCAGAAAAAGGGCGTGCTCGGAGAGATATTCATCGGCTCTAACACAGACAAGGTAATCCGCTACGGCAGGGTACCGATCTATGTGCCGAAATATCCCGCGATATGCGGAGGCGACAAGGCTGCCTGCGAGCGCTACTGCGCGACGCCCTTCGACCGGGTGCTCTATCCCACCGACTGGTCGGACTGCGCCGCGGCTGCGCTCCAGTATTTGAAAGGACTTAAGGATGCGGGCGTAAAGGAAGTTGTCGTCGCCCACGTGATGGATGAGAAGGCGATGAGCCAGCATCCGGCTGAAAAGGTAAAAGAATTCGAGAGGGCAGATCGTCAGAAGCTCCAGCAAGTTCAGGAAGAGCTTGAGAGAGAAGGGTTCAAGGTGACGACACGTCTGCATCTGGGCAGACCAGGACCGGATTTGATAAAGATAGCACATCAGGAGGACGCATCTCTCATCGTAATGGGCGGCCACGGAAAGGGTTTCGTGGGAGAGATCCTATGGGGCTCCGTGTCGCGTAAGGTGATCGAGTACAGCGACCGTCCGGTCTTGGTGATTAAGGGCTGATATTCAAAGAGGGGCCGCAACGGCTCCGACGGAGGGAGCTAATGAGCGGAAATCTCGGCATCATTTCCGGGCTGTTCGTCCTGTCCGTTGTTTCCGGAATGCTCGGGCTCGGCGTGGCCTTTGCCGCAGTGCCGTTTCTCGACCTGTTCCTGCCCGACCTAGTTCACCAGGTGCAGCCCCTGAGCCTGCTGCTGAACGGCATAACAGCGTTATTTGCTGTCGCCGGCTTTGCGAAGAGCGGCAATGTGGAATGGAGAAGAGCCATAATCCTTGCGATGGTGACGACAGTGTTCGCGCCTGCAGGGGCATACGCAGCTCAGTCTATAGATCAGAAATTGATCTGGTTCGTATATTTCTGCTCAGTGATATATCTGGCATACCGCCTGTTCAAGCCTGTGCAGGAACGTGTTGGAGGCGGAAATTTCAGGCTGGCGCTCATCCTTGCCATGCCGATCTCAGTGCTCACGGTTTTCTCGGCGTGGGACCCGGCTTTATGCTGATGCCGACATTGATACTCGTCGGCTTCGAGTCGAAGAAGGCTGCGGGAATGAATGCCGTCCTTTTTCGCGCTGATTCCACATCTGCACACGGCGCACTGGGACGTGAGGTTCATGGCACCGCTGGTTCTGGCCGGAGCCGTCGGCGCTTTTCTCGGCGCGCGGCTCACGAGCCTCTATGTGCCAAGTGGAAAGATCAAACAGGCCTTTGGTGCGCTGATAGTCTTGGTGACCTTGTATAAGATTTATTCGCTCATCAGATAATGTGAATGAGCCCGCATTCATGCAAAAGGAGGCGAATAACATGAAGATCGAAATCTATGATCCTGCCATGTGCTGCTCGTCAGGGCTGTGCGGCCCTGCTCTTGACCCGGTGCTGGTCAAGGTGAACGATGCGATCATCGCGCTCAAGAAGCAAAACGTCGAAGTCGAGCGGTTTAATCTTTCACAGCAGACCAAGTCGTTCCTGGAAAACAAGACCGTGGCCGACCTGCTGCACAAGAACGGGAAAAAAGTTCTGCCGATCACGTTCGTGAATGGAAAGGTTTTCAAGACGGGAGAGTATCCGTCATACGAAGAGCTGTGCGCGGCGCTCGGGATCGAACCCCTGAAGCATAGGCCGATTCAGCTGCAGGTAAGGTGACATCATGACGCACTACATATTTTTCTCCGGCAAGGGTGGCGTGGGCAAGACCACCATGGCCTGTGCCACGGCGATTCATCATGCATCGCAGGGCAAAAAGACGCTGATCGTCACGACCGATCCGGCCTCTAACCTCGCAGACGTATTCGAGCAGGAGATTGGGCATAAGATTACGTTGATCAAGGGCGTTCAGAACCTTTGGGCCATGGAGATCGACCCTGACGTTGCGACAATGGAATACAAAGAGCGCATCATAGGCCCGTTCCGCGAAGTGATGCCGCCGGACGTGATCGCCTCCCTCGAAGAGAACTTGAGCGGCCCCTGTACGACCGAGATGGCGTCTTTCGACCGGTTTATCGATTTCATGGAGGGCGATGAATACGAAATCATTGTCTTCGACACAGCGCCCACGGGGCATACGATACGGCTGCTGGAACTGCCGGTTGACTGGTCCAAGCATATTGAAACATCAGCGAAAGGGAGCGGCCAGACCTGCCTCGGCCCGGTCCAGACGATCCAGGATTCCAAGGAAAAATACGATAGGGCGACAGCGCTCCTCAAAGATCCCAACCGGACGACCTTCATCTTCGTAATGCGGCCCGAGGCGCTCTCGCTGTATGAAACGCTGCGGGCGTCAAAAGAGCTCGAGACCATAGGGATCAAGTCAGGCCAGATCATCATAAACGGCATTCTGCCCGAGGCTGCCTGCGAGCTGGAGTTCTTCAAAAAGAAATACGAAGCGCAGAAGCAGATAATCAAGGAAACGGAAGCGGCAATCCAGAAGCCGAAACGATATATGCTCCTTCGGGACGGCGAAGTGAAGGGCGTGACGAGACTCAGGTCCGTGGCCGATGAACTGTTCAACGGCAAAAGGCCCGTGTTGACAGAGGGGGCCGAGTCCGACTGCGGTTCAGACATTTTCGTCGAACAGCCTGATCTCGATCGTTTGTTTCTACCGGTTGCAGGAAAAGGGACGAAGGCCGTTTTCTTCATAGGCAAAGGAGGCGTTGGCAAAACAACGATATCCTGTGTCATCGCAGTGAACGCGGCCCAGAGAGGATTCAAGACCTTGATAGTGACGACCGATCCGGCTGCACATCTCGGCGAGGCATTCGGAGTCCGGGTGGGCAGCGAGCCGGTAAGAATCATGGACGACCTGTTCGCCGTCATGATCGACCAGGAAGAGGCGTTCCGGGAGTACAAAGAGAGGACGCTCACCGAGGCTCGCGGAAAATATTCCGAGGACATGGT
>JBBIMH010000020.1:0-1973 GCA_037444505.1 Nitrospirota bacterium | reverse complement strand
CGGGACAAAGACAGGGCCGTCTTCGGCTTCGTTCTGTATCCGGAGTCCACGCCCGTCATGGAGTCCTACCGCGCTATGATGGATCTGAAAGGGGCAGGGATCGAGACCCAGCTCGTGGTGGCGAATTTGATATTGCCGGTGGAGGTGTGCGCGAACGGCTTCTTCAGGAACAGGCGGCGGATGCAGATGAGGTATCTGCGGGAAATCCGAGACCGGTTCAATCTCCCTGTGCTCCAATTTCCGATGATGCAGGAGGAGATAAAGGGGCTCGGTCTCCTCAAGAAGGCTGCAGGACTTTTAGAAAAAGCGGTCGAAGCGGAGTGATTATGAGAATCGCGGTATTCGGAGACATTCATGGAAATATCGAAGCACTCAAGGCCGCATACGAGGCGGCGATCCGGGCAGGCGCGGAAAAGATCTACCACCTCGGCGATCTGGGCGGGTACTCGCCGTTCGTGAACGAGGTCGTTGATTTCTTGATTAAACAACATATTGATGGCGTCCAGGGCAACTACGACGAAACCGTCGCGAATGACCGCGAGCATTGCGGGTGCAAGTACGAGGACCCGGTGCAGGAGGAGATGGCGACTAAGTCTTTTCTCTGGACGAAAGAACATGCAACCCAGAAGACGAAGGACTATCTTAGAAAGCTCCCCTTCTCGCTGTCCTTCATTATAGAGGGGAAAAAGGTGCTGCTCTTTCACGCGACGCCTTCGAAAAACAACCTCTACTGGTACGAGGAACGGCCGGAAAAGTTCTTCAGGGAAATGGCAGGGAAGGCTGATGCGGATGTACTGATCTACGGTCATACGCACAAACCCTATCGCAAGGACTTCGGCGACAAGGTCTTCATCAACGCCGGAAGCGTAGGCAAGCCGAAAGACGGAGATCCGCGGGCCTGCGTAACACTGATCGACATAACAGCGGGCAGTGTGAAGGTAGAGTTTCTGCGGGTCATTTACGACATCGAAAAGACCGCCGAAGCGATTATTGCAAGCGGCCTGCCTGAATACTTTGCCGAGAAGCTCAAATCAGCAAGATAGCTCCGTTCTTCTCCGTTAACTATATCAATGCCAATCGCCGAAGATTTTTTGCATTGACATGATGACAGAACCTGTGCTATTTTTTTTGCAAGTCAGGCGGGTTTATAAAACTTCTCACCCAAGGAAGGCGGACATTTATGGAATTGGACGAGAAAAGATTAAGGGAAATCCTGACTGAACAGCGCAGGGAATATGAAAGATTCACTGAAGAGAGATTCGAACGGCAACGCGAGCTGTTTGAGCGCTTTACAGAAGGAAAACTCATCGAGCAGCGAAAGCAGTTCGAACAATTCGCAGAAAATAAATTCATCGAGCAGCGAAAGCAGTTCGAACAATTCTCGGAAAACAAATTCATAGAACAGCGTCAAGAATTTCAGCGGTATATCGGCATACAAAAAGAGGATTTCGACTCGAAAATCCAGTTGATAGCCGAGCAGTATATGGAGATCAAAGAGACCTTGGCCTCTCACGGTGAAATGCTCGGCGCATTGGCGGAAGATGTATCGATAATCAAGAAGACCCTGGCCGGAAAGGTTGACCGTGAGGAATTCTTGGACCATGAAAGACGTATATCCGCCCTGGAGGCAAAGGGGCGGAAATAAGGATTACAGCGGTTTATCGCTGGGCGCAATCAACGCAGCACCATAGATTGGGCGCAAAATTACGATACGATTGTGCATATGCGATTTGAATGGGATAGGGAAAAGGCAAAAAATAATCTCATAAAGCATAAGGTATCATTTGATGAAGCCATACAGTATTTTATGATCCGTTAGCGGCAACTTTTGATGATCCAGACCACTCGGTTGACGAACAAAGATTCATAACCGTCGGTTACTCCTCTCATGGGCGTTTGCTTGTAGTTTCACATACAGAGGATACTGTCAAGCTTTTTCTGTAAAAATGATTTTGGCGCTCTCCTCAAGGGTT
>JBBIMH010000019.1:47485-61857 GCA_037444505.1 Nitrospirota bacterium | reverse complement strand
CTCAGAAAGTTTTCGCATGGCCATTTACCCTCGCTTTTCCTTTTTCCCTCTCGCCTACTCCTGCCGGTCCTTCTCAACCAGGTCCCGGATGATGGAGACAATGGAGGCGTTCTGATTCTGCTTCTGAAGCTCCAGGGCTTTCTCCTTGAGGAAGAAATACTGCTCCTCAGTCAATTCAATAGTCGTCTTGCGCATACTCGTTTTACTCCTGGTTTCCCTAAGACGGTCCCTCTGCTTAGCCATATCACTATAGTTATATAGATACGGGGGAGAAAGTCAATGGAAACCTCGCCTGTCTTCCGCCATACCCTTAAACCCGACTATTAGTAGAGGGGCAATCTGTGTTTGTCTCGATAAAACTTTACAATCTGACCTTTTAAAGAGGTGGCAGAAGGCATTGCAGTTGACTATGATGCAGAAGGTAAAATAGCTGGTATCGAGATTTTGGACGCTGTAAAGCGATTCGGCAGCAAGGATGTTTTCAGAAAGGTGACACTTGAAGACTTGGCATTGCATGCATAATCAATGAATTTCATTATCACTCTCGCCAACCAAATCCTCGCCGGCAAGACATCCCCGCCTTCGGCTACCCTCCTTAGTAAGGAGGGGAATAACGGGGTGGTTGACACCTCTGCCCTTGAGCGGCAGATTGACGAGATGGTTTGCAAATTAGCGGCATGAGCGCATTGAGAATTGTTTCGTGATCATTCTACTGGTTTTTCCGGAAACCGTCCGGCTTCATACCTACGGTCCGGATACGAATTGGTAGAATGCAGATCCAAACCTGTAAGTAATCGCATACAGATGCCCGACTTTCGCCCCCTGTTCCAAAATTTTCTCATTGACCGCTCTATGCCTGTTATGCTATTTTTAAGTCCATGCCGGGAAAGGGAGATATACAGAGGCTCGAACAGAAGGTCAGGCGGCTGTCCACTCTAATAGAGGTCAATGGTCTGATAAGCTCTTCCCTCGACATCGACAGGATCCTCGAAAACGTGATGACGATATCGAAGCAGGTCATGAATGCGGATGCGTCGAGCCTGATGCTGATAGATGAGAAGACGAACGAGCTTGTGTATCAGGTCGCCCTCGGAGAGGTGGGCGAAAGGCTCAAGAAAGAGTTCAGGCTCAAGATGGGCCAGGGCATCGCGGGCACTGTGGCCGAAGAGGGCAGACCGCTGCTGATAGAGGATGTCTACACCCATCCAAAGTTCTACAAGGGCCATGACGAGGCAACGGGCTATCGCACAAAGAGCATGATTGCAGTGCCACTTAAGGTCGGGGAGCGCATTATAGGCGTGGCCCAGGTGATAAACAGGCTCGACGGAAATCCCTTCGATACAGACGACTTGGATCTCTTCATCTCTCTATGCAGCCTCGCGGCCATCGCCATAGACAATGCGAGGCTTCACAAGCGGCTCATGGAGAGACAGAGGCTAGTGAAGGACATGGAATTCGCCAGGACTGTGCAGGAGAGTTTTCTTCCGCAGAAGATGCCGGAGGCAGCCGGATATGAATTTGCAGCCCATTATACCCCTGCGCAGGAGGTGGGAGGGGATTTCTACGATTTCATACCTCTCGAGAGCGGTAGGCTCGGGATCGTCATAGGAGATGTGTCTGGAAAGGGGATCCCCGCCGCACTTTACATGGCGAAGCTCGGCAGCGATCTTCGCACCCTCGCCTTTACAGAGCGGGGTCCTGCAAATGCGCTCTACAAACTGAACAACCTCCTTGCCGAACGCAGCAGACGGGGCATGTTCGCGACCCTCATCTATGCGGAGCTGGATACCGTTGGCCGGCGTCTCACCATATCCAATGCAGGCCATCTGCCCATACTGGTGAGGAAGAGGGACGGCTCTGTTTCCATGCTGCGCTCGGAGGGCGGCTCGCCCCTCGGCATACTGCCGAATATGGAATTCGGTCAGGAGGAGAGGGGCATAGGGCATGGAGACACGGTGGTATTTTATACAGACGGTATCTTGGAGGCCATGAACAGCAAAGAGGAATTGTTCGGATTGGAAAGGCTCAAGGCTGCCGTCGGCGCCGCCGGGCCAGGGCCCGAGGCGGTAAAGAAGTCCGTCTTGGACGCCGTGAACAGGTTCACAGGATTGAGCCCCCAGCATGACGATATGACACTCGTATGTTTCGGAGCAGCAGGATGACAGAGACGGTCACGCTCATCGTCCCGAGCCACCCCAAGTATCTATATGTGCTCCGCAGCGCCCTGTATCCGATCGTAATGGATGCCGGGTTCGGCCGCAAGGAGGCGAGGAAGATTATACTCGCCGTGGACGAGGCGTGCTCGAATATCATAAAGTATGCATACGAAGGTGATTATACGAAGAACATTACGCTCACGGTGCTCATGGGCGATGATGTCATGGTCATAAAGCTCACGGACCTCGGCAAACAGGTCGACGCAGCGAAGATCGCGCCTCGCAGGCTCGATGACATCCGTCCGGGCGGGCTCGGCACGCACTTCATCGCGACCGTCTTCGATCGCGTCGAGTATGACACCGAAAGGGAGCAGGGCACCGTGCTTACGCTCGAGAAAAAGAGGCCGGTCGATAGGATCGATGCAGGAGAGGCGGCAAGATGAAGGTGGAGATCGTCACCGAGAGGACTGATGCGGGTTATGTCATGAGGTTCCGCGGTCATGTGGATATGAACACATCTCCAGATGTACGCGCGGGCCTTGCGGAGATATTCAGGCTGGCGGAGAGCGGATTCAAGGCCATATTCATCGACCTCTCTCAGGTGAGGTATATGGACAGCTCAGGCATCGCCACGCTCATAGAGGCGATGCAGAACTGCATGAAAGTCGGGGCGAGGCTCAGACTCGTGGATTTGAGCCCCCCTGTGAAGGACGTGTTCGAGCTCGCAAGGCTCACCTCGGTCTTCGAGATATTCCCATCTCTTCCGGCTGCAGCAGCAGGATTATGACTGCGTTGATCCGGGTTCATACGGTCTGAGGATATGTGGCTTACGAACATCTTCGGCTCTACAGGCCGCGCATTCTTCACTTTTCTCCAGGACCTCTCGAGCCTTTGGTATCTATTTGCCGAAACGCTCAGGCAGGCGGCGGCCCTCGTGAGAGACAGAAAGAGGCTCGAACAGGCGAGGCTCTTGGAGCATGTTGACGATGTGGGCGCGGCATCATTGCCGCTTGTGCTCACGGTCGCGGTGCTTCTCGGTATCGCGCTCACGGTCCTTGTGTCTTTTCAGCTCAAGGAGTTCGGCGGTCTGGGCTATGTGCCCGGCTTCGTTGCAGCGGCTATATTCAGGGAGATGGGGCCTCTCATAACGGCCTTGATAATTGCCGGAAGGGTCGGGGCCTCGTTTACGGCCAGGATCGGCACGATGAAGGTATCCGAAGAGATTCTGGCCCTCGAGACCATGGCGATAAGCCCCGTGAGGTTCTTAGTCGTCCAGAGATTTTTGGCCACGCTTGTGTCCCTGCCTGCACTCACGATCCTGGCGGATTTCACCGCCTTGATGGGAGGCTTTCTGTTCGGCGCCGTGAGATTCGGGGTGCCTGCGGACACCTATCTCCGCGAGACGCTCGATGTATTGGTGTTCAAGGACCTGGCTTCCGGCATGGTCAAGTCCGTTGTGTATGCGGTGGTGATCGCGATGATAGGGTGCTATCGCGGGCTTGTCGTCGAAGGCGGCGCGGAAGAAGTAGGAAAATCCACGATGGTATCGGTCGTGTCTTCGAGCCTTGCGATTATCATGCTCGACACAGTGCTCACGGCGGCGTTTTACGGATGAGGTGCCGTGGTATATGCTGAGAGTGGCCGACATAGTCAAATCGTTCGGCAACCGCCGTGTGCTCGACGGTGTGAGCTTTACTGCTGAGCGGAAGAAGATTACATATATATTCGGCACGAGCGGCGGGGGGAAGAGCACCCTCCTCAAGATACTCATAGGCGCGCTAAGGCCGGACAGCGGGGAGGTGCTTATCGGAGATTCGTCTATCACGACGCTCAGAGACAGGGAGCTCGATCCGTTTCGCAAAAAGATAGGCATGCTCTTTCAGCACGGCGCACTGATCAACTCCATGACGGTGGGAGAGAATATCGCACTGCCGATAAGGGAGCATACGAGCCTAGACGAGGGCATCATAAAGATTATGGTCAAGATGAAGCTCGAGCTCGTGGGTCTCCGCGATTTCGAAGACTACTATCCGTCGCAGCTCTCAGGAGGTATGCAGAAACGCGTGGCCCTTGCGCGCGCCCTCGCGCTGGATCCGGAGTTCGTTTTCTTCGACGAGCCCACCTCCGGCCTCGATCCGGTCGTCGCCGCCGTGATAACGAAGCTCATCCACGATCTCAACCGCCTTCTGGGCATTACATGCATAGTGGTCACGCATGCGGTTGAGGAGGCGATGCGGATTGCGGACAGCATAGTATTTCTGTACAACGGCAGGGTGCTCGTTCAGGGGAACCCGCAGGAGATAAGAGAGAGCAATAATCCCGTGGTGCAGCAGTTCATCACCGGAAGTCCGGACGGCCCCATTGCGTTCCATGCATCGAGTAAAGATTTCCGGGAAGACCTGCTGGTGGGATGAGAATGGCCGCACAAAGCAGACAGGGGAAGGATTGATTATGGAATACAGACGCTCGGAGATACGCGCAGGCATATTCATACTTGCTGCATTTGGAGTGCTCGTCGTGATGGTATTCGCGGTGAGCGACATACAGAGCCTGTTCAAGCGCAAGAGGGACGTGAAGGCGGTGTTCTCCTTCAGCGAAGGCATTGAGAAGAACGCGCCTGTGCGCTATTCAGGAATGAAGATAGGGAAGGTGAAAAGCGTCCGTGTCGCGCCGGAGCTCGGCGACAAGATAGAGCTCACACTGAGCATATATAGGGACGTGGTTTTGAAGGAAGATTCAAAGGCGACCATAAAAAGCCTGGGGCTCGTGGGGGGGAAATATATTGATATAAGCACAGGCTCGCCCAAGGCGAAACCCATGCCGCCTGATGCGGTTATCCAGGGCGAGGAGACCTTGAAACTCGAAGACCTCACGAAGGCCGGACTCGAGGTGGTGGCGAAACTCAGGAATATAGCCAACAATCTGAACATGGTATTGGGGAGCGCCGATGTCGCCAAGTCATTGACGGCGACAGTGAAGAATATCGAGGAAATTACCTCGAACCTCAAGACCATGACATCAAGCAAGGAAGAAGTAGCGGCTGGCCTCAAGAACCTGCCGGATATGCTCAAGAAACTCGAGGAGAGCGCGAACAATCTGAAGATGATAACGGAGAAGGCGGACAAGCTCATCGGAGAGAACAAGAAGAACATCGATGCTACCCTGGAGAACGTCAGGGAGATGACCAAGAATCTCAAGGAGACGACCGAAGAGGTCAAGAAGCATCCATGGAAGCTGATAAGGAAACCTTGATGAAAGCATATAGATAAAAGTCGAGAAGCCGCGACCCGGAGTTCCGGACACCGGATCATGGGTCATCGGTTATTTATCAAGAGTCAATCTCAAGGAGTCTGCATGCTGATCCAGGCCATAAGAGGGGTGAAGGACATACTGCCGGCGGAGATGCCTGCCTGGCACTTTCTCGAGTCGACAGCCAGAAGGCTCTTCGAGGACTACGGATATTCTGAGATACGCATACCGATAATGGAATATACCGAGCTCTTCGCAAGGAGCATAGGCGCATCAACTGACATAGTGGAAAAGGAGATGTACACCTTCGAAGACCGCGACGGCAGAAAGATCACACTCAGACCCGAGGGCACGGCCGGCGTCGTTCGGGCGTTCATCGAACACCACATGCATGCAGACGCCGGACTAGTGAAACTCTATTACATGGGCCCGATGTTCAGACATGAAAGGCCGCAGAAGGGGAGGTATCGTCAGTTCTATCAAATAGGCATAGAGGCGCTCGGCAGCGGCCGGCCCCAGATAGATATAGAAGTCATCGCCATGCTCCACGAGCTGTATGCGCGTCTGGCCATTCCAGATCTGACTCTCCAGGTCAACTCCCTCGGAGACGCCCATTGCAGGCCTGCTTATCGCGACGCCCTCAAGGCGTACCTAAAAAATAAACTGCCGGAGCTTTGCGCGGATTGCCGGCGCCGCTACGAAACGAACCCTCTGCGTGTGTTGGACTGCAAGGTGGATGCTGACAAGTTCGCGGATTCTCCTGTGATGCTCGATTATCTATGCGGGGCATGCCGGGATCACTTCGAGACCGTGGAGAAGGGGCTAAATGACCTCGGCATGCCGTTCGAGGTCAATCCCAGGCTGGTGCGGGGTCTCGACTACTATACGAAGACCACGTTCGAGCTCGTGATGGGCGGCGCAGGAGCGCAGAACACTGTCGCGGCAGGCGGACGTTACGACGGCTTGGTGGAAGAAATAGGCGGGCCGAAGGTCCCGGGCATAGGGTTCGCCTTGGGCGTGGAGAGGACAGTGTCTTTAATGGATCGGAAAAATCTCAAGCCGTCGGTCCCGCGTCTGTATGTCGCCGCGCTCGGAGAAGATACCCTCAGAGCAGCGGTAAAAATAATCAATGGTCTCAGAAGGGCCGGTCTCCGCGTAGAAACGGACTACGGTGCACCGAGCCTCAAGAGCCACATGAAAAAGGCGGACAAATCCGGCGCGGCTTATACGCTCATCATAGGCGAGCATGAGCTTACGGCGGGGATTGCCGTGCTCAGGGATATGCAGACAAAGGAGCAGAGGCAGCTCGGTCTCGAAAATATCGTGGATGAATTGAAGAAGGTCTTGGCCTGACCGGCCTCTCCGGTCTCGACGATCTGAATATCATTAGAACGAGGTAGACCATGAAAATAGGCGTGATCTCGGACACCCACATACCGACAATATCCAGGTCTCTGCCGCAGAAGATATTCGAGCTGTTTAACGGCGTGGATATGATCCTTCACGCGGGAGACATCGTGGAGCTGTCTGTGCTCGATGAACTGCGTGCAATCGCTCCTGTAGAGGCGGTGGCGGGGAATATGGATGACGAAGATGTGCGGATCAGGCTCATGCCGAAGAAGGTGATGAATTTCGGCAAATATACCGTAGGGCTCATTCACGGCAAGTTCAAGATAGATGTGCAGCGGGAGATGATAAGAAAAGAATTCGAGAAGGTGGATATCATCGTATACGGCCATTCGCACAGGCCGTTCTGGGGAAAGGTGGGGGATGTCTGGTTCCTGAACCCGGGCAGCCCTACAGACATCGTACATGCGCCGTTTCATTCAGTGGCCATACTACATCTGAACGACGAGCCCAGCGCGGACATCATCATGCTGTAGAATGACCCGGGCGGCATCGAGCCTGCTTGCCCGGTCAATCAGTGCTTGAACGCCCTCTGGCCGGTGAAGACCATGGTGACCTTTGGGTCGGCCTCGTTGCAGGCGATTATGGACTCGAAGTCCCTATCCGAGCCGCCTGGATGCACTATGCCGGTTATGCCTTCCTTGATCCCCACGTCCACCCCGTCTCTGAACGGGAAGAATGCATCGGAGACCATAATAGAGCCCAAGAGCCCGCCCCTGTCCTTCTTTGTCTGGGCGTCTATCTCCTTGAGCGCATCCGGGTTGCGTTTGCCTTGCTTCGCCTCGAGTTCGAACTGCTTATAGGGTATGCCGTATTTCTTGAAGCATAGGGCGTCTGCATATTTCGTGTATGCCTTGAATATGGCTATCTCGGCGACTCCGACCCTGTCCTGCTCCCCTGTGCCGATGCCCACTGTCGCGCCGTCCTTTACATATATCACTGAGTTGGACGTGATCCCCTGCTCCACGTTCCAACCAAAGAGCATGTCCTCGAGCTCTTTTTCCGTAGGCCGGCGCTCTATGGAATACTCCTTCCCTTTGTACACGGTCTTTGCAGGCAGAAAGTCCTTTGCGGTCCGTATCCTGTTGGTCTGGGACTGCTGGACCATGATGCCGCCGTCTATCAATGATTTGAATTCCACAAAGCTCATGTCGCGGTATTCGGCGAGGGCTGCAATCTTTTCAAGTTTTATGATGCGCAGGTTCTTTCTCTTTTTGAGGATATCTACTGTACCCTCTTCATAATCAGGTGCAGCTACAACCTCGAGATAATTCGCATTGATCATCTCGGCCGCCTCTTTGTCTATGGGCCGGTTCACAGCGAGGCAGCCTCCGAATGCAGCGATCCTGTCCGCCATGTTCGCCCTGTCATAGGCCTCTGCGACTGTGCCGCCGTAGGCGACTCCGGACGGATTGTTGTGCTTCATGATTGCGGCTGCAGGCCTGTCCATCAGGAACTTGAGTATGTTGAGGGCGTTATCGAGATCCGTCAGGTTAGTCTTTCCCGGATGCTTGCCCGCCTGTAGCATCTCTTCTTCGGTGATTGAGCTCACGAGCCCGTTTCCAGGGCCGATGAACTTTGCGCCGGCCAAGACCAAGTTGCCGTTTACGAGCTCGTACATGGCTGCCTGCTGGTCGGGGTTCTCGCCGTATCTCAGCCCCTTTTCTATGAGCTCTCCTGTGGCATCGTCAGGGAGCTTCCATGTGCGTTTGCGGTAGACGAGCCTCTGGTCTCCGAATGTGATCGTCATCTCAGGCGGGAAGTTGTCCGCCAAGATCGTCTTGTACGCCTTTTTGATGTCAGACATGCAGGCCTCCTGTTTGAGATTGATTATCGTTAACGGCTGATGAATGCAATAAAGACATCCGGACCGGATGGATGCAAGCTATGTCTATTAACGGCCTTCGTGGGTTGGATTATATAGCGCGGAGAAAGAGATTGCAACTTGAATCTTGTGTTAGCCGCTCGAGGCAGACTACTTGAGAGAAGGCGGATGTAGTAATCAGATGCGATACAGTCATTTTCCGACAGGCGTACGGCAGTGAGTCGATTTTTGACAGACTTCTGCTTCTGTCAAACCTGACTGGAAATCCTACCCATAAATTTTCCTTGCATTAGGCCTTGTGATGTGTTAAATAATTATCAACACTCTTATGGAATTTTCGGAGAGAGTGGGCAGTAGCTTTGCCCACTCTTTTTGTTTGGAGGCGGGGATGGCGGAGGTTGTTGAGCGCGTAGAGAGGCTTGTGGCCCCGATCCTCGAGTCCCTCGGCCTGTTCCTTTGGAACATAGAGTTCAGGAGAGAGGGGCCGAGATGGCTTCTCAGGATATATATAGACAGAGAGTCTGGTGTCACCCTTGATGATTGCGAGGCGGTGAGCAGGGACCTCGGCGTCGCCCTGGATGTGGAGGACATAATACCTCATTCTTATACTCTCGAGGTCTCCTCCCCGGGTCTGGACAGGACGCTGTCCAGACCGGAGCACTTCAAGAGATTCATAGGCAACAGGGTTAAGGTCAAGACCGTGAGGCCGGTTGACGGCGAAAAGGTCTTCAGGGCGGAGATCGCCGGAATAGAGCATGACATCGTCCGGCTCAGACTGGACAGCGGTGCTGAGCTCGACGTGCCGCTCGAAAATATCGCGAAGGCGTCGCTCGAGGTAGTGCTTTGAATAGTATGGATGAGGGGACGTTTTATGACGGTATTTCGGCTCGATTGATAAACTGTATTCATCGTTCAAGCAATTTGTGAGGAGGCGGTGTGATATGAATCAGGAGTTGATCCAGGTAATAGACCAGATGAGCAAGGAGAAGGGGATCTCGAAGGAGGTGATGATCGAGGCGGTCGAATCGGCCCTCGTGACCGCGGCGAAGAAGAAGTTCGGCAGCCAGAAGATCGCCGTCCAGATAGATCCCAAGAGGGGCGACATTTACCTGTATGCGTACAAGAAGGTCGTCCAGATGGTCACCAATCCCGAAGAGGAGATCTCGCTCGAAGAGGCGCAGACGCTCTTTCCTGAGGCTCAGCTCGACGGCGAGGTGCCCATACAGATGGAGTTCCAGGGCTTCGGAAGGATTGCTGCGCAGACCGCCAGGCAGGTCATAGTCCAGAAGGTGCGCGAGGCCGAGCGAGATGTGGTCCTCAAGGAGTTCAACGAAAAGATCGGCCAGATAGTGAACGGCATGGTCTTGAGGCACGAGAAGGGCGCTTACTTCGTAGATCTCGGCAAGACCGAGGCGGTGCTGCCCGCCAGGGAGCAGGTGCCGCGCGAGAGCTATCGCAGGGGCGACCGGATAAGGGCCCTCGTCCTCGAGGTGAAGGACACATCAAAGGGTCCTCAGGTTGTGCTGTCTCGGAGCCATCCTGACTTCGTGGCGAGGCTGTTCGAGATGGAGGTCCCGGAGATATACGAAAACATCGTTGAGGTGAAGGGGGTCGTGCGTGAGGCCGGCGACCGGACGAAGATAGCCGTTGCATCCAGGGATCCGCAGGTCGATCCCGTCGGCGCGTGTGTGGGCATGAAGGGCTCCCGCGTCCAGGCGGTGGTGAGGGAGCTGCGGGGCGAGAAGATAGATATCATACCCTGGTCCGAGGACGCGCGAATATATATCGCCAAGTCCCTGAGCCCCGCAGTTGTGGAGAAGGTGGGGGTGACCGAAGAGGACAGGTCCGCCCTCGCTGTTGTCGCGGACAACCAGCTCTCCCTCGCAATAGGCAAGAAGGGCCAGAATGTCCGGCTCGCGGCCAAGCTCACAGGCTGGCGGATAGATATCCTGAGCGAGTCTGAATACGAGCAGGAGAGGCAGAAGGAGCGTGAGCTCGAGATCGAGGCGAGAATCGCCGAAGAGACCCGCAAGATGGCCGAAGAGTCCGAGGCACGTGCGAGCATGGAGGCAGAGTCGGAAGAGGCGGCCTCTGCCGCCGAGCCTGAGGACGAGCTCATGAGGATCGAGGGCGTCGGGCCGAAGATCGCGGATGCGCTCCGGGAGATGGGCTATGACACGGTAGAGAAGGTGGCCTTCATGAACGAGACAGAGATACTCGCGGTGCCCGGCATCGGCGAGAAGACCGCGCAGAAGATACTGCTTTCCGCCAGGGCGCTTGCAGGCAGATGACAGGTCGGCCATGTCGAAGACACCTCGAAGGACGTGCATTGGGTGTAGGAAGAGCTTGAACAAGTCGGATGTGGTGAGGATAGTCGCCGGGCCGTCAGGCTTGGTAATCGACTATAGGGAGAAGCTTCCGGGCAGGGGTGTATATATCTGTCCCGATCCCAAGTGCATAAAGACGGCCATTTCGAAGGATAGTCTTTCCCGTGGGCTCAAGACGAGTGTAAAGGCCCCGGCCTTCGATGAATTCATCAGGATGCTCAGCGGCGCTGTAAAGGACAAAATGATATCCCTCATTGCAATGGCTGCGAAGGCGGGGATGCTGAAGGCCGGTTATTCGGCGGTAAAGGACTCGATAGAGAAGGCGAGGGGGTTGCTCGTTATCACTTCATCTGATGCATCTGATGCGACCGTAGAGAGGCTAATGCTACCAGACGGCGTGAATGCCTGCCTTCGAGCGCCGTTCAAAAAGGACGAGATCGGCGGCATCCTCGGCAGAGACGAGGTCGCAGTGCTTTCTATAGAGCACAAAGGTTTTGCGGATTCCATATCTAAGGAGCTCGTGCGATTAAAAACCTTGCTAAACAACCATGAGTAGAGTAAAATAGCAATGCACAATATTTCGGGGGTAACAGACTGATATGACGGTAATCAGGGTCCATGAATTGGCCAAAAAGATGGGGGTTGAGAGCAGGGACATCATCGCTGTTCTCGAAAAGATGGGCATCAAGGGCAAGACCGCTGCAAGCGGTCTTGACGATAAGGAGACCAAGTCCCTGATCGAGAAGCTCAAGGCCGCACGCAAGGAGAAGGTCAAGAAAGACGAGGCCGATGCCCTTCTATCCCGCGAGGAGAGGCTCAAGAAGGCGCCGTTTCTCATCGGCAAGTTCGGAGGAACCCTCGAAAAACCCGGGGCGCGACCCAAGCCCGCGCCTATCCCGGCCAAGCCTGCAATGCCTGCGCCTCCGGTGCTGCCGCCGCCGTCAGCGGCAAAACCCCAGCCGCCTGTACAGAAAACAGAGCCGATCAAGCAGCCTGCGCCGGAGCGTACGGCTTTGGAGAGGCCGGCCCAGGCCCAGGTGCAGTCGCAGGAGGCGAGAAGGCCCGCAGCGAAAGATACGCGGCCCGCGGGCGCGAGGAGTGCGTTCAATGCGCCTGTATTCCCGCCGCAGATAGCGCCTACTCCTTCCGTTCCTGCCAAGCCTTCCAAGAGGAAGCGTCAGAGAAAAGTGGATTATGAACGGCAGCGCGAGCGCGAGCTCGAGGAAAAGCCGATATTCAAGAAACTGCCCGACCTCAAGACCCTTCCCGGAGGAAAAAAGATCCACAAGAGGGACGATAAGGCCGGCCATCATACTGATGCGGCGGAGATCACCAAGCCCCGCAAGAAGGTGGTCAAGATACAGGAAGGCTGCACAGTGAAGGAGTTCGCCGAGCTCATGGGCCAGAAGGTGAGCGATGTGATAAAGAGGCTCATGGCGATCGGGATCATGGCCACGCAGAACCACGCGATGGACATGGATGCGGCGATGCTGCTTGCGGATGAATATGGGGTCAAGGTGGAGGTGGCCACACTCGAGACAGCCGAGGACATACTCGAGGAAAAGGTAGATGAGTCCGAGGTTAAGACTCCCAGACCGCCGGTGGTCACCATTATGGGACATGTGGATCACGGAAAGACGTCTCTGCTCGACGCCATCAGGCAGACGAATGTCGTTGCCGGTGAGGCAGGGGGTATCACTCAGCATATAGGCGCGTATCAGGTGAGCCTCAAGGGCAGAGATATAACGTTCCTCGACACGCCCGGTCACGAGGCCTTCACAGCGATGCGGGCGCGCGGTGCGCAGGTCACGGATATAGTCGTACTCGTGGTGGCTGCGGACGACGGCGTCATGCCCCAGACGAAGGAAGCCGTGAACCATGCGAAGGCGGCCAATGTGCCGATTATCGTCGCCATCAACAAGATAGACAAGCCGGAGGCCAAACCCGAGAGGGTGAAGCAGGAGCTGTCTGAACTGGGGCTCATACCAGAGGCGTGGGGCGGGCAGACGATTTATTGCGAGGTGTCCGCCAAGAAGAGGATCGGCATAGAGCAATTGCTCGAAATGATCCTCATACAGGCGGACGTGCTCGAGCTCAAGGCCAATCCGAACAAGATGGCCAGAGGCACGATCATCGAGGCCAAGCTCGACCGAGGCCGCGGATCTGTGGCAACGGTTCTGGTTCAGTCAGGAACTCTCAAGGTCGGAGATGTGTTCGTATCAGGCCTGCAGTACGGAAGGGTGAGGGCACTCATTAACGATAAGGGCGAGCGCGTCGCCTCTGCAGGGCCTTCCGTGCCCGTGGAGGTCATAGGGTTCTCCGGTGTGCCACAGGCGGGCGATGCCTTCATCGCGGTCGAGGAAGAGCGCAAGGCGCGCCAGGTCGCTGAGTTCCGCCTGAGCAAGCAGCGGACGGCCATGAGCGGAATAAAGAAGGTCACACTCGAGGACCTGCACAGCCAGATACAGGAGGGCACGGTAAAGGAGCTCAATGTGGTGCTCAAGGCTGATGTGCAGGGCTCTGCCGGCGCTATCGTGGATTCGCTCGAGAAACTGTCCACCCAGGCGGTGAAGCTCAGGGTCATACACAGCTCTGTCGGGGCGATAAACGAGACGGATGTGATGCTCGCTGCCGCGTCCAATGCGATCATCATAGGCTTCAATGTGAGGCCTGAGCCGAAGGCGACCGATCTGGCGCACAGAGAGGGCGTCGACATAAGGCTCTATAACATCATCTACAACATAATGGACGACATAAAGGCCGCCATGGAGGGCATGCTTGAGCCTACGCTCAAGGAGAAGGTGCTCGGGCGCGCAGAGGTGCGCCAGACATTCCATGTATCCAAGGTGGGCACAGTCGCAGGATGCTATGTGACCGACGGTGTAATCACGCGCCAGAGCGACGGCGTGCGGCTGTTGAGGGACAATGTAGTCATATACCAGGGCAGGCTGCACTCTCTCAAGAGGTTCAAGGACGATGTGAGGGAGGTCCAGGCCGGTTATGAGTGCGGCATCGGCATAGAAAACTACAACGATATAAAGGTCGGCGACATCATAGAGGCCTTTGCCATCGAGAAGGTCGCGGCGAAGCTTTAGGCGGAATATCGGCGACCCGAACGGATTCCATAACACTCCTTAAAGGTCGAGTTCCGTTTATATCCGAGATCATCGAAATTTCTGCCGTAGGGCTTTTTGTCATGTTTATCGGGGTCTGTACCATCGAGATGCACATCCCTGACAGCGGCTCCTTGAAGGGCAAGCGCCATTCGCTCAAGGGCCTCAAGGACAGGATCCGCAATTCATTCAATGTCTCGGTGGCCGAGATAGGCGACAATGATTTCTGGCAGAAGGCCTCGCTTGCCGTGGCGGCGGTCAGTAACGACAAGGCCCATCTGAACAGCACCCTGGA
>JBBIMH010000019.1:4205-47385 GCA_037444505.1 Nitrospirota bacterium | reverse complement strand
GACAAGGCCGACACCCTCCGCGGGCTCGAGAGCGCATCCAGATTCATACGCTCCGAACTCGGCAGGCGGATGAGGATCAAATTCGTTCCAGAGCTCATATTCAGGCTGGATGAGACCGCGGAGAAGAGCGCACACATGATGGATATCTTGCGAAGGATAGAGGAGGAGAAAGGAGCCGCCGGGGATGACCGGTCTTGAGACAGTCATAGCACATCTCAAGGAGGCTGAGAATGTCCTTATATCAGTGCACAAAAATCCGGATGGAGATGCGCTCGGCTCTCAGCTCGGCCTCATGCTCAGCCTCGAGAGACTCGGCAAGAAGGTCACAGCGCATAACCTGGATCCTGTGCCCGAGATATACAGGTTCCTCCCAGGCTCTGAAAGGATAAGACATGGCCTGCCTGTCGAGGGTACGTATGATACGCTGGTCGTGCTCGATTGCGATCCTCCCAGGACATGGCTTTTCAATGACAAATATCCTGCAGGCGTGCTCATAAACATAGACCACCATCCCACCAATCCTGCCGAGTGGCCGCTCACCTGGCTCGACCCTTCGGCTGCTGCGACAGGAGAGATGGTCTATGCCCTCGTCAAGGGGCTCGGGGTCGGCCTCGACAGGGATGTGGCGATGTGCCTGTTTACAGCGATCTTCACGGATACAGGCAGCTACAGATATTCCAATACATCCCCTTCTTCGATGAGAATATCAGCGGAACTTTTGGAGGCGGGTGCGGATCCATGGGTCGTCACGGAGAATGTCTATGAGTCCTTTTCCTATCCCAGGATAAAGCTGCTCGGACATATCCTTTCTAAAATGGAGCGGAGCAGCGACGGACAGATAGGGTGGGTGGTGATTACGGAGGAGCTCTACAAACAGACCGGCACGTCCGCCGCTGATACAGAGAATTTCATCAATTTCGTCAGGGCTGTAAAAGGGGTCGAAGTCGCGGTGCTGTTCAGGCAGACGGGTCCGAACCAGTACAAGGTCAGCTTCAGGTCCAAGGGGAGGGTGGATGTCTCCAGGGCGGCGCAGTCCCTCGGTGGAGGCGGGCACAAGAATGCCGCGGGTTGCGTGCTCGACGGCGCGTTCGAGGAGATAAGAAACAGGGTGATCGCTGAGGTCCGGAAAGTATTGAGTAAATAAGGCCGATAAGTTCATTAAGAGCCGACTTGCGACTGATTGCGTTACGGAACGGCACCTTCAGTTGCAGCTTGCCAATCTGATGCGTTTTTGCGATTTTATCGGATATTCTATCTACCGGCTCATCGCGTATAATGGTGCAAATTATAATTTCAGATAAAGCCTAACAGGGCATGCCTTCATGACTTTTAGAGCGCGATAAATATTATATCTGTGTATTGTGAATATATAACCCTTGGCCTCATGGATTAGCGCTGTATATGTTATGCCAATTTCCTACGAAGGTATCGCTCTAAAAGTCATTCAGGCATACCCTGCAACCCCGCAACAAAAAACATGATGAGCCTATTCCCCTTCACAATGGATGGTCTTCTCAACATCAACAAGCCCGGCGGCGTTACATCGCACGATGTGGTCGATGAGGCCAGAAAGATATTGAAGCAAAGGCGCATAGGCCATACAGGCACTCTCGATCCTATGGCCACAGGCGTTCTTGTGCTGTGCGTGGGAAAGGCCACACGCATTGCGAGATACATAGAGGCGGGGGAGAAGGAATACGAGGCGACCATGAGGCTTGGGATCGTGACGGACACCCAGGACTCCTCCGGAAAGGTACTGGAGACCAGGCGGTATCGCCCGCCGGATAGGGATGAAGTGGAGGAGGCGCTGGCCGGTTTCGTCGGCGAGATCATGCAGCAGCCGCCTGTATTCTCAGCCATCAAGGTATCAGGCGTGCCGTCATATAGGCTTGCCAGGGAAGGAAGATCGAGTCCTCTACGGCCCAGAAAGGTTACTGTCTCCGGCATAAGGCTGCTCTCATACGACGACCCATATATAGTCATATGGGTAAGGTGCTCGAAGGGTGTGTATATAAGGACACTCTGCGCTGACATCGGCGAGGCGCTCGGAGCAGGCGGCCACCTGACAGGGCTCATCAGGACCCGCTCCGGCATGTTTCTCCTCGAGCATGCGAGAGGGCTCGAGCATCTCCGATCCCTAGCAAGGGAAGGCCGCCTGGCCTCTGTTATGGTCTCCATGGACGAGGCGTTATCCGATCTGCCTGTAATAGCACTCGATCCTGAACAGGACAGGAGGCTCCGCTCCGGCGGCAGGGTGGATATAGATGCGACCGAGATGGACGGCGGAATGGTCCGTATCCACGACATATCCGGCAGGCTGACGGCGCTGGCACGCGTAAAGGACGGAGCGCTTCTGCCCGAGACGGTTTTTTTGCAGCCTGGCGAATAAAGTCCTTTACAACTCCATGTAAATATGATATTTTATAACGTTTTTCGAAATACCTTGGAAAGGAGGGACGGTGCGTGGACAAGGAGCAGAAAAAGAGCCTTATAAGCACATACCGGAGGCATGAGTCGGATACCGGCTCGCCCGAGGTTCAGATAGCGCTCCTGAGCAACAGGATCAACCACCTGACTGAGCACCTGCAGGTGCACAAGAAGGATCGCCATTCCCGCAGGGGGCTCCTCAAGATGGTGGGACAGAGGCGCAGGCACCTTGAGTATCTCAAGAGTACTGATCTCGACCGCTATCGTCATGTGATCGATAGACTCGGTCTCAGAAAGTAGCAGCGCCTGGAGTATCATAAAGAGAGAGAGGTTTCATGACAACAGCAACAACAGTCGAAGCAGAAGTAGGCGGCAGACGTCTGATACTCGAGACCGGGCTCATGGCCAGGCAGGCGGGCGGCGCCGTTGTAGCGAAATACGGGGATACAGTGGTCCTGTCCACTGCAGTGGCGTCGAAGGTGGAAAGAGAGAATGCCGACTTTCTGCCGCTTACCGTGGATTATCAGGAAAAGGCATATGCAGCCGGGCGGATACCCGGCGGGTTCTTCAAGCGCGAAGGCCGCCAGACAGAGAAAGAGATACTCACATCGCGGCTGATTGACCGGCCCATAAGGCCCCTCATACCCGAAGGCTTCTATTATGACACCCAGATCATAGCATCGGTGCTGTCCATAGGCGACGAGAGCTCGATGGACCTCATGGGTATGGTCTCTTCTTCCGCAGCGCTTGCGATCTCGGACATTCCGTTCAACGGCCCTATCGGCGCAGTGAGGGTGGGCCGGGTGAACGGGACTTTGGTCATCAACCCGTCCCTCAAAGACATGGAAGTCTCCGACCTGAACCTCGTCGTGGCAGGGACAAAAGAGGCAATAATGATGGTGGAGGCCGGAGCGCATGAGCTGTCGGAAGAAGACATGCTCAAGGCACTCGAATTCGGCCACAGCGAGATAAAGAAGATAGTCGCCCTTCAGGAGGAGCTCGCTGCGAAGGTCGGGAAACCCAAGAGACCGCTGAAGACAGTCGAGATAGACAAGGACCTCGAGCGTCAGGTGGCCGAGATGGCCATGGAGAGGCTCAGGTCTTCAATCATCATACCGAACAAACTCGAGCGCCAGAAGACGCTCGACTCGCTCCTTGACGAGATAAAGGCGAAGCTCGGCAACGACGACCCCATGAGGAATCTCGAGATCTCGCAGATATTCTTCAATTTGGAGAAGAGCGAGGTCAGGCGGATCATCCTCGACCGAAACACCAGGGCGGACGGCAGGAGGCCAGATGAGATAAGGCCGATTTCGTGCGCAGTGGGGATACTCCCCAGGACGCACGGCTCCGCCCTGTTCACCAGGGGCGAGACCCAGGCCCTCGTCGTGACTACCCTGGGCACTTCCGAGGACGAGCAGAGGATAGATGCGCTCGAGGGCGAGTATTTCAAGACCTTCATGCTCCACTACAACTTCCCTCCATTCAGCGTCGGAGAGACCAAGCCGCTACGCGGTCCGGGCAGGCGTGAGGTCGGACACGGCGCCCTTGCTGAGCGGGCGCTCAAGCCGGTGGTCCCCTCGAAGCAGGAGTTTCCATATACTATAAGGATAGTATCGGATGTCCTCGAGTCCAACGGATCTTCTTCCATGGCAACTGTATGCGGGGGGACCCTCTCGCTTATGGATGCAGGCGTGCCTATAAAGGCCCCTGTCGCAGGGATCGCAATGGGCCTCATAAAAGAGGGAGAGAAGGTCATAGTCCTTTCCGACATACTCGGCCTCGAAGACCACTTGGGTGACATGGACTTCAAGGTGACGGGAACGAGCAAAGGGATCACGGCCCTCCAGATGGACATGAAGATAGAGGGTATTACCATAGACATCATGAAATCCGCGCTTGACCAGGCGAGGGTGGGCAGGCTGTACATCCTCGGGAAGATGCTCGAGACCATGCCTGCGCCGAGAAAGAACCTGAATCCCTTTGCGCCGAGGATATTCACGATGCAGATAAATCCGGATAAGATAAAGGACGTCATCGGCACCGGCGGGAAGGTGATCAGGAGCATCATCGAGCAGACGAACACGAAGATAGACATTGAAGACAATGGCACTGTGAACATCGCCTCGATGGACGAGGCCGGCGCAAAGAAGGCGATGGAGATAATAAAGGGCATAGTGCAGGAGGCGGAGGTCGGCAGGCTCTACATGGGCAAGGTGAAGAAGATAATGGACTTTGGTGCATTTGTGGAGATATTCCCGGGCACGGAAGGCCTGCTGCATATATCCCAGATCGCCGAACGCAGGATAGAGAAGGTCACCGACGAACTCAAGGAGGGCGATGAGGTCCTTGTCAAGGTGCTCGAGATAGACCGCCAGGGGAAGATACGCCTATCGAGGAAAGAAGCGATGAGGGACCAGGCCAGGGCCAGGACCCATTGACGCGGGACATGAAGACAGGCAGGAAGAGAGAGGAAATAGGGCCGCCGGAACAGTCCTATTTCCTTTTTTGTTTTATGACGGTCAAGAAGGAGAAGGTGCATTGGCATACGATCTGGCTGTAGCAGGCGGCGGTTTTGGAGGGCTTGCAGCGGCGGCTCTGCTTTCTCATGCGGGCAAGAAGGTTGTTCTGCTTGAACCGGCCGGCGACATCGGCGGCGTGCTCTCTGTTCTTACAATCGACGGTTTCAGATTCGCGACAGGCCCTGCGCTGTGCTTCGGACTGGAGAGGGGCGGGCCGCTCGAGCGCATCGCAGCGGAGATGGGCATCTCTTTTGCCGCATCTGTGAACTCGCCGGTATACCAGGTGGCGCTTCCGGACAGGCGTATCAATATCTATGCAGAGGCCGGCGAGACCCTCGAGGAGCTGAGGCGCGAGTTCGGGACCGAGGTAAAGACCATCGCCGGGCTCTTCAGGGATGCGAGGAAAAAGGCAGACAGGGCGGTAAAGAGCAGGCTGTCTTCTCATATCATTAAGAGACAGAGGGCGTCGGGATTTATTTCCGGATACGGGTTCAGCAGTGAGTTTACGGCGTTTCTGGATGTACAGGCCCGTATTTTCTTCGGCAGGCGCGCCTCGGAACTTTCTCTCGCCTCCTTCATTTCTCTCATCGATACAGCTCCGGTTGCAATTAAGGGCGGACTAAGGAGGCTCATGGAGCAGATGCTCGATGTATTCCTCGAGACAGGCGGAGAGATAATGTACAATACCCCCTGGCCTCGGATCGAGCGGTCAAATCACAAATCCGTCGTCCTGTCCACTCTGCGAGGCCCGCTCGAGGCGAGGACATTTCTGCTGAACAGCTCGAACGCTTCAACGGGCACCAGCCTGTGCATCGGTATAAGGGATGATGTGGTGCCTGTGGGCATGGCTTCGGATGTTATATGCCTTTCAGATTATTCAAGCGCAGGGCTGCACTTTTCACTCACTCTCAGCAGGGCCGAGGACGAGACTGCCGCGCCGAGGGGCATGCGAAGCCTTCTGGCCTCGTTTCCCGGTGTCGCACCGGGCACGGCGGATGCCGGCGTTCTTCTCTCTCAGATAAGACCCCTCATTCCGTTTCTGGACGGATTCATGGTCTTCAGTCATGAACACGCACCTCAGCCGAGGGTGTACGATGTGGCCTCTGGACGGCTCAAGCGGATTTCCACGGCGGCGGATGCCCCTTTGCTTTACAGAATGCCGTCTCTTCCTGTATACTTTATTCCGGACGTGAACGGCGCTGTAGTGCCGACCGTCCATGCAGTGCGCAGACTTGTAAGCAGCATCCTATGACTTGCAAATAAACGGGGGTGGAGAGATGAAGGTGCATAAAGTCTGTACACATGCGGCATTACTCGCATGTATCTTGCTGCTTTTCGCATCGACATCATATTCGGATGAATTCAGTGTGCAGCGCGGCACAAGGCCTGTCAATGCATTTCTTATGAACTCGATCCCGAGTGATTATGCGGCGCTCGAGAAGCTGATGCCGGTCCTGAGAGATGGAGGGGCGGATACCGTCATCATTGGCCCGCTCCAGCCGACTGATCTGCCCGATATGGAGCTCCTGCCCAATCTCGTGTATCTGGCCCATCAGGCGGGTCTTAAGATATTCTTCATACTCCCTGTCCGAAACATACCTCGTGTTCTGACCGAGCATCCGGAGTGGTCGGATATGCGTTATGACCTCGGCAGCGGCACGCTCCAGCCCGCAGACCGTATAAATCTGTTCGATCCTGCTGCAGGGGAATTTCTTGTCAAGACATTCAGAGACATCGCCTCATATTCCATCGACGGCATCCTGTTCGGTCTTGACTTTTTTTACGGCGATACAGAGGGCATGACACAGCCTGTACTCGATGAATACAAGAGGCGATACGGAGCCGCGCTCGTGATGGGCAGGGCGATAAGCCGGGTAGGGGGCGGTGACAAGGGCCCAGTTGTTATGGAATATGGAGAGGGGTACAGGCAATGGGCAGAGATGAAAAGGGACAGGCTGAAGGAGCTTCTCGAAAAGACGGTATCTGCATGCAGGGCCGTGAACCCGGACATTGTCTTCGGCGTGCCGCTTTTCGCAGACGGTCTTTCGAGCAGCGTCGATATGCTGGACAGATACGGTCATGACGTAAAGGCCTTCAGCGACTCCGGTGTAGAGGTGTTCTGGATGCCGCTACTGCACAGGGACATAAGGGCGGAGCAGGGCTTGGGCTACAAACAGGTGATGGAGTATATATCGCGCGCGGCTCTGGCGGCGGCCGCTGTTGTAAAGCCGCCTTCCAAGACGGTGATCGCCCTCCAGACCTCTGTTCAGGGGAAGGTGCTCCCATTCTCCGAGATTGAAGAGGCAGCCGCGATCGTCAAGAAGAGCGAATGGACAAATATCGCCCTGACCATAGGCCCGGACACCCTCCTGCCTGTTTTGCTTACGAAGAAGATATTCAGGCGGTAGGATCCTTCAAGGGGCTGTTTTCCGCTTCACTGGCCACGCCCGCGGAAGCATAGGCCGGGGCGTCTGCGGTCTTTCCGGATGAATGTGTTTACGGATTTTTTTAGACAGTCAGTCGGATGGAATCTCGACGGGATGGATTCATACCTTTGCGAGAAGCTCGGATTCTTCCTCCTGGAAGTCCACGGTCCCGTCTTTGCAGGACACGATCAGCTTATGCACGTCTTTGAATCTGCCGCGCAGGATCTCCTCGGAAAGAGGGTCTGATATGTACTTCTGGACCGCCCTGCGCATCGGCCTTGCGCCGTAGGTAGGCTGGTAATTTTCCCTGATGAGCCATTCCTTCACCTCTGGCCGTACCTCGAGCTGAATGCCGTGGTCCTCGAGCACTTGGGCATTGAGTTCGTTTATCAAGAGGTCTATGATCTTCATGAGGTGTTCCTGCGCAAGCGGGTGGAAGACCACTACGTCGTCTATCCTGTTCAAGAACTCAGGATTGAAGGCCCTCTTGAGCTCGGCCATCACGTTTTCTTTCATCCGCTCATATTGGGACTTGTCGCTCGCCTTCTGGAATCCGAGGGTCGTGTCCTTCTCTATCATACGCGCGCCCAGATTGGACGTCATGATGATTACGGTGTTCTTGAAGTCCACCTTTCTGCCGTAGCTGTCTGTGAGATAACCGTCGTCAAGCACCTGCAGGAGCATATTGAATATATCCGGATGGGCCTTTTCGATCTCGTCGAAGAGGACCACTGAATACGGCCTCCGCCTGATCTTCTCGGTGAGCTGTCCTCCCTCGTCATAGCCTACATATCCCGGCGGTGCTCCGATCAGCCGCGAGGCGCTGAATTTTTCCATGTATTCGGACATATCTACCCGGATGAGGGCCTCTTCCGTGTCGAAGAGAAAGACCGCCAGCGACCTTGCGAGCTCTGTCTTGCCAACCCCGGTCGGCCCCAGGAATATGAATGAACCTATGGGCTGCTTCCTGCCCTTAAGTCCCACACGCGACCGCCTGATCGCCCGCGATACCGCGGATATGGCCTCGTCCTGCCCCACGATCCTCTTGTGGAGCTCCTCCTCCATGCGCAAAAGGCGGGACGCCTCCTTCTCTTCGAGCTTCGCAAGCGGCACGCCCGTGATATTCGAGACCACGACCGCGATGTCGTTCTCAGTGACCACAGGTATATTCCTCTCCTGCGCGTCTTTCCAGTCCTTGTGTATGCCGTCCAATACCGCCCGCAGCCTCTCCTCTTCCTCGTTAATCGTCTCGACCTTCACATAGTCCTTGATGCGGGTGAATATCGCCTTTTCCTGCTCGAGCCTCTTGAGCTTCTTCTCAATGGACTTCAGCTCCGCGGGATATGTATATCGATTGAGTTTCGCCCTTGCTCCGGCCTCGTCTATCAGGTCCAGCGCCTTGTCAGGCTGGAAGCGGTCGGTGATGTACCTGTCGGACAGCCGTGCGGCCGTCACTATCGCCTCGTCCGTTATCTTTATCTTGTGATGGGCCTCGTATTTCGGCCTCAGACCCTTGATTATCCCAATCGTCTCTTCGAGCGAAGGCGGCTGGACATACACCGCCTGGAACCTCCGCTTGAGCGCACCGTCCTTTTCTATGTGCTTCCTGAATTCGTCCAGCGTCGTTGCTCCGATGCACTGTATCTCCCCTCTTGCGAGAGCGGGCTTTAGCATGCTCGATGCGTCTATCGAGCCTTCGGCGGCGCCGGCGCCCACCAGGGTGTGGAGCTCGTCTATGAAGAGGATGACGTTCTCGGCCTGGATTATCTCTTTCATCACGACCTTCAGCCTTTCCTCGAACTGGCCGCGGTATTTGGTGCCTGCGATGAGGGAACCGAGGTCGAGAGAGACGACCCGCCTGTTGAGCACGTTCTCGGGTACGTCTCCGCTTACTATGCGCTGGGCGAGGCCTTCGACGATGGCGGTCTTGCCTATGCCGGGCTCGCCTATGATCACCGGATTGTTCTTAGTGCGGCGCGAGAGTATCTGCAGGACCCTGTCTATCTCCGTGTCTCTGCCGACCACCGGGTCGAGCTTCCCCGCCTTTGCGAGCTGGGTCAGGTCTCTGCTGAATTCATCGAGCGCGGGGGTGGGGCTCTTCTTCGCCGCCACCTGGGTCGCGGCCCTTCTCAGGTAATTTATCACGAGCTGCCTGGTGCCGAGGAGGTTCACGCCGAAGCTGCGCAATATCTTTCCGCCTATGCCTTCCTCTTCCCTGATCAGTCCCAGGAGCATGTGCTCGCTTCCGATATAGCTGTGTCCTAAAAGCCTCGCCTCTTCTACCGAATATTCGAGGGCCTTCTTCGCGCGTGGGGTGAAAGGGATGTCTCCGAAGGTGAGTGTGGTTCCGCTTGCAGGAAGGTTGCGCTCCACTTCCATCCTGAGGTGCTCGAGGTCTATCCCCATCTTGCGAAGCACTGCGGATGGGATCCCGTCTTCTTCCCTCAGAAGGCCGAGGAGGATATGCTCGGTGCCTATATAATCGTTCTGGAGGCGTTCGGCCTCCTCCCTTGCATAAACGATTACTTTTCTGCCTCTCTCCGTGAACTTCTCGAACATCATGAGTATATACCGCCTTCTGAACGGCTCGCCTGTCTCTTCGTACGCTTAAAATATACTCCATTCAACTCCATAAAGTCAAGTATGCATTCGGTGAAGGATGCCCGGCCCGCCGGGAGGATCGTTGAGGCTCTGCGGTCGGCTGTATTTGTAAGGCCATGCCGGCTCAGCAGGGATGCGCTGCTTTTGCAGTCGCCTGATTCCGCGCCTGAGGCGGCGCCTCGTGATTGTCGACCGGTTGAGAATAAAAAGGTTGACAATCAGCGCCATTGAGGGTAAAAAGGTCTCGAAAGGAGAAGTCATGCGCTACAGGATAATGAAGGCAATGGACATGGTCCTCTCCGGCGAGGGGATAGACTACGAAACAGCAATGGGGCTCTCGGCCCTTTCCGACAAAGACAGGATGTTTCTCTTCGCCGCAGCCCAGAACGTGCGCGAGGCCTTCAGGGGTCGGAGCGTCGATCTCTGCTCCATTGTGAATGCAAAGTCCGGCGCATGCACCGAAGACTGTTCATTCTGCGCCCAGTCAGCTCATCACAAGACAGACGCGCCGGTGTATCCCCTCATCTCCATAGATGAAATGGTGCGTGCGGCCGAGGGCGCGAAGAAGAACATGGCGAAGCGCTTCTGCATCGTAACGAGCGGCAGGGGCATAGATTCAGAGCGGGACCTCATGACGATCGCAGACGGCATAAGGCGCGTCAAGGAGAGTGGGTTGATGCCATGCGCTACGCTCGGCACACTCACGAGAGACCAGCTCGCATATCTCAGGGACGCAGGCCTTCATCGTTATCATCACAATATAGAAACGTCGCGGGAATTCTTTCCGAATGTCTGCACGACCCATTCGTTCGATGAGAGGCTCGAGGTGCTCGGTCACGCTCGCTCTCTCGGTCTTTCGACATGCAGCGGCGGGATACTCGGTATGGGAGAAAGCATGAAAGACCGCATCAGCATGGCCTTCACCCTCAGGGAGATCGGCGTGGATTCTGTTCCCATAAACTTCCTCATGCCGATAATGGGCACGCCGCTCGAGAATATCGAGCAAATACCGCCGCTCGAGGCGCTCCATGCCATCGCCCTGTTCAGGCTCATCCTGCCAGACAAGGAGATAAGAATCTGCGCAGGTAGGGGGACCGCCTTGAGGCATGTCCATCCCATGATATTCATGGCCGGTGCGGACGGATTCATGATAGGGAATTATCTCACAAGGTCCGGACTCGATCCTGAGGACGACCTGGAGATGGTGAGGGACTTGGGCCTGTCCGTATGACGCGTGATATGACCGAGGAGATACTCTTTAGTATAAGGATGCGGGCATCGTCTTCCGGAAGGCACATCTCCGGCGCCGAGCGCATCGCGAGGTTCGATGCCATCGAGGCTCTATTGCCGGAGATGTTCTCACGTCTCCATGGACGGAAGAGTGCGCCGGATTCGATAGTATTCTCCATTGATAGGATAGATGTAAATGAGATCGTATTTCTCAAGGCCCTGGATGTGAGGGTCGTGAACGCCCTTGATCTGGCGTCATGCAGGCATATAGCGATGACTACGCTCTTGTCCCTGGGCGTCTCACAGGCGGCTGTTTCTCATGCCTTCGAGCTGCTTACCAGCGGCGCGGCGGCGTCCGGGGGCAATATGCGCGGCGCAGTAATCATGGATGCTGAGAGCGGAGAGAGGCTAGAGCCGGACAAGGACAGGGGGGTCAGGGCGACGAGATTCGACTGGTCCATAGAAGGCCGTCGCAAGGCGGATGAATTGCTGAGAAGGGCGGGGCTTACGCATTTCCGCACCGCCGAGGCGCTTGCGCTCGCTACAAAGGTGGCGCATGCGCCGGATATGACGGCGGAGCTGTGCTGGTCGGACGACCCGGATTATACAGCAGGGTATGTGGCTTCTCTCAAGACCGGTTATATAAGACTTCCGCATATGAAACAGGCCGGCTCCATGAACGGAGGCAGGGTGTTCTTCGTAAAAAGCGGGCCTCTCTACCTCGAGAATCTGATTCGGTATCTGGAAAAGACACCAGCCCTCATTACGGATGCAGGTGGTTTCCATTATGAATCTTTTGGTGATATATCAACAGCCCCATAATCGTTTATGCACCCTTGGGCAAGCTCAGGATGACCGGTTTATTTTGACTACGTTGATGACTTATCCGTCCTGTCTGTCATGTTCGAATACGAACTGGAACAATTAGAGCGGAACAGCCTGTTGAGGCGGATGACCGCCATGGAGCCTGTCTCGGGCACGCATGCGAGGATCCAGGGAAGAGACGTCATCCTTTTCTGCTCCAATGACTATCTTGGCCTGTCGTCCCATCCTGCCCTCAGAGAGGCCGCTGCCCGTGCGATGGAGAGATATGGTTTCGGCCCCGGCGCCTCGAGGCTTATATCCGGCACGAGCCCCCTTCACATCGAACTGGAGGAGAGGATCGCGGCATTCAAGGGGACCGAGGCGGCGCTCGTCTTCAATTCAGGCTACGCCGCGAATACAGGCGCGATTCCCGCGATTGCATCGGATGGCGATGCAATATTCAGCGACAGTCTCAACCATGCGAGCATCATAGACGGATGCCGCCTGAGCAGGGCGCGCGTCCATGTATATCGCCATAGAGACCTCGATTATCTCGAAGGACTCCTCAAAGAGGCTATGCATGCAAGGCGCAGACTCATTGTCACCGACAGCGTGTTCAGCATGGACGGAGACATCGCACCTCTGCCTGGGCTGGCGGCGCTTGCCGAGAAATACGATGCGATTCTAATGGTGGATGATGCACATGCCACCGGCGTACTCGGCAGAAACGGGAGAGGCTCTGTGGAGCACTTTGGGATCGAAGGAAAGGTGCATGTCCAGATGGGTACGCTCGGGAAGGCATTCGGCTCATTTGGCGCGTATATCGCGGGGGACAAAGGTCTGATACGATATCTCCTCAATAGTTCGCGGAGCTTCGTCTTCAGCACGGCGCTTCCGCCTGCTGTATGCGCAGCATCTATCGCGGCTATGGAAATCTTTTCCACGGAGCCGGAGCGGCTGACCAGGCTCTGGCGGATGCGCGAGAGATTCGCAAGCGGGCTTTCGTCCATCGGCATAGATGTCTCCAATTCAGAGACGCCCATCATTCCGATTATTATCGGAGAAGGCGCGGCTGCACTCGAGGCCGCGGGAGAGCTGCTGTCCTACGGCGTATATGCGCCTGCGATAAGGCCGCCGTCGGTGCCTGCTGGAAAGGCGCGCATAAGGACATCTGTGAGCGCAGGCCACACCGAGGCCGAGATAGACACGGCGCTCGAGGCCTTTTTCCGCCTCAAGAAGAAGGGGTACCTGCCCGATGCAGCACGCTCTTGAACGAAAGACGGTTATCGTCACAGGCGCATCGAGGGGGCTCGGCAGGGAGATTGCACTCGCCTTTGGAAGGCAGGGTTGGAGGGTTGCGGTCAACTATCTGAGCAGTCGGGATGCGGCGCAAAATACCGCGGACCAGATATCTGCATCAGGCGGAGAGGCCTTCGCCGTCCGCGCGGACGTGAGGATCGCGGCGGATGTCGAGAGGATGATCTCAGGGGTTGTGGACAGATGGGGAAGGCTCGATGTGCTCGTGAATAATGCCGCGGTGACAAAGGACGGCCTTGCCGTCAGGATGTCCGAGGCGGACTGGGAGGGCGTCATAGATTCCAATCTCAAGGCCGCTTTTCTCTGCATCCGCGCCGCATGCCGCATCATGATAAGACAGAAGAAGGGTCATATCATAAACATCTCATCTATATCCGGCGTAAAGGGCAGAGAGGGCCAGGCCAATTATTCATCCTCAAAGGCAGGCCTCATAGGCCTCACGAAGGCCGCTGCGCTCGAGCTCGGCAGGTTCGATATACAAGTGAACGCAGTGCTTCCCGGATTCATGCGTACCGAGATGGGTGGTACGATATCCGACGTGATGCTGGAGCGTATAAAGGCCGAGTCGTGCCTCGGAAGGTTCTCTGAGCCTGCGGAGGTGGCCGGATTCATAGTGCACCTCTGCGGCATGAAGAACGTCTCTGGACAGGTCTTCAATCTTGACAGCAGAATAATATAAATATGAACGGGTAGGGATCGGCATGAAAGGGATATTCATAACAGGCACGGATACCGGCGTGGGCAAGACCTATGTTGCAGCAGGGATAGTGCGTACGCTCAGACAGCAGGGCGTTGACGTGGGCGTGATGAAGCCTGTGGAAACCGGCTGCGATGCGGCCGAGGCCGGGCTTGTGCCTGCAGACGCCTCGAGGCTCATGGATGCAGCAGGGGTAGATGACCCTTTGGAGATAGTGAGCCCATACCGTCTCCTCCTTCCGCTTGCGCCGTATGTCGCCGCTGCGATTGAGAATGTAAATATAGATAAGGGCGCGATATTGTCTTGCTTCAAGACACTCTCGGAAAGGCATGAATTCATGATTGTAGAGTCAGCAGGCGGCATCATGGTCCCGATTGTGCAGGACTATCTCTATCTCGACCTCGCATCAGATATGGGCCTTCCGGCGCTCATCGTTGCAAGGCCTGGTCTCGGCACCATAAACCATACGCTCCTCACCGTCTCTGCCCTGAAATCAAGGGGCATAAAGACGGCCGGGATAGTGATAAATCAGTCCAAAGACCAGAGGTTTGGCCTTGCTGAAAAGACAAACCCAGCCGTGATAGAGCGGATGTCAGGTCTGCCTGTACTGGGTGTGATCGGCTTCGGCTCGCAAGACTTCCATGCCATCTCGATGCAGCTCATCGCTAACAGCCCGCTGGTTGACAAATAATCCGTGCATTGATATGATTTGAGCAACATCTATCCGGACCGCATCTCTACAGTTTGCTTGGGGGGGCATAATGTCTTCGATTATTACTCTCATCACCGATTACGGCCTGCGCGATTCCTTTGCCGCGAGCGTGAAGGGCGTGATACTCAGGATAAACCCACAGGCCACGATAGTAGATATCTCCCATGAGATCGCGCCGCAGGACATCTGGGAGGCGGCATTTGCGCTCAAGACCGCATATACCTACTTTCCAAAGGGCACTGTACATCTATCTGTGGTCGATCCGGGTGTGGGTAGCGGCAGGAGGCCCATCATCGCAGTCACCGAAAGCTATTACTTCGTAGGCCCGGACAACGGCATCTTCAGCCTGATATATGCCGAGGCGGAGAGGCTCAGGGTGCATCAAATTACGGCGAGCCATTACTATCTGCCCAGCCCAGGGCCCACCTTCCACGGAAGGGACATTTTCGCGCCTGTGGCCGCCTGGCTCGCCAAAGGCATCCCGTCCGGGAATTTCGGAGAAGAGATAACCGACTTCGTGAAGCTGAACGTGCCTGTCCCCAAGAAGGGCCAGGGCACCGTAGAAGGCCATGTGATACACATAGACCGCTTCGGTAACATCATCACCAATATCACATATAAGGACATCCAGTCCATTGCACCGGAAGGCGCAGACCCTGCGGCCCTGTCCGTTGTGGTGAGCATCGCAGGCAAGGAGGTAAAGGGCATCAAGAAATTCTACGCGGAGAATGCACCTTCGGAGCCCGGCGCGATCATAAACAGCTCAGGCTATCTCGAGGTCTTCGCCTTCAAGCAGAACGCCCGCGCCCTGCTGGGGGCGAAGCGCGGAGACGCGGTGCGGCTTGTCCTCCAGTAGCCTCCGCTGATGCGCGGAAGGCGGTTGAGAAGAGACGGCCTTCATGATTCGTGAAAGCCCTCTCAGCAGGCCGAAAACGCAGCTCTCGTCCAACTATGTCTTGTACAACCTAGCCTTGTGTAATATAATACGGCCATGAAGTCCTTCCATATCATTACATTCGGATGCCAGATGAATGAGCATGACTCGGAGCGCATGGCGGGCATGCTCGAGGCGGACAGCCTTATTCAGGCCGGGGCCCCGGAAGATGCGGACATAATCATCTTGAACACGTGCAGCATCCGTCAGAAGGCCGAGCAGAAGTTCTACAGCGAGCTCGGCAGGCTGAAGCGGCTCAAGGACAAGCGGCCCGGCCTCGCCATTGCTGTTGCGGGCTGCATCGCACAGCAGGAGGGCGCAGGGCTGATAGCGCGCGCGCCTTTTGTCGACATGGTCTTCGGGCCGTCGGACATATCGAGGCTGCCGGACATGCTCGAGAGGCGGATGACGGCGCGGTCTTCGGTCGTGGAGACGGCGGGAGATCCGGAGTATCACAAAAGAAACGTCCCCGCTTCACGGCCTGATAGGGTCAAGGCCTGGGTCTCCATCATGTACGGATGCGATAATTTCTGTACATATTGCGTGGTCCCGTATCTTCGGGGTCGGGAGCGCTCCAGGCCGAGCAAGGACATCATCGCCGAGATCCGAGGCCTTGCGGACATGGGATACAAAGAAGTGACCCTCCTCGGCCAGAACGTCAATTCATATGGAAAAGGGCTCGACGAAGATATCGATTTCCCCGTATTGCTTTCGATGGTAAACGATGTCTCCGGCATAGAGCGCATAAGGTTCGTCACCTCGCATCCAAGGGATCTCTCGAACAGACTCATCTACGCCATGCGCGACCTGCCGAAGGTGTGCGAAGCGCTTCACCTGCCTGTGCAGAGCGGCTCCGACCTGATACTCTCCGCAATGAACAGACGCTACACCAGGGACGAATACCTCGACAAGGTCAAGAGATTGAGGGACGCGGTTCCGGACATCGCGCTCACGACGGACATAATCGTCGGCTTCCCAGGCGAGACAGAGGATGACTTCTCTTCTACGCTCCGCCTTCTCGAAGAAGTAGAGTATGATTCCATCTTCGCATTCAAGTATTCGAAGAGGCCGAACACAAAGGCCCTCGGGCTTTCCGGTCATCTGCCGGAGGATGTGAAAGAGGCGAGGCTCGGCGCTGTTCTGAATCTTCAGCGGGGCATAACGATGAAAAAGAACAGGGCGCTCGTGGGCAGTGTGCAGGAGGTGCTTTTGGACGGAAGGAGCAAAGACGGATTGAAACTGTCCGGAAGGACCCGCGGCAACAAGGTCGTGAATGTATCCGCGCCTGATTCCCTCCTCGGCTCCTTAGTGAAGATTAAGGTAGTCAAGGCAGGGGCGAACTCCCTGTCCGGCGAGCTGCAGAGTTAGCCTTCGAATCCAGATAAAGCAGGCATATCTGAGAATGCCGCGGATCGTTCGGCCCTGGAGACAGGACAAAAGCCGTTTTCTGGTAATTTATATTTATTCTTGCCCTGAAAAAGTCGCCAAAACCGTATATAATTATCTCATGGCAGATATGCATGAGAAGAAAGAGGCCGTAGAGCTTCCACTCGATACGAGGCTTTTGTCCGATGCGGTGATAGAGCTCAATATCTCCCGCAAGAACGTAGGCATCTACCCCCCCGGCCACATACAGATAACCAAGAGCATAGACAGGGCATATGAGATCCTGCAGAGGATGTTCGAGATAAGGCCCGAGATGACGCTGGGCGTGGCGAAGGACACCCTTGTCGTGGGCAGGGACTATCTAGATCAGCGGAACCCTGTTTACAGGGACTTCGCCCTCTCCATGAATCAGCAGGGCATAGCAGCGGTCACATTCATCAAAGGGCTCGACAGGGACGAGCTCACGAGGTTCCATCGCGTGCTCACGACCAGACCCGAGGATATCAGGGCCGCGGGCGGCATAGAAAAGGTGATCGAGGAGGCCGCTATACAGCATATCAGGATAAAGGCTGTGGACTACGGTAGTTTTCACCTTACGGAGGAGAGCGAGATAATAAGGCCTGCTTCTAAGAAAGAGAAGGCGGCATCAACAATATGGCAGGACTTCGTCTCGAACCTCGTGGCAGATACACTTGCAGGGCCGGGCAAGGGCCCCTCCGTAGATGATACGAGCATGATAGATCCGAAGGAGCTGGCAAAACTGCTCAATGAGCGCAGGCTCCAATCCAGGGCCGCTGTAGAGAGCTATGAGCGGATAATCACGGAGTATGTAAGATATGTGGCGGAGAGGAAGCAGCCCACGAAGGAGCAATCCGCCACGCTGGCGAAGCTGAACAGCCTTGTGAAGGAACTCCACCCGGAGCTCCGCAAGCAGTTTCTCTCCACCGCCTTCCGCCACATCGCCACGGAGTCCAGGACGAGACCCGAAGACCTGCTGGGCGGGTTCCCGGACGATATGGTCATAGAGATGCTCAGGAATGCGAGCGAAGAGGGTAGGGAGATCTCGCCGACGCTCGCAGGGTTGATGCAGAAGCTCGCCTCGGTGGGTGTGAAGGAGGACGCGAGGCCGGGCCCGGCGCAGTCGCCGGAGATAAAGTCTGCGCCCGTGATTACAGAAGATAAGATGAAGAGGCTGTTCGACAGGGAAACCTATGAACAGTATGTCGGAGAAGACTATGACGCTACGCTCAAAGCCCTTACTGAGAGGAGCCTGTCGCCGCTCGGCCTGGGAGGGGGCGTCTCGGACTTTCCGATAGAGGAGTATCTCGAATCCCTCGAAGACCGGCACCTGGATTTTCAGATAGGCAGGGCGCTTCTTGCCTTCATGGAAGAGGATATTGATGAAGAAGACTACGCAGAGTTCTCCAGGAAGCTGATCGATGTGATGCCGGATCTTCTCGAGAGCGGGAACTTCTATCTGCTGCTCGATATCCTGGAGACCCTGAGGCGGCATTCGAAGGAGAAACCGCAGCCGAAGGTCCGGGAGCATGCAGAGAAGGTATTGGAGGTCTTCTCGGATCAAGGCTTCGTAAACCAGGCTGTTTCGGCCTTCGATAGATGGGCGAGGACAAAGGGCAGGGAGGCGGCGGATTTTCTGCTTGCACTCGGCCCTGCTGCGGTGCCGGGGCTCATGGATCTGTTCAGCATGGACGAAACCCCCGGCGGCAGAAAACTGCTCTTCGATCTATTGTGCAACTTCGGTGAGCCCACCCTGAACGAGGCCGTGAAGCGGCTTGGAGATCCGAGGCCCTTCTTTGTAAGGAACCTCGTTATGCTCATACGGTCCGCAGGCAGGTCAGCGCACGCTGTTCACATAAAACCCCTGTTGAACCATCCGGACCAGAAGGTGAGGCTCGAGGTCATCGCTGCGCTTTTGAGGTTCAAGGACCATGCTGCGATACAGCTTTTACGCGAGGCATTGAGATCTAAGGACCCGGATGTGGCGTCTCAGGCGGTATTCATTGCGGGTCAATACAGGGTATCCGCGGTCACAGAAGACCTCCTCTCTATGATAAAGAAGGTGATCCTGTTCGAGGCGGACTATACGGTGAACGAGGAGATAATCAAGGCCCTGGGTGAGATCGGAGACCCCAGGGCCGTGCCCGAACTGGAAAGACTCGCAAAGACCTCATGGAGCCTCTATCCGCAGGGTCTTGCGAAGATGAAGCTGACGCTCTTCGAATCCCTGAGCCGCTATCCGAGAGAGAGCATGGAGGGGCTCATAAAGATAGGCGAGAGATCCGAGGACGAGAGGATAAGGCGGATCGCGAAAAAACTGGCCGAAAAAAGAGGGTGAGGGAAGAATAAGGCATGACCGAGCAGGATGTCCATGAAGGGATTTCGAGGGTGATTGCGCAGTTCACAGCCGCGATTACGAACACAGGGCTCTATTCTCCCGCGCATCCACAGGTGGCGCAGTATGTAGAGAGGGCGTACTCCGTGCTCACCGACCTCTTGAGGCTCAGGCCGGAGATCACCATAATCCTCGTGGGAGACGATCTCGTGGCGGAGGGAAGGCCTCTTCCTGTAAGCGGTGCATATGTCCAGAACTTCGTGCGCATCATGAAGAAGAAGGCGGTGGGGAGGGTAACCTTCCTGCCCGGGTTGCCGCGTACAGAGCTTCAGGCACTCATCCAGGACCTTGCATCTCCGGACAGCGTGTCCGTGAAGTCGAGTCCGTACATAAAACTCGGGAAGGTGGAGCTCAGGGTGAAGGAAGATACGGGACAGCAGACGCTATCCTCTCCCGACGTATCTGCCGAGGACATGTCGGCCCTGCTTTCTCTCAACGCCGCCGAGCTCGACGAGCTGAAGGAGCTTTACTTCAACATCAAGAGGCACAGAAGGCTCGATGTCCGCGGCGTGGATGAGATAGTCACCGGATTCATAAAGTCGTTCCGCCAAGAGATAAACCCCATGGGCCTCCTCGCGAACATAAAGTCCGTTCATGAATACACATTCACGCATGTGACCAATGTAGGCATACTGACCATGAGCCAGGCCGAGAGCCTGGGGTTCAAAGGCGATCATCTGCACCAGATAGGGGTAGCCTCGCTGCTTCATGACGTGGGCAAGCTCTTTATCCCTGATGAGATATTGAGCAAGGTAGGCGTCCTCACGCCGGAGGAGCGCAAGGTCATAGAGACCCACACGGTTAAGGGCGCAAGGTACCTGATGGGCCTGGACGGCATCCCGAAGCTCGCTGTCCTGGCGGCGCTCGAGCATCATCTCAAATACGACGGCACAGGCTATCCCTCCATAAAGGGCGGCTGGCGGCCCAACATCGTCAGCCAGATGATAAGCATAGCGGATGTGTTCGATGCAATGAGGAGCAAACGTTCGTATCAGGATGCAATGCCGCTCGAGAAGATAGAAGAAGTATTGAGAAAGGGGAGCGGGACATCATTCAATCCGAAGCTTGTGGAGCATTTTCTGAGACTTATAAAGCGCAAGTGACACGGCAGGAGACACATTAGGCCCCGCCTGCATTGATTTCCGATTATCACCGATCTTTCCGGAGTCTTTCATGAGAGTGCTTGTTATAGACGACGACTACCTGAGCCGCATGCTCCTCTACGACATACTCAGTCAGTCCGGCTACGAGGTTTCCGTCGGCGAAGACGGCAGGGATGGCCTCAAGAAGGCGAAGGCGGAGCGGCCTGCGCTCGTGATAACGGATGTGCTTATGCCGGGCATGGACGGATTCCAGTTCCTGAGGGAGATCAGGAGAGACAGCGAACTGTGGGACGTTCCGGTGATATTCTACAGTGGTACATACATCGATAAAAAGGATGAGGAGCTCGCGCAGGAGCTCGGGGTCTCGAGGTTTTTGACGAAGCCCAAGGAGCCGTCCGAAATACTTGCGGTAATAGAAGAGGTGCTGAAGGAGAAAGACAGCGGGATACTCCCGCCCAGCCCAATAAAGCCCATAGAGGAGCCCACCTTCCTCAGGCTGTATAACGAGCGGCTGGTGAGCAAGCTCAAGGGCAAGGTCACCGAAAGCGAATATGCGAGGGCATTTCTCGACTCCATAATGGAGGGGATCGGAGACGGCGTGGTGGTGATAGACAGGCAATATACGATCTTGCACGCGAACACAGCGGCTGCTTCGAGCCTCGGGCTCGAAAAGTCCGAGCTCATCAGGCGTAAATGCTATGAGCTGATACACAGACGGGATGCGCCGTGCGAGGGGCCGCAGGTCATATGCCCGATGAGGATCGTCTTCGGCAAAGGAGAGACGACCAAGGTCGTCCATACCCACAGAGACACCTCAGGCAACGAACAGTACATAGAGATAACCGCATCTCCGATCAAAGACGGCTCGGGCCGGATAATTGCCATGGCGGAGACATATAGAAATATCATGGAAAAGCAGGCCGACGACGACCTGATGAAGCTCGTGAAGGAGCTGAACGACGCCCGGGCCAGGCTGAGGCAGATGGCGATCACGGACGAGCTGACAGGTCTTCGGAACAGAAGATATATCATGGAGAGGCTCGAAGAGGAATTTCAAAGAGCAAGGCGCACAGGTAGGCCGTTGAGCCTGATCATGCTGGATATAGACCACTTCAAAGCCGTAAACGACACATACGGCCATATGTTCGGCGATGCCGTCCTCAGGACAGTCGCTTCCCGCATAAGGGACTGCCTCAGAAAACACGACCTCGTAGGAAGGGTAGGCGGCGAGGAGTTTCTGGTGGTCTCGCCAGAATCCGATGTCCAGGATGCGATAATCGTCGCTGAGCGCATAAGGAGAGTCGTGCAGTCCAAGGCCATCGCAGAGGGCAATCTGGAGGTCAATGTGACGCTCAGCGCCGGAGTCACGGCCTTGAGCGAGCAGGATAAGAGCCCTGACTCCGTATTCTCGAGGGCGGATACGGCCTTGTACATGGCGAAACAAGAGGGAAGAAACAGGGTGAGAGCGGTAAATCCATGATATAGGAGAGGAGCGTTCCCATAAAATCCAGAGGGGGGATGCAGAGAGTGTTCATCGAAGAAAACCTGTCCAAAAAGACCTTGATCGTAGTGTCTAATCGGGAACCATATGTCCACAAGAAGACCGGATCGTCTATCAAGGTGGAAATGCCCGCGGGAGGCCTGACGTCGGCCATTGACGATGTTCTTCGGGCTATAGGTGGAACATGGGTGGCCTTGGGGAGCGGAAACGGCGATCGAGATGTCGTGGACGCCCGCGCCCGTGTCGTTGTTCTGCCCGACAAACCGTCGTATCGACTCAAACGGGTCTGGCTCGACCGGCGCGAGGCGGAAAACTACTATCACGGGTATTCGAACCAAGTGCTCTGGCCCCTCTGCTACATCACACTCGATAGGGTCTACTATCGGAAAAAATTCTGGGAACATTATAAAACTGGCTCTTCTCCAAACTGAGTGGGTGCTTTTTAAGCCGTTTATAGCGGCGGCAGCATACAAGTGAGCACCTTGAGGCGGAGATATGCTTCATCCCGTAGCCCGTATGCCCGTCGCTGTATGACTCTGATCTTGTTGTTCAGACCTTGGGCAAAGCCGAGGGATACCTTGTTTTCCGGCTTGCAGAAAGCGGCGATGCCGTCCCAGTGACGCTCGACCGTCTCTGCAAACTTTTCAAATGGTCTGGATCAAGCTCTTTGTCTACGGCAAGATGCGCTGGGTGCGGTATCGTCACGCCCTTGCTCAGGCCCGGTTCTTGAACGGCCGCATGGTCGTCGCCGTGTGGTCGTCCATCGAAGATGATAAGGGCAAAATGCCTAAGGACCGGCTGATCATTGCCACGGACTTGACGCTTTCGGCAACCGACGTGATCTGGATCTATGCCCGGCGCTGGCCCATTGAGAGCATGTTCAATCAGGCCAAGAACAACTGGGGCTGGAAAGAAACCTGGCAGCAGACCTGCCAGGTGCTGCACCGCTGGTTTCATATCATGGGCATCGGTTACGCTCTGCCGCAGCTTTTGGCCATCAAGGGCGGCGACAAGGTGAACCGTCTTGCCTCGGTAACGCCGTGGCGGAATGGGCAACCAATAGCAGCGGGCCGAGTGCGGTCGGGACTGGTCCGGATTTTCGGCCACTTTCCGATAAGGGCTTGGTGGAACGCGAAGTCCCGGGAATTCGGGCCGCCAGATGAGGCCGAAACAGCTCCATCTACGCAGGGGTGACTGGTTTTCTCATCCATTCCGTGGAAGGCGTGGCCTTTCGGATAAGGCAGATCCTTAACAACCCGGCAATGGCGAAGCGTATGGGCGAGCGCGCCAGGGAATATGTGCGGAACAATTTCCTCATCACCAGACAGGTACGGGATTATCTCGCTACGTGGTATGCGTTGGAGAACAAGGGAGAGAGTGTGCTGCATCTGTAACTAATGCCGCATAGTATTTGGAGCCACTCGTTTGAAGGCGTCTTGTCAAGAGAAAAAGCCGGCCTTTTTGACGTTCTTCCTGATTTTATGGCCATCTTTCTATCTCGGTAAAGACCGGACACTTCTATTTTGGGTTGGCACCGTCAAAATACTTCTTGACACGGGGGCGGTACTTCGGGTATTTTACATTTGTTTCAATCATCCTTTTAAATCTGGTCCAGTGAGGCCAGAAAGGGCGGGCGATGTGAAATCGGCACGTCACGTACTGACATCATCTTTTTGCGCACATGGACCTTCTCCGGGAAGTAATGGAGAAGGCTTTTTTGTGCCTTCTCGACGGTTATCCACCAGAGGTCTGTCATGAAAGAAAAGGCCCTTATCCTGGACAAGGCGGGCATAGACCGCGCCCTTACACGAATTGCACATGAGATTCTCGAGAAGAACAAGGGCCCGGCGGATCTTGCGCTCGTGGGCATCCAGCGAGGCGGAGTTCATCTTGCAAGGAGGCTCGCTGTCAAGATACGGGATATAGAAGGAGTAGATGTTCCCGTCGGCAGCCTCGACATCACCATGTATCGCGACGACCTCGATATCCGTGCTTCGCAGCCCGTTCCGAAGGGTACCGACATCTCATTCGACGTGCATGATAAGGCCATCGTTCTCGTGGACGATGTGCTGTACACAGGAAGGACTATACGGGCTGCTTTGAACAGCATCATGGACTACGGCAGGCCGAGGCGCATACAGCTTGCCGTGCTCGTAGACAGGGGGCACAGGGAGCTGCCCATCAGGGCGGACTTTGTCGGGAAGAACCTTCCCACATCCACCAAGGAAAAGGTAGAGGTGATGCTCTCTGAAGAGAGTGCGGAAGAAAAGGTAGTGATTCTGGAAGAATGAAAAAGGGGGGGCGGGCGGGGGCTCGAACATTCTTCTCTCTTTCTACTTCAGACCCTTTGCCCCTTGACCCATGACCCTTACTTAACGAGGTTGGAATGGCTCTCGGCTCGAAAGATCTGCTCGGCATAAGAGGCATGTCGGCGGATGAGATAAATCTCATCCTCGATACCGCCATGTCCTTCAAAGACGTATCGGAACGCGAGATAAAAAAGGTACCTGCGCTCAGGGGCAAGACGGTCATAAACCTCTTCTACGAGGCAAGCACGCGCACGAGGACGTCGTTCGAGCTCGCGGGCAAGCGGCTGTCCGCGGATGTGATAAACATATCCGTCTCGACGAGCAGCGTCGTCAAGGGCGAGACACTGCTCGATACGGCGAAGAACATAGAGGCGATGAAGAGCGACATGATCATCGTCAGGCACCCTTGTTCCGGCGCTCCGGAATTGCTGGCAAAGAGGCTTAAGAGCTCTGTGATAAACGCAGGAGACGGTTTTCATGAACATCCTACCCAGGCCCTGCTCGATATGTTCACGATAAGAGAGCGGCTCGGAAGGATCGAGGGCCTTGATGTGGCCATCGTCGGAGACATAGCTCACAGCAGGGTGGCGCGCTCGAACATTTACGGTCTCACCGCGTTGGGCGCGAGGGTGCGCGTATGCGGCCCCCCTACCATGATGCCGAGGGATATAGAGCGGCTGAATGTATCGGTCTATTATGATATGGACAAGGCCGTGGATGGTGCAGACGTGATAATGATGCTGAGACTCCAGCTCGAGCGCCAGGCGGCCGGCCTGTTCCCGGGAGTGAGGGAATATGCGAGGCTCTACGGTCTTAACAAGAGACGGCTCTCGCTCGCTAAAGACGGGGCGATCGTCATGCACCCAGGCCCTATGAACAGGGGGGTGGAGATAATGTCCGATGTGGCCGATGAGGGCTCCGTGATTCTCGACCAGGTGACGTACGGTGTCGCAGTGCGCATGGCGGTGATGTTCCTGTTGTCAGGAGGCGGCAGGGCCGAAACGCAATCATTGTCATGAACGGCGGTAGTATCAAAAATTTTATGAAAACCGTTCTGTAATATTATGGGGAAGTAGAAAAACCCGCTCCCCCAAGGGAGAGTGGGGATAACTTTTGACATTACTTGAACGGCCGAGGAGATACATGAAATGAAGGGGCTGTTTCGAATCCATCTGCAATATTCTCTCGGCTCGACAGCCGGCTCAGGTTTCTGAAATGAATATCCTCGTCAAAAACGGCCGGATCATAGATCCCGCCAACAATCTTGATGAAGAGCTGGACATCCTCGTTTCCGAAGGCAGGATCGCACGCATCGCCAGGCCGGGCTCAATTTCCGAAGACGGCGCGTACGTAATAGATGCCTCGGGCAGGCTCGTGGTGCCGGGGCTTGTCGATATGCATGTGCACCTGCGCGAGCCCGGGTTTGAGTACAAGGAGACCATAGAGACCGGCACCGCCTCTGCAAGGGCGGGCGGGTTCACATCTGTCTGCTGCATGCCGAACACGAGGCCGGTCAATGACAACCGCTCTGTCACGGAGTTCATCCTCTCGCTGGCAGGGAAGACCGGCTTCGTCAATGTATTTCCCGTCGGCGCGATTACAAAGGGCTCGAACGGCGAGGAGCTCGCGGATATCGGAGAACTATATGACGCGGGATGCGTCGCCATCTCCGATGACGGCAGACCTGTGATGAGCGCGGCCCTGATGCGCAGGGCGATGGAGTATGCCGGCATATTCGGGATGCCCGTGATCTCGCACTGCGAGGACACGTCGCTCTCTTTCAAGGGTGTGATGAACGAGGGGTTCGTGGCTACTGAGCTGGGGCTTCGTGGAATACCTAGGGCGGCGGAAGAAGTGATGGTGGCGAGGGACGTGCTTCTTGCCGAGCTTACCGGATGCAGACTCCACATAGCGCATGTAAGCACCGCCGGCTCTGTGAGGATCATACGTGAGGCCAAGCAGCGGGGTGTAAAGGTCACATGCGAGACATGTCCCCATTACTTTGTTTTGACCGAGGAGGCCGCGAGGGGTTACAATACAATGGCCAAGATGAATCCACCGCTTAGGACAGGGTCCGATGTGGAGGCTATAAAGAGCGGCCTCAAGGACGGCACCATAGACGTCATCGCGACAGACCATGCGCCGCATGCCTTGGATGAAAAGGCCGTAGAGTTCGACAACGCCGCCTTCGGCATAGTGGGCCTCGAGACTGCTGTCGGGCTTTCCCTCGGTCTGGTGCGCGAAGGCGTGCTTGGATTGCCGGAGTTTGTTCGCAAGCTGAGTCTGAATCCTGCGTCTATACTGGATCTTAACAAGGGGACGCTCTCTGTCGGCGCGGATGCGGACATTACCATCATAGACCCTGAAATCGAGTGGACTGTAGAACCGTCTCAGTTCAGGTCTAAATCGAGAAATACGCCGTTCGCGGGGTGGAGGCTCAAAGGCAGGGCGGTCCAGACTATCGTGGGAGGAAGGGTATGACAGGGGTCGAGGGGCATAGGCCTGCTGGCGTGGGATCCCGGGGCGCCGGATTGCTGAAGCCTTTATTTCTTCTGTTTTTGATGCTGTCTGCCGCGCCGGCGCTTGCATCCCAGGCTCAGGATATAGCGAAGAGGCTGTCCGAGCTCGAGCGGATCAATGGGAGATTCTCATTTGTGGTGCTCGGCGACAATCGCTCAGGGGATGCGGAATACAAGAGGCTCATCTCGACGGCCATGGAAAGGTCGCCTGCATTCATCATCAACACAGGAGACCAGATACCGGATCCCGGGGATCTCGACGATTGGGCGGATTTCTGGGATATGTCGAGGGTGATTTCCGTCCCGTACTTCCTGACGGTAGGCAATCACGACGTAAACGACAGAAAGAGCGAGCAGATATACAAAGACCAGGTGGACCTCCCCGGCAACGAGCTATATTATTCGTTCGCTGCGGGCAACTCCCTCTTCGTAGTACTCGATTCTTATCTAACCGGCGAGCAGAAGAGGATTGCAGGAAAGCAGTACAGGTGGCTCGAGGCGGTGCTGTTCGGCTCATCACAGAGACATAAATTCGTATTCCTGCACCATCCGCTCTATCCGGATAAGGACAGGGGCAGGCACCACGGAAACAGCCTCGATAGGTATCCGGACGACAGGGACAGGCTCCAGGACCTGTTCGTGAGATACAAGGTATCCGCCGTGTTCACGGGCCACGAGCACCTCTATCTCAGAAAGGATGTGGGCGGCATTCCGCACATCACAACAGGGGGCGGAGGCGCGCCTCTGTACGCAGGCGAGAAGGAAGGGGGCTTTCACCACTTCATACTCGTGACCATAGACGGAGAAATGGTGTCTGTTGAAGTGATAGATATCAATGGAAAGAAAAGGGACTCGTTCGTGCTATGAAAAAGGCTGTTCTTGCTCTATCAGACGGTTTGATATTCGTGGGAGAGTCGTTCGGCGCGGAGGGAGAGGCGAGCGGTGAGGTCGTATTCAATACGAGCATGACCGGCTATCAGGAAATACTCACAGATCCGTCATATAAGGGTCAGATCGTCACCATGACCTATACCCAGATCGGGAACTACGGGGTGAATCCCGAAGACGTGGAATCACATAGGCCGTGGGTGGAAGGGTTCATCGTGAAGGAGCATGCGGAGCATCCTTCTAACTGGCGCATGAAGAAGACCCTTTCTGAGTATCTGAAGGAACATGGGATCGTCTGCATACAGGGGATAGACACGCGAGCCCTTACACGCCATCTGAGGGACTTCGGTGCGCAGCCGGGGATAATCTCCACTGTGGATCTAGACTTCAAAAGCCTTGCTGAAAGGGCCGGCAGGCTACCCAAGATGGCAGGACTGGATCTTGTAAAGGACGTCACATGCAGAAGACCCTATAAATGGGAAGAGGGGGACTGGAGCCTGACCGCAGGCTATGCGAAGAAGGGGGTATCGAAATACCACGTCGTCGCATATGACTACGGCGTCAAGCGGAACATACTGAGGCTGCTCACCTCAGCAGGCTGCGATGTGACCGTCGTCCCTGCGACAATGCCTGCGGAAGAGGTGCTTGCGATGGATCCGGACGGCGTTTTTCTCTCGAACGGGCCCGGCGACCCTGAGCCGTTGACCTATGCCATAGAAAACATCCGGAAGATACTGGGCAAAAAACCGGTCTTCGGCATATGCCTGGGGCAACAGCTTCTGGGGCTCGCCTTGGGCGGGAGGACATACAAACTTAAGTTCGGCCACCACGGCGCAAATCAGCCCATCATGGACCTGACTACTAAGAAGGTCGAGATCGCAGCCGAGAACCACGGCTTTGCAGTGGACATAGAGAGCATAAGGGAACACTGCGATGTCACTCATGTCAATCTCAATGACAGAACGTGCGAGGGCATAAGCCATAAGCGCCTGCCTGCATTCGCCGTGCAGTATCATCCCGAGGCCTCGCCCGGGCCGCACGACAGCAGGTATCTTTTCGCCAGGTTCGTGGAGATGATGGAGCGGGAGAGGCAAGGGGCGTCGAGGAAGTAAGGACGGGAGATGTTGCTTTCGGATGTAGAGCTGCGCGAGCGCATAGAGGCTGCATATGCACTCTTGGAGGCGTGCCGCCTCTGCCCTCGCGAATGCGGGGTCAACAGGCTCAAGAATGACAAACTGGGTTTCTGCAGATCTGGCCTCAACCCTGTTGTCTCGAGTGCGAGCCCCCACTTCGGAGAGGAACCGCCGATCTCGGGCAGCAAGGGCTCCGGCGCAATCTTCTTCGCAAATTGCAGTCTGCGCTGCGTCTATTGCCAGAACTATCCCATAAGCCAGATGGGACACGGTGTGGAGCGCACGCCGGGGGAGCTCGCCTGCCAGATGCTCTGGCTCCAGGAGCAGGGCTGCCACAATATCAACCTGGTGACACCTACGCACTTCATGCCTCAGATACTTAGGGCGCTGGCTATCGCACGCGAAAGGGGATTTGATCTCCCTATTGTATACAATACGAGCGGGTATGAGACCGTAGAGGCGCTCAAGATCCTCGATGGTATCGTGGACATATATCTGCCGGACATGAGATACTCAGACAACAGCGCCGCCGGCAGATACTCTGTTGCGCCTCACTATGTAGAGATAAACAGGAACGCACTCAGGGAGATGTACAGGCAGGTAGGGGACCTGACAATGGATGAGAATGGGATAGCGAGGCGCGGCCTCATAATCCGGCACCTCGTCCTGCCGAACGGAATCGCGGGTACGGAAGACATAATTAGATTCATTGCTGGTGAGCTTTCTACAGGGGTATATATAAGCCTCATGAACCAGTACTTTCCGACGTATCGCGCCTTGGAGCACCCTGAGCTCGGCCGCAGGCTCAAAAGAGAGGAGTACGAGGATGCATTCCGCAGCATGGAGAGATACGGTCTCGAGAACGGCTGGGTGCAGGGGCAGGACTAATAAAATTGGCTCGTCACGTTTTTAGGTGCAGGCCGGCAGCGTGTGCCGGAATGACTCTTAGCGTGATACCTTAGGCGGAAATCAGCATAACAGACACAACGCTGATTCATGAGGCCGGGGGTTATATATTCACAATACACAGATATAATATTCATGGCGTTCTAAAAGTCATGAAGGCATGCCCTGCCAAGCTTTATCTGAAATTATAATTTGCACCATTATGCGCGATGAGCCATAAAATTCAAGGTGGATCCAGATGCCGAAACGGACAGACATAAAAAAGATACTCATCATAGGCTCGGGACCGATTACAATCGGCCAGGCATGCGAGTTCGACTACTCAGGCGTGCAGGCATGCAAGGCCCTACGCGAGGAGGGTTATTCCGTGGTGCTCGTGAATTCGAATCCCGCCACCATCATGACGGATCCGGACATGTCGGACAGGACATATATCGAGCCTATCACCCCCGAGGTCGTCGAGAAGATTATAGAGCGCGAGCGGCCGGATGCGCTTTTGCCTACGATGGGAGGCCAGACCGGCCTCAATACCGCGGTCTCGCTCGCAGACGCCGGGGTCCTGGACAGATATGGTGTCGAGCTCATTGGTGCGAAGCTGCCGGCCATAAAGAAGGCCGAGGACAGGGAGCTTTTCAAAGAGGCCATGCAGGCCATAGGCCTCGAGGTGCCTAAGAGCGGTTTCTGCACCTCTCTCGATGAGGCGTACAGCGTACTCGATAAAATAGGATTTCCCGTGATCCTGAGGCCTGCCTTTACACTAGGAGGCACGGGCGGAGGGGTTGCGTACAACAGAGAGGAGTTTACAGAGCTCGTCACCCGCGGCCTCGAGGCAAGCCCTGTGCGACAGGTTCTCATAGAGGAGTCCGTCCTAGGATGGAAGGAGTATGAGCTCGAGGTAATGCGCGATGCAAAGGACAATGTGGTCATCGTCTGCTCGATCGAGAACCTGGATCCCATGGGCATACACACAGGCGACAGCATCACAGTCGCCCCTGCGCAGACGCTCACGGACAAGGAATATCAGATATTGCGCGACGCCAGCCTCGGCATCATCCGCGAGATCGGAGTCGACACGGGCGGCTCAAACATACAGTTCGCCGTGAATCCCAAGGACGGCAGGGTCGTCGTGATAGAGATGAACCCTCGGGTGTCGAGGAGCTCCGCGCTCGCATCCAAGGCGACAGGTTTCCCGATCGCAAAATTTGCCGCGAAGCTCGCGGTGGGATATACGCTCGATGAGATCACGAATGACATTACAAAGGCCACGCCTGCATCGTTCGAGCCTGCCATAGACTATGTAGTGGTCAAATTCCCGCGCTTCGCCTTCGAGAAATTTCCTCAGGCCGACGCTACGCTCACGACGCAGATGAAATCGGTGGGAGAGGCGATGGCGATCGGAAGGACTTTCAAAGAGGCCTTGCAGAAGGCGCTACGCTCTCTCGAGATAGACAGATACGGCCTCGAGTCGAGGAGGGACAGGGACGGAGATGCGGAAAGCGGGCTTGCGGATATCAGGCAGAAGATAAGCGTGCCGAACTGGGAGAGGCTCTGGTACATCGCAGACGGATTCAGGGTCGGTATGAGCGTAGAGGAGATATACGGTCTTTCGAAGATAGACCCCTGGTTCCTTACCCAGATAAAACAGATAGTCGATATGGAGAAGGAGATCAAAGACCTCGGCGCGGGGATCCTTTTGGCCGGGACCGGACAGCTCGACCATCCATTGAGAAGGGCAAAGGAATACGGCTTCTCGGACAGGAGGATTGCGAGGCTCATCACATCCACGGAAGAGAGCGTCAGAAACGCCCGCATCGAGCGCGGCATAACACCTGTGTTCAAGACCGTGGATACGTGCGCCGCGGAGTTCGAGGCATATACGCCCTATCTGTATTCTACATACGAGAAACCATTCTACAGAATTGGGGAGCTGGCATCCGAAGCCAGAAATCCATCCGGTCCCGGCGCGGGCGGCGCAGAGTGCGAGGCGGCTCCTACTGACAAGAAGAAGGTGGTGATCCTCGGCGGAGGGCCGAACCGCATCGGCCAGGGCATAGAGTTCGACTACTGCTGCGTCCATGCGGCATTCGCATTGAAGGAAGATGGTTTCGAGACCATCATGGTCAACTGCAATCCTGAGACGGTGAGCACCGACTACGACACCTCGGACCGTCTGTATTTCGAACCCTTGACACTCGAGGATGTTTTAAATATCATAAGGCGTGAAAAGCCATATGGGGTCATAGTCCAGTTCGGCGGCCAGACGCCGCTCAAGCTCGCCGTGCCCCTCCAGGAAGAGGGCGTCCCGATACTCGGCACGTCTCCAGACAGCATCGACAGGGCGGAAGACAGGAAGCGCTTCAAAGAGCTCCTGGACAAACTCGGGCTCCTTCAGGCGGAGAGCGGGACTGCGACGTCGTGCGACGAGGCGGTCGAGGTCGCGAACCGCATAGGCTATCCCGTGATGGTTCGGCCTTCGTATGTGCTCGGCGGCAGGGCGATGGAGATCGTCTATGACGAAGAGAGCATAAGAAACTATATGGGCCGGGCCGTGAAGGCATCTCCGGAGAGGCCTGTGCTCGTAGACAGGTATCTCGAGGATGCAATTGAGATAGATGTGGATGCCATCTCGGACGGTCGCACGGTGCTTGTCGCGGGGATCATGGAGCATATAGAAGAGGCGGGTGTGCACTCAGGCGATTCTGCGTGCTCGCTCCCGCCTTTTTCCCTGTCCGGCGAGATCATAGCGGAGATAGAGCGCCAGTCGCGCGCCCTTGCCATCGAGCTCGGCGTGGTCGGGCTCATGAATGTCCAGTTTGCGGTGAAAGACGGCAGGATATATGTCCTCGAGGTGAACCCGAGGGCATCGCGCACAGTGCCTTTCGTGAGCAAGGCCATCGGTCTGCCGCTTGCAAAGCTTGCTGCGAGGGTCATGGCGGGGAGGAGACTCGATGAAATAGGCGTTACCGCCATTCCGAAGATCAGTCACATCGCGGTCAAGGAGGCGGTATTCCCGTTTGCGAAGTTCCCAGGAGTGGACACGCTCCTCGGACCCGAGATGAAGTCCACGGGCGAGGTGATGGGCATAGATACGGACTTCGGAATGTCTTTTGCCAAGTCCCAGATCGCATCCGGAAACCCGGTGCCGGTCAAGGGCACGGTGTTCATAAGCGTAAAAGACAAGGACAAGCCTGCTGTGTACGAGGTGGCGAAGGGCCTGGAGAAGGCCGGCTTCATTATTGTGGCCACCAAGGGGACCGCGGAGTATCTCCGAAAGAGGGGCATATCTGTCCGGACTGTGAACAAGGTCTTCGAGGGGAGGCCCCATATAGTGGATATGATCACGGATATGAAAATAGACCTCGTAATCAATACCGTCCACGGCGCAGAGGCGCAGAAGGACTCATATTCCATCAGGCGCACCACGCTCATGAAGGGCATACCCTACTTTACGACCATCTCCGCAGCAAAGGCGGCTGTACGCGGGATAGAGTCCATGAAGGTGAAGCCCCTGAGCGTCATATCTCTACAGGAGTATCGGCAATCATGACGCGGAAGATCCCGATGACAAGAGAAGGCTATGAAAAGCTTAAGAAGGAGCTCGACCACCTCATCAAGGTCGAAAGGCCGAAGAACATAAGAGACATTGAAGAGGCCCGGGCCCACGGCGACCTTTCGGAGAACGCGGAGTATCATGCCGCAAAGGAGAGGCAGGGGCTCCTCGACGCAAAGAAGAGGGAGCTCGAGTACAAACTCGCACACGCACAGATAATAGACGTCTCTATGCTGTCGAATGAAAAGGTGGTCTTTGGCTCTACCGTCAGGCTTGCGGACACAGATACTGGCGAGACCAGGACATATACGCTGGTGGGCCAGGACGAGGCGGATATCAAAAGGGGCAGGATATCCGTCCAGTCGCCGGTTGGAAAGGCCCTCATCGGCCACAAGGTGGGGGACGTGGTAGTGATCAAGACGCCCGGCAAGACGGTCGAGTACGAGATCCAGGAGATAACCATTTCCATTGAATAAACTTTATAGGGCAGAGATACTTTCCAACAAGGCCGTGGGCAGGGGCTACCGGCGCATGAAACTGAAGGCGGAAGGCATCGGCAAGACCGCGGCGCCGGGACAGTTCGTGATGCTGCGGGTCACCCGGAACCTGGATCCCCTACTTGCCAGGCCGTTCGGCATATTTTCGACCGTCTCCGGAAACATCATCGAGATCGTATATCGCATAGTAGGCCGCGGGACGATACTCCTTTCCGATGCAGGGCCCGGGGATGAGCTTTTCATGCTCGGCCCGCTCGGGAACGGATTCCCTGCGGTGAGAAAAAATGCAGTGCCTATCCTGGTCTCCGGAGGGAGCGGCTTTCCGCCGCTTTATTTTCTCGCGTCCAAGACGCGCAAGCGGGCCGTCGTTCTGCTTGGGGCGAAGAGCGAGGACTGCCTGCCTCCTAAGGATGTCATTGGTGGGTTCAAGAAATTGTCCTCGCAGGTCAGGATTGCGACAGAAGACGGGAGCGCGGGCGAAACAGGGTTGATAACCGATTTGCTCGCAGACGTACTCGAAAGGCGCAGCATGAAGGGAGAACCTGTCGTATATGCATGCGGGCCGAATGCCATGCTGTGTGCGGTGAGCATGATTGCACAGAAGGCGGGCATAGAGTGCTATGTATCCATGGAAGAGAGGATGGCATGCGGAGTAGGCGCGTGCATGGGATGCTCTATCCACATGAATATGGGCGGTTACAGCAGAGCGTGCAAGGAAGGGCCTGTGTTCGATTCAAGGGAAATCAGATGGAAACAACCGTAAACAGACCTTCGATGTGGGTGGATTTCGCCGGCATCAGGCTCAAGAATCCGGTGCTTACCGCATCAGGCACATTCGGCTACGGCGAGGAGTATGCCGAATTCGTGGATCTGAACATGCTCGGGGGTATTATCGTAAAGGGCGTTTCCATAAAACCCATCCAAGGAAACCCGCCCCCGAGGATATGGGAGACGCCTTCAGGAATGCTCAATGCTATAGGCCTCGAAAATCCCGGGGTGGATGTATTCATCAGCGAGAAGCTCCCCTATCTTAGAAAATTCGACACGGCGGTGATAGTCAATATATTCGGCTACAGCGTCGAGGACTACCTCGCAGTGACCGAGAGGCTAGACTCTGTGGAAGGCATCTCTGCCATCGAGGTGAATATATCCTGTCCTAATGTAAAGGCGGGCGGCATGGTCTTCGGGACGGATGTCGATGCGTCTTATGCTCTCCTGTCTCAGGTCAGAAAAAGGACGCGGCTTCCGATAATCGCGAAGCTCTCTCCCAACGTCACCGACATCACGGTTTTCGCCAGGGCCGCGGTTGATGCAGGATGCGACGGCCTCTCGCTCATAAACACTCTCCTCGGCATGGCCATAGATGTCCGTTCACGGAGGCCGAGGCTGGCGAATTGCACAGGCGGGTTGTCCGGGCCCGCTGTCAGGCCTGTGGCGGTAAGAATGGTCTGGCAGGCGGCAAAGGCCGTCAATATCCCCATCATCGGCATGGGCGGCATCGTGACAGGCGAGGATGCCCTAGAGTTCATACTTGCGGGCGCGACCGCAGTGGCGGTGGGCACGGCGAACTTCATAAACCCGCGTGCAAGCATAGATGTGCTGTGCGGGATGGAAGCCATTCTCAGCCAGACGGGCGCGGGCAGCGTACGCGAACTCATAGGCAGGGTGAACCAGGCGTGAGGATCTCATCGAGCCTCAAGACGAAGATAATACTTTCCGTCTCTGTCATCCTTGCAGTGACCATCGGGTTCGGTACGTGGATAAACATCGGCTACCAGAGATTACAGATGGAAGACGCCCTCGAGGACAATATCCTCATCATATCCAATACCATAGAGAAGAGCCTGTCTAATGCAATGCTCCAGGGCAAAAGCAGAGAGGTCCAGAATATCATAGATGCGGTGGGCAGCTACCATAACATAAAAGAGGTCCGGATATTCAGCCCAAACGGCGTAGTGCTCAAGTCTTCCAAGCGGTGGCTGATAGGCAGGAAGGTGGACGCCTCTCTCCAGAAATGGTTCCTCGAGAACAGGTTCAGGACGCCCATAAAGCGCAGGGATAGCGGCATATTCACTGTGCTCTTTCCGATAGAGAACAAGGAGGCGTGTGCATACTGCCACGGAAGGACGCAGAAGATAAACGGCGTGCTCTCTGTGGATGTCTCGATGGAGCAGATGCAGGAAAAGGTGGCCGAGTTCTCCAAGTCCATGTTCCTATGGGCGACCGGCGTCACGACCATACTTGCGGTGTCCTTGTCACTCTTCCTCACGCGTTTCGTGACGAACCCGGTCCATGCCCTCATAGCTACGATGGAGCGGGCGGAGAGGGGACTGGATGTACGGGCCGATGTCAAAAGCAAGGACGACATCGGCAGGCTTGCAGAGGCGTTCAATTCGCTCGTCTCGAAGCTCGAACAGGCGAGGCGGAAGGTGGAGAAATATCACTACGAACAGATGAAGCGTGCGGACAGGCTGGCATCGATCGGCGAGATGGCGGCAGGGATCGCGCACGAGATAAAGAACCCACTTGCTGGCATCGCAGGGGTGATACAGGTGCTCAAAAAGGACATGCCTGTTACGGACCAGAGACGGGCCGTGCTGGAGGATGTCCTTTCGCAGGTCGAGAGGATGGATAAGGCGGTGAGAAACCTCCTCTCATTCGCCAGGCCGCCGGAGCCGAAGACGACCCTTGTGGACATAAACGAGGTGATAGACAAACTGCTCAACTTTCTCGCGCCACAGTTCGCGAAGTACGGCATATCCGCGGAGAGGAGGCTGTCTGCGGGGATACCCTGGCTGTCGCTCGATACCGACCTTATCCAGCAGGCGTTCCTAAACATCTCGCTCAATGCGGTCCAGGCCATGCCGGACGGAGGAAAATTCACGGTGGAGACATCCTTCGAACCGGCGTCCGATACGCGCCCCGGTATGGTACGGATTACCTTTACTGATACGGGAAAGGGCATATCACCCGATGTGCTCGGCAGGATATTCAGCCCGTTCTTTACCACCCGGCAGCAGGGCACCGGCCTGGGTCTTTCCATCACTCAGCGCATCGTGGAGCAGCACAACGGAGAGATAAGCGTCGTGAGCCCGCCTGGAAAGGGGGCGAGCTTTACAATCAGTTTTCCCTATGCTCCCAAAAAGGCGGCCTGACAGGAGGTGCAAGACATGGCCAGGAAGATCCTCATTATAGACGACGAGAAACTGATCCGCTGGACGCTCGAGCAGCACCTTACAAGGGACGGCTACGAGGTGCTCACCGCCGAAACCGCGGAGAAGGGCATGGAGATAATATCTGATGAGATGCCGGACCTTGTGCTTTTGGACAACCGTCTTCCGAACATGACAGGCCTCGAGCTCCTCGAGAAACTGAATGTGCAGGAGCGGGGGCTTTTGGTCATAATGATAACCGCCTATGGAATGGTGGAGACGGCGGTCAAGGCCATGAAACTCGGGGCATATGACTATATAAGCAAGCCCTTCAATCTCGACGAGATTACGTTTGTAATAAAGAAGGCGCTCGAGACAGGCTCTTTGAGATCACAAGTGAAACAGCTCACACAGGAATGCCGCGGAAGGGTGGGCGCCATCGTGGGCGAATCGCCCGAGATGGTGAAGATAAAGGATCTCATCCTGAAGATCGCAAAGAGCGATGCGACAACGGTTTTGATCCAGGGGGAGAGCGGTACTGGAAAGGAGCTCGTAGCAAAGGCCATACACGCTGCAAGCGCCAGGACGGACAAGCCTTTCATGGCCATCAACTGCGCGGCCCTGCCCGTGAATCTCTTGGAGAGCGAGCTCATGGGCCATGAAAAGGGCGCATTCACCGATGCAAAGAGCATGAAGAAAGGGCTGTTCGAGCTTGCGGACGGAGGCACCGTGTTCCTCGACGAGATAGGCGACATGGACATGGGAATGCAGGCGAAGCTCTTGAGGCTGCTAGAGGAGAAGACCTTCAAGCGCATCGGCGGGGTGAAGGACATAAAAGTGGATGTGAGGGTCATTTCGGCTACGAACCACGAGCTTTCGAGGGCCCTCCATGACGGCAAATTCAGGAAGGACCTATACTACAGGCTCCAGGTGGTGCCGATTTATCTCCCGCCGCTAAGAGAAAGGGGAAGGGACGTCCTGATCCTCGCCAGGCACTTCATAGAGTATTTCAACCAGGAGTGCCACAAGAACGTAAGAGGCATCTCACCGGAGGCGGAGCAGATATTGTTGTCTTATTCATGGCCGGGGAATGTCCGCGAGCTTAAGAATGCGATTGAACGCGCAATGATATTCGACATAGAAAACGAGCTCCTTCCGGAGCACCTTCCGCAGGAGATCGTGGAAAACAGGCACCAGTCCGCCACAGGCAATCCGGTCTCTCTGGACGGATTCGTGATTCCGGAATCCGGCATATCTATAGAAGACGTGGAGCATGCACTTGTAAAGAAGGCTCTCGAGATTGCGGCAGGCAACCAGACCCGTGCAGCGCAACTCCTGAAGATGCCGCGAGACGCATTCAGGCGAAGGATGAAGAGGTTCGGCCTCATATGAGCCTCTATAGAGCGGAGATAGAGCGGATTTGAACACCTGCTGAGCGTATACGCTCAGATAGCGGTTCATAATCAATAATATTACTAACTGGTTCTTCTTATAATTCAATATGTTATGTATTTCGTTTTAATACCTTTACAGGCACATATATTGCAGAAACGTTAGTTCGGACTTCAGTATGCCCATTGACAAGCCGAATCCGGGGGGGACGGCCTCATGAAGAAAATTCTATGGTTCAGTATTATCAGCTCCGCCTTTCTGCTGATTATGGTCGTTGGCACCCTGCCTGCATCTTCACAGGTTGACACGTGTGTGACAGGCAAGTGCCACTTAGGTATGGACAAGGCCCAGTCTGTCCATCCCCCTGTCAAAGAGGGCATGTGCAGCTCATGCCACCAGGCGGCTTCAGAGCCCGGAAAGAAGACTAAGCACCCGGGCAACCTCGTTATAACCCTCATTCAGCAGGGCGCGGATCTCTGCTACATGTGCCACGAACCAAAGAACACCAAAAAGACAGTTCATGCGCCGATCATGGCGGGAGACTGCACCTCATGCCACAATCCGCACCAGTCCGAGAACAAAGGCATGCTCAAGAAGGCGATCCCCGCGCTCTGCTTCGACTGCCATCAGGAAGGCATGATGAAACAGAAGGTCGTGCATCCGCCTGTGGCCGCAGGAGACTGCTCGGGCTGCCATGACAACCATCAGAGCGACTTTCCATCCAGACTCGTGCAGGCTGGAAATAGTCTATGCTTCATGTGCCATCCGGACAAGGAAGAGGCGCTGAAAGACAAGAAGAAGACCGTGCACTATCCTGTAAAGGATTCCTGCATAAGCTGCCACAGCCCCCACAGCACGCCGAATCCTGCGATGCTAAGCGCACCGGTGCCGGATCTCTGCGCGAACTGCCATCCGAATGAAGTGGCGCAGGGCCAAAAAGCGACCGCCAGGCACAGCCTCGCGACGACAGGCAAGGCATGCCTGAACTGCCATGGGCCGCATGTGGCCGACAATGCCAAGCTCCTTCCTAAGCCCCAGATGGAGCTTTGCCTCGGTTGTCACGACAAAGAACTCGATACTAAGACAGGAAAGATACAGAACATGAAGTCATTCATGGAAACCAACAAGAGCGGACACGGCCCTGTGCGTAGCGGCGACTGCACAGCCTGTCACAACCCGCACGGCACAGACTACTGGCGGATGCTTGTAAAGTACTATCCGTCGGATTTCTATACCTCCTATTCCGACGGCAAGTACGCCTTGTGTTTTTCGTGCCACTCCAAGGCGGCCTTCAGCGACAGGAGGACCAGGACCGCTACTAGTTTCAGGAATGGAGACCTGAACCTGCATTTCGTCCATGTCAACAAGATTACAAAGGGAAGGACATGTAGGGCATGCCATGAAGTGCATGCAGACACCGGCCTTGCCCACCACGTGAAAGACAGGGTGGGTTTCAGCTATTGGCAGATGCCCATGAACTATAGGCCCGGGAAGAACGGCGGTTCTTGCGCGCCGGGCTGTCACGGTGAAAAGAGCTATTCGAGATAGGGGGTTGATTATGGCCTGCCTGGCCGCGAAACAGCATGAGCCCGCACGAAACGAATCAAGGGGCCGGAGGCTGACAACCGGTGTGGTTGAAGATGCGCAGAGGATGCACGATGATTTTATCCTGCGTCAAGATCTGCGCCGATATACTCGTTAGTGCCGAAACCCGAGTGGATAATGACATTCTCTGCGAGGATCACAATACCCATTTTGGTAAGTTTCATCGCCGGAGCGGCTGTATCTTCGGAACAGTCTGATATACCCGTCCTCTATCCAAAGGACAATTCCATTGTCGGTACCAGGGTCAATGTGGTCATTGATCCAGCGCATGACTGGTCCGGAACTGCCTTCTTCCAGGTCTCTACCGACGGATACCGGTCCGATTTCATCGATCCATCCACAGGCAGGCATGCCGTCCAGGGTATTGCGCTCGAGCCCGGCATCAATAAGATCACGATCAAGACCTTTGCGGCAGCGGACGAAAAGAAGAATCTCACGCAGACGTCCGCACGGCAGATAACGGTCTACAGCGCAGGACTTTCTCCATTCATCCCAGCGCCTAAGGATTTTTCATCAGAGCCGTTTCATTCCAAAGAGCAGGAGGAGGTCTGCTCCGGCTGCCACAGGATGGATGCCGGACCTGACGACGCCGCTCATCTAAGGGCCGAGGACGTGCTCTGCTACACATGCCACCGGAACGTACCCACGGGAGATTACATACACGGCCCTGCCGCCGTCTGGAACTGTCTCGCATGCCACAATCCCGACTTGGAGCCGTATAAATATCAGTTCGTATCATATGATCCATGGAAGGTTACGAAGACGACCATGCCTGTCGAGCCGATGAGCTTCACCTTTCAGGCCGACGCCCTGTTTAAGCGCGGCACAGCCGTGCTCTCTATATCCAAGAAGAAGGCGGGCGAGATATTCAGGGATCTGATAGAGTACGCGATGCATAACCAGACCGACAGAATACGCATAGAGGCGCATACGGACAACAGACCTGTAAAGAGCAAGGTATTCAAGAACAACAATATGCTTACGGCGGCCCGGGCCCAGGCGATCGCAGGGCTGCTCAAGGCATATAAAATCTCTCCTAAGCGCATCACCGCGGTCGGGATGGGAAGCAGGCTCCCCAAGGTTCCAAACACCACGAAAGAGAGCAGGGAGTTGAATAACCGCATCGAGATAGTGGTCCATCCCAAGGACGTCAAGATAAAGAACAGCCGCAACCTTCCGGTGCTGAAGGACAGGGAAAAAGTAGCGATAAGCATTTCGTATTCTCGAGGGCCCTCGGTGAAGGGTCTTAAAATCATAGAGAGGCTGCCGGAAAGCTTTCAGTATCTAAAGGGCAGCGGCTACTTCGCAGGGCTGTCCAAGGAGCCTGTCGTCAAAAAAGGAGAGCTCGTATGGAGCATAGGCGACAGGAGCGGGGATTTCAACGAAACACTCTTCTATGTTCTGAAAAAAACCTCCAAAGACGATGTCCCTCATGATACCAGTATTTCGTACAAGGAGGGGAAAAAAGAGCTTAGGAGGGTCTTCGATCCCTTAAGCCCCGGCAGGGCCGGGCTTACACTCCTCGAGACATGCTCGAAGTGCCACCAGGACATGTTTTCAGGCGCATTCAGGCACGGCCCTGCGGATGCAGGCCTATGCACGATATGCCACAATCCCCATGCCAGCCCTAACCCGGCATGGACGCGAAAGAAAACATGGGACCTGTGCGTGACATGCCATGCCGAAAAGGCGAGCGGCAGGCACGTGGTCGCGGGCTTCGTCTCCGGCGAGACGCACCCTACCAAGGACAGGCGCGACCCCGCGAGACCCGGCAAATACATGTCATGCACAAGCTGCCATAACCCGCATGCAGGACAGAGCAGGGAGCTATACGCTGCGGGGATAAAGACCAGATCAGAGCTCTGCTCCATGTGCCATAGGAGATTCTGAAGTTGAGCAGTTGAAATCCATCATCTCCGCCCGCCGGGCGGATCCAGATTTGCATCTCGTGAGGCAATAATACTCTGCGAGGTATGGTAAAATAGAGCCATGAAACCACAGGTTGCATCCATCATACTTGCCGTGCTCCTGCCTGGATGCGCATTTATTGCAGGTCCAGAGACAACGGTCCCGCCCGAGGCCGGGGGGCGGATCAAGCTCGTGTTTGTGGAGTCATTGCGGGACGAGGCGAGCCTCCGAGGAGAGGGGTTTAAGGAATCTGTTCCTGCTTTGAGCCCTGACTCGGCGCTTGTGCGTCCGGCAGCGGTATATGCAGACGCCTTCAGGGTGTTCGTGGTTGATGCATATATCCATAAACCCTCTGCGGCAACGACGTCCGGCGCAAGGATATTCATATTCGATAGGGCAAGCAGGTCCTTAAAAATCCTGGACAGCAGCGGCGGTCTCATGCTCCTGTCGCCGGCAGGGATATCGGTAGATGCCGCAAACGTGATCTTTGTCTCAGACTCACAACAGGCCAGGGTGTTCGGTCTGGATCTCAAGGGCAACCCTCTGATCGAGATCGGTAAGTCAGGCGAGCTCGCTTCGCCTGCAGGACTTGCCGTCGACAGACAGCGAGGCAGGCTCTATGTGGTTGATCCGGGCTCTCATCGAATAAGGGTTTACAACAGCCTCGGTGTATTCATGTTCGATATAGAATCCCGCGGGGATGCGAAGGGGACCGGCCCCGTGGTAGCTCTGTGTTTAGATAAAAACGGCGATCTCTACGCCCTCGACGCCAGACAGCGGATTGTGAGGGTATATACCCCTGACGGCACACATCTCCGCGAGTTCGAGATCGTTGATCCATCCGGCGTCTCTATGCGGCCCAAGGGTATTGCTGTGGACTCCGACGGGAATGTATATATTTCGGACATGCTCAACAACCGTATCCTGATATTTGGAGGCGACGGCCAATTCCTCCATAGCTGGGGCAGGACAGGGACTCTCTTTGGAGACTTCTGGATGCCCGCCGGAATCTTCATAGACGACAGGGACTATATCTATGTCGCCGACCAGATCAACGGCAGGGTGCAGGTGTTCCAGTATCTAAGGCGGTGACAATCCCCTTGAAGGACTCCATCCACAGCTCGAATGAAGCGGCGCAGCGATGCGCTCGATTGCGGAAATCACGATGCGATTTAAGGGACTGCATTTTATATTTTTCTCTTTTTCACTCCTTGCCGCTTGCGGCCCGGTGAAGAGGCCGCCGGAGCC
>JBBIMH010000019.1:0-4105 GCA_037444505.1 Nitrospirota bacterium | reverse complement strand
TTTCAGATGAAGGATGGAAAACCCGTAGCCGTGGCGATAGACGAAGTCAGGTCGCGGCTATATGTCGTGGACTCGATAGGCAACAAGGTGGTCGTGTTTGGGCTCGACGGGAAGAGGCTCTTTGACTTTGGAGGAGGCGGCAAGGAGAACGGAAAGTTCAATTTTCCGCTGGACATAGCCGTGGACAGAGAGGGGAGCGTGTATGTGCTCGATGCCAGGAATTTCAGGGTGCAGGTCTTTGATGAGAACGGCGGCTTCGTCACCGCCTTCGGCTCTGTTGGAGATGGCCCTGGGTTCCTGGCCAACCCCAAGGGGCTCGATATAGATTCCGAGGGGCATATATACGTCACTGATGCGGCATTCAGCAATTTTCAGGTCTTCAATAAACAAGGCGAGCCTCTCATCTTTGTTGGCGGCCTCGGTCCCAGGCCGGGAGAGATGCACCTGCCTGCGGGCATTTCCATCGACGAAGCCGACCGTATCTATGTCGCGGACCAGCTCAATTCAAGGGTAGAGGTGTTCCAGTACATAAGGCAATGACCCGAAAACCGCGCCGTCAGCTTTGACAGTTCCGGTCTGTTGTGCTACTTTTAATTACATGCGCGAAGAGATAGGCCGTGATGAGCATGCTTCGGCTGTCAACGAAACAGTTAGGGACATACTTTCCGCTATCAGGGCGGTCAGACTGTATCCGCCTAACAATCCGCTGTATGCACAGAGCATTTCTACTTCCCACAAGGCGATAGAAAGATTCCTCAAAACGGCGCCGAGCTTCAGTATAGCGATCCAGAAAACGGGTTTTTTCTGCGAACACAGGCCGTTGCATAAGGACTCCGGCCATGTGACGTCCCTCGCCTCAGACCTTTTCGGAAAGGGTATTAGGGAGATTGTGTTCATGCCCGGCGTTACAGAGCCGGAGCTCAGGGTGCTCTATGAGATTTTGGCGATACCCCTTGAAGTCTTGAGGCTCAAGGGCAGTGCAGCATCGCTCCTTTGGGAGAAAGGCGCCCCTCATATCAGACTGAGAGAGGCGGGGCTCGAGGACGTAGTAAGGGCATCCATTGATGCAGCCCCCGGTCCGGGCCGCGAGTCCTTGAAAGCGGCGAACATCGAGACGGTCAAAGAAACCATCAGGGGTGCGGAGCTCAATCTCTTCGGAAAGAGGCTCCTGCTCTCGCAGATCTTGGATGACCCGAAGCGCTTCGGCGCAGAGGCCCTCGAGCTTTCCATTTCAAAAGCAGGAAACGGCGTCTCTGCAGAGGCGATGCTCTTTGCCGCATATCGGGATGCAAGCCGAAGGGCGATCGAGTTGGGAGGACAGGCGTCTTCGCTTGTTATAGATGCGCTCGTGGATTCCATACTTTCTCTCGAGCAAGGATGGCGGGAAAGGCTCGTGGCGGGGATGATGTATCCTGCGCTCGACAGCATGATGCTCAAAGAACACATGGATGCATCAGGCGGACAGGCCGTGCATGACCTGCACGAGCTGCTTTCCGCGAGATTCGTGAAATCCTGGACAAGACAGCAGATATCAGGGCTCCTCATCAAAACTGCGTCCCATTCTGAAGATTCCGCTCCCAAAAAGACTGATACCCCACTCCCGGCGGAGATATTCGAACTTGCAAAACAGATGAGCGAGTATTCTCAAGAGGAGATGGCGGCGCTCAGGCAGCTGTCCGATTATGGGACGGAGATGGACACGCTCGATGCCAATGTCTTTACGCTCATACAGGCGATGCCTTATGCCCAGCGGGCAGCGTCTCCCGGCTCCGGTGAATCCGCCCTGGCGGGATTTTCGAGGATAGTTGGCATACTCGAAGACGCCTTGGTCCTCTATCTCGACAACCGGCAGTATACCCGGGCGGCGCTCGTTCTCAGGTCGTTCAAGATGCCTGTGGAGCCTATGTTCAGACAGCGGCTGTCCGAGGCGGTCAAGAAGGCCGCTGACAGAAGACGGCTACAAGGCCTTGTCGCCGACCTCAGGGATATACCGAAGGACTCGGAAGACTACAAAGCGGTTACTGCCTTCCTCTCCCTTCTAGACAGAGAGGCGACACCTGTGCTGCTCGAGATACTCGCAGAGGAGGACGACAGGTCGGTCAGGAAGACGCTGGTCAATATCCTAAAAGATCTCGGAAAGAACCAGATCGCCCTGCTCGGAGAACGGTTGTCGGATGAGAGATGGTACTTCGTCAGAAACATCGTGGGCATACTCGGCGAGAGCAGGAAAGAAGAGGCAGTAGAGTATCTTGCCGGCGTGGCAGGGCACAGGAACTTCCAGATACGGCAGGAGGTCGTACGGGCATTGATTACCATTGGCGGCAGCAGGGCTGCGCATATGCTCGTGAAGTTCTTGGATGACAGGGACATCGATATAAGATTCATGGCCACGCGCGGCATAGGCAGTCTGCAGATCGGCAGCGAGGCGATAGAACAAGCGCTCATCTCGCTCCTCAAGAGGCGCTGGCGTATGCCGCCGTCGCACGAGCTCAGGCTCGAGGCGATATCATCGCTCGGCAAGGCGGGCGGACCGAAGGCACGCGGATTTTTGGCGCGTCTTGCGAAGAGACCGTGGTGGAGCCGCAGCAGGACCCGGCTCGCCGTAAGCAGGGCTGCCTTGGCGGCGATCGCTGAGATGGAGAGGAGGGGAATCCATGCATGAAGACCGTTCCGACGCTCGGCAAGAACAGCGCCTCTCATTCTATTACCAGCAGCAGCTCATCGAGGCCGCCAAAATGGGATTCGTACAGTTCGCAGCGCTCCTCAAGAATGCATTTATATATCCGCCGGCCCACCCATTCCTCCTGGGCTCAGCAGAACAGCTCTTAAACACCCTCGAAGGGCTTTTTTCGAAGAGAAAAGAGGCCTCGTACTATTTCGTCTCGGGCGAGATCTTCTTCGAGACGCTCTCCATCCCGCTCGAAGAGGCCCTTTCGCTCACTGTCGAGGACATTGCGGGCCGTGACATCGGCGGGATTGTATTCCAACCGGGCCTCGCGCGGGATGAGCTCGTAGCTTTTGCATATATATTGAAGAAGGATCGACTCGGCCTCGAACGGGAAGGCGGCATCACATCAATCATGAACAAGGCCAGTATCCGGCATATCACGGTGCACAGGCTCATGCCTCTCGAAAAGCGGAAGAAGGCCTTAGAGGGGTCGAAGGCGTCGGAAATATACATGGAAGCGATAGAGGTGGTAAAAGACATCGTTGCTTCCGCGCACGTAGGCAGGTCCATCAGCAGCAGCAGGCTTCATGGCATCGTCCATGCGATGGTGGACAGCATAATGGAGAATAGAGATGCGCTCATAGGCCTGACGAGCATAAAGCTCTATGACGAATACACCTTCGCCCATTCCGTGAATGTGGCCATACTCTGCGCAGCGGTCGGCGCGTACCTATCATTTGACAGGCCGAGGGCGGCGGCGCTCAGCATTGCAGGCATGTTGCACGACATAGGAAAGGTGAGGATACCTATTGAAATAATAAACAAGCCGGGCGCGCTCACTGAGGCTGAGTGGGAGATAGTGCAACGACATCCGGCAGAAGGGGCGGTGATACTCTCGGGGCTTCCGGGCGTAGGCAGGCTCGCGGCTGTCGCCGCCTTCGAGCACCACAAACATCACGACCTCACAGGCTATCCCAGATATGGCGCGGAGCTGTTCGGTATGCATCCGTTTTCCAAGATAGTAGAGATCGCAGACGCATATGACGCCCTCACCTCTGCAAGGGTCTATTATCATGCGGTCCATGAGCCGTACGATGCAATGAGGACCATCATCGCCAAACGCGGGACCGCATTCGATCCCGTACTGGTCAAGGTATTCGTGAACGTGATTGGCATCTTCCCTATCGGCACACTGCTAAGACTTGATACAGGGGAGATCGGACTTGTGGTCAATCAGACGGCGGATCTGATGCGGCCGAGGGTGCTGCTGCTCAGGAGCTTCGACGTCAAAGAGACGGAAGAGGTGAGTCTTCTCGAAAGAGAGGGCGGCAGATACAAGCGCACGCCTGTCGCGACCGTCGATCCCAACGCGCTGAAGATAGATATCAAGCCCTATCTGTCCTGAAAATAGCGGTTATTACTCTGCACAAAATAGTA
>JBBIMH010000018.1:35498-68582 GCA_037444505.1 Nitrospirota bacterium | reverse complement strand
ATTATGGTGTGGATAAGTGGGTTTGGCTGAGGGTAACTGCCGAATTTAGGATAATTCTAATACAGAGGGTTATGACTCGTAGGGTGTGTTTCTTCGGTGCAGTGCTATGCGCAATGATATCATGAAAAACGCCCCAAAAGTCAAGCAAAAAATACTTTTTTAGCGGATCAACAGGTACATATAGACCCACCCGCGGGAAGAGGCTGAGGGTTTGCTATGTGTGATGCTGTCAACCTGGATCGAGGAGGGCTCCGCAAATTCTATTATCTTCTCGTCTTTACCAGCAGACCGGCAAGATAGAAGAAGACGGCTGTGTAGGCGAGAAGGACTGCGATGGAATCGAAGCCGGGCTGGTCCCCGAGGGCGAGCGCCCGGAGTGCAAGGCTCGAATGGGTGAGCGGATAGATGAAAATGAGGCTATGAAAAGGCTCGGGCAGTCTGTCCGGCGAGAAGAAGGTGCCGGAGAGAAATGACATCGGGATGATGAAGAAGCTGTTGAAATTCGACATGTCTTCATGAGAGCGGGCGAGCATAGCTGCGCCGACGGCCATAGATGCAAAACAGAAGGCGGTGAGAGCAAGGACGAAAAAAAACGATAGCGACAAATGGAGTTTGACTCCGGAGATGAGCCCGACGAATAGCAGGGCGAGCGCAGAAAACAGGCCGCGTGCAAGGCCGGTGAGCGCGCGGCCGAGCGCTATGTCCCAATGGGTCACCGGCGAGACAAGAACCTCTTCTATGGTCTTTGTGTAGAGCTTGCTGATATTGAGAGAGGTCGAGACGGGTCCGAAGCTGTTGTTCATGGCAGAAAGCGCCAATATACCGGGCAACACGAACTCGAGATACGTGCCGCCGTTGATATTCATACCGCGTCCCAATCCCCAGCCGAAGGTGATTAGATACAGAAGCGGCGTTACCATGGAGGCTGCTAGAAACCGCCAAGGTTTTTTTCTGATTAAGAGCATCTCTTTCCAGAAAATGGGATAAAAGTTCACTCTTCGATCCTCTCCCCGGTCAGCTTGATAAAAACATCCTCGAGGGTCACATCACGGATCAGGACATCGCATGTCTCTTTCCCCGCATCCAGAACAGCCTCTTCCCGCCTCTGATGAAATCTCGGGACGCCGGTGTGCCTGCCGAGGCACTCGACGGCATATCTGCCCACGCCGGCCTTGAGCGCCGCAGGTCTGTCGAGCGCAATGATGCTTCCTTTCTGCATGACGGCGACGCGGTCGCAGAGCGCATCAGCCTCTTCTATGTAATGGGTGGTGAGCATGATGGTGATCCCCTTCTGCCTCAAGGCTTCTATCATGCCCCATATCATCCTCCTGGCCTGGGGATCGAGCCCGACCGTGGGCTCGTCCATGAATACTACAGATGGCCTGTGCATCAGGCCGCGTGCAATCAAAAGCCTCCGTCTCATACCTCCGGACAGGTGTTCTACAGGCTCGTCCCGCCTCTCCCACAGGCCCACGAAGTGCAGAAGCTCTGCTGCACGCTCTTTGATCGCATTTTTGTCCATGCGGTGGAGCCTTCCATGATACTCGAGATTCTCGGAGCAGGTAAGGTCTATGTCGAGATTGAGCATCTGTGGGATGACCCCTATGAGCCTCTTTACCTCGAGCGGCCTGGTCACCACATCCAACCCGGCGACCGAGGCAGAGCCGGCCGTAGGTGATAGCAGGGTGGTCAGCATGCGGATGGTCGTGGTCTTTCCTGCGCCGTTGGGGCCCAATAGCCCGAAGACCTCCCCTGTGCGTATGTGCAGGGAAAGGTCCTTGACCGCCGCAAGGCCACCGAAATATTTCGAAAGATTATGCGTCTCGATCATGCCGGGAAAAATATACACCCCATTCCTGGTGCCGCTTATATACGAACAAGCCTCTTCCTGAGAGTCTCGACCACAAGATATATCTCTTCCTCGGTAGTCTCTCTGCCGAATGAAAAGCGGACCGCGCCTCTTGCAAGTGCAGGGTCCACCCCCATAGCAGAGAGGACGTGGGAGGGCGTAATAGCTCCCGCATGGCATGCGGCCCCCGGCGAGACAGCCGCCCCGTCTAGCGCATTCATCACCTGCACTGCATCGAATCCTTCGAAGCTCAGATTCCAGGTGTTCGGAAGCCTCTTTTCGGGATGGCCGTTCAAATGTACCTTTATACCCGCCGACATGAGTCCTTCTATGAGCATCCTGCCGAGCTTCTGCTGCCTGTCGCCGACATCATCGAGAATAGGCTCTGCGATCTCGCAGGCCTTTCCGAGCCCTACTATGAAAGCGGCGTTCTCTGTGCCGGGCCTCAATCCCTTCTCATGTCCGGCACCATGCATGAGCGGTGTAAGCTTCGTGCCTTTTTTGATATAAAGTGCGCCTATGCCTTTCGGCGCATAGAATTTATGACCAGCCACCGTTAGAAAGTCGACCTTCAGCTCATCTACCCTGCATCTCACCTTTCCCACGCTCTGTGCGGCATCCGTGTGAAACAGAATGCCTTCGGAGGCCGCGATCATCGCAAGCTCTGCTATGGGTTGGATGGTACCCACCTCGTTGTTGGAGTGCATGATGGTGACGAGTACAGTACGCTTTGTAATCGCCTTCTTCAGATCATCCGGATCCACCATGCCGTGCCCGTCCACAGGCAGATATGTGACTGTATAGCCCAGTGTTTCGAGATACCTGCACGGCTCGAGCACGGAAGGGTGTTCGATGCAGGATGTGATGATATGGGAGTCTTTGGGATGATAAAATGCGACTCCCTTGATCACCATATTGTTAGACTCTGTCGCCCCGCTCGTAAAAAAGACCTCTTCAGGCCCGCAGCCTATGAAGCGAGCCGCCTGCTGTCGCGCATTTTCTATAGCCGCCCGCAGGACTAGACCATAGCCGTGGCTGCTGGACGGGTTGCCGTACTTCTCCCGGAGATATGGAAGCATTTCTTCGAGCACCGGTGCGGCGACAGGGGTGCTTGCATTATAGTCGAGATAGATAGGCTTCATGACAAAATACGAGGCCCGGGATATACTCCCGAGCCTGCCGGACGGAAATTCGGAATGTCTCCTACTCAGGCATGGGCATCATGAACCCCCGCGGGAGGAAGAAGAGGCTTGAGATTGCAGATACGATAACATTCACGACAATCACTACGATGATGATCGTAATGATAGAGGCAACTGTATATCCCACCGCCTTGTTCTCGGGTGTCTCCATAAGCGGCCTCAAACCCAGATAGAGAAGATATATGCCGTAGAGGCTCGCCAGAAGCGCGAGCGGCCCGAGGACGGGTACGGCATTGAGTATGCTCGCAATCCACGCAGGTGTGAAGGAGTATGCAGCCACCTTGAGGGCCTGGATACTGTCCTTCCTGGACTCGAATGTCTCTGCAAGCGTATTGATAACCGCTCCCGAGACGAGCACGCCCACAATGCTCAGTACATAGTTCAAGATCGACCATGGGATGAGATAGGAGAAGGGATAGCGCATGGTGGAGCCCATGAAGCTCAAGCCGACCAACCCCATGCCTATGACGGACGCCACTACCGGTATCGCAGCAAGGGGCGCAATATAGCTGAAGACGATGTCCTTTACCGTGGCCTGCTCCATCTTGATGGTCTGCCACTCGCTTCTGGGACTCAGGATGATGTTCTTGACTCTGCCTAACAAGTTTTCCATCGGAGAACCTCCTCTAAGTGGATATTAGCAGCAGGAGTCCTGCTGCCATCTGTGACCGTCTTGGCAGAATCGCTACTTGCCGCGCCGCTCGAATATGCCGGTCGTGAGATAGCGATCTCCTCCATCAGGGAATATAGTGACAACCCTCTTGCCCTTTCCGAGCCGTCTTGCGACCTGAAGGCTGGCCCAGCATGCGGCGCCGGATGATATGCCCACAAAAAGCCCCTCTTCGCAGGCGAGCCTCTTCGCGGTGTCCGCCGCTGCATCGTTCTCGACCTGGATGATTTCGTGATACACATGTGTATTGAGTATCTGTGGCACGAACCCGGCCCCGATCCCGGCGATCATATGCAGTCCAGGCCGGCCGCCCGAAAGAACAGGAGACGCGGCAGGCTCCACTGCAATGATGCGGATGCCCTTCACCCGTCTCCTGAGCACCTCTCCCACGCCGGTAATCGTGCCGCCGGTGCCCACGCCTGCTACGAATGCATCTATCCTCCTGCCCGCCATGTCCCTCAGTATCTCCCTCGCCGTAGTCTTCCTGTGTATAGCGGGATTTGCAGGATTGCCGAACTGGTCCGGCATGAAATACTCATTCGAGGATGCAAGTATCTCATTTGCCTTTTCTATCGCCCCTCTCATACCCTTCTCAGCGGGTGTGAGCACGAGCTCGGCTCCGTATGCCTCGAGTAGCCTCCTGCGCTCTATGCTCATGGACTCCGGCATGGTAAGGATGATGGGATAGCCCTTTACCGCCGCAATCATGGCCAGACCGATGCCTGTATTTCCACTCGTGGGCTCCACGATCTTCATCCCCTTCTTGAGCCTCCCGCTCTTTTCCGCATCGAGGATCATGGAGAGCGCGGGTCTGTCCTTTACGCTCCCGCCGGGGTTGAATCCCTCGAGCTTGGCCCATATCTCCGCGCCGCCTTCTTCCACGACGCGCGAAAGCCTGAGCATAGGTGTGTTGCCTATTAGGTCTATCACACTCTTGGCCTTAGGCATTACTGTCTTCCTCCGGTAGGAGCAGCCGCGCCAACCGCAACGTTATGAATCGCGCTATGGATGTCTTCTACTGTAAGCACCGCACCGCCGGGCCTCCCATAGAAGGAGACAGGCACTCTGCCGTTCACAGCGAGCCTCACATCCTCCACCATCTGGCCCATGTTCATCTCCACCACAAGCATCCGCTCCACCCTCTCGGCAGCCTCCGCAACCTGTTTCTCAGGAAAAGGAAAGAGCGTAACAGGCCTAATCAGCCCGACCTTTATTCCCTCCGACCTTGCGCGGGCTATGGCTGTCTTCGCGATCCTGGCGGCGCTGCCGAACGCCACTACAGCCGTCTCTGCATCTTCCATGTACATAGACTCATGCATGACCTCCCGCTCTGTTATGCGGTCGTACTTTGCCTTGAGGCTGTAGTTATGCCGCTCCAGCATTCCCTCTTCACCGGGGAGCATAAAGAGTGACCTGATCACCCTTCCAGGCCTGTCTTTGGCTCCTGTAAGCGCCCATGGCTTGTCCGGCCTCCTGGGCTTTATATCCGGAAATTCCACAGGCTCCATCATCTGGCCCAGGAGGCCGTCCCCGAGTATCATTACTGGTATGCGATATTCATCCGCTTTGTCAAAGGCCTTTATCGTCAGGTCCACAATCTCCTGGACGCCTGCCGGGGCATAGACAAGGAGTTTGTAGTCCCCATGCCCCCCGCCTTTCACCGCCTGAAAATAGTCCGCCTGAGAAGGCCAGATATTGCCGAGGCCCGGACCACCTCTCTGCATATTTACGATCACAGCAGGGAGCTCGGCGCCTGCGAGATATGAGATCGCCTCCTGCATGAGGCTGATGCCCGGACTCGACGAAGAAGTCATCGCCCTCTCGCCGACGGCAGCGGAGCCGAAGACCATGTTGACGGCTGCGAGCTCACTCTCCGCCTGCACGAATACCCCGCCGACCTCCGGCAGCCTGCGCGACATGTATTCGGGTATCTCGTTCTGCGGTGTGATCGGATATCCGAAGTAGCATCTCAAGCCGGCCCTTATTGCAGCCTCTGCAAGCGCCTCGTTTCCTGAAATCAGTACCTTAGCCATCTATGAACTCCTTATATTTCTCTTGATTGCCCTGCCTCATCCCCCCGCGTTTCTATTTCCACACCTCTATCGCCGCATCAGGACACATCTCGGCACAGAGCGCGCAGCCCGTGCATTCCCCTTCTTCGGCTGCATATTCCATCACATAATAGCCGCTCCTGTTGAACGCCGTGCCGAGCCTCAGGCATTTCTTCGTGCATGCAATGGTGCATAACTGGCAGCCCTTGCAATAATCGCTGTTTATGATCACCTTTCCCATCTATGCATGCCCCCTTTCTATCATCTCTTCTGCATGCCTCATGGTCGCCTCTGTAATGGTCTTTCCTCCGAGCATGCGTGCTATCTCGGCGACCCGCTCCTTCTTTACGAGCAGAGAGACATCCGTGCTCGTGCGGTCATCCTTCACATGTTTCGATACGCCGTAGTGCCTCCTTGCCATGCTCGCAATCTGCGGCAGGTGGGTGATGCAGAAGACCTGCCTCTTCTCCGAAATCCTCTTGAGCCTCTTTCCCACCTCCTCCGCAACTGCTCCGCCGATACCCGCATCCACTTCATCGAAAACCAAGGTGGGGATCCGGTCCCCCTCTACAAGGATGGTCTTGAGCGCCAGCATGATGCGTGACAGCTCGCCGCCGGATGCGACCTTGGAAAGCGGCCTAGGCTCTTCGCCCGGGTTCGGTGAGATGAGAAACTCCACCCTGTCCGCACCCCGAGGCCCTGCCTTGAGGCCGTCCGTCGTGTCATCGCCCTGCTCCTGTGTGATCCTGACCGAGAACTTAGTCCTCTTCATCCCGAGCTGGCCGAGCTCTTCCTCCACCTTCTTTTCGAGCTCCCGCGCCGCATAAGACCTTCCCTTGCTGAGCTCATGCACCGCCGCCGTGAGATCCGCCTTCAGGGTCGATATCTCGTCCTTGAGCGCCTCGATCTCCTCAGCGCCCTTTTCTATATTCTCGAGATCCTGTGCCGCCTTCAGGCCGAAAGCGATGACATCCTCTATGCCGCCGCCGTATTTCTTCTTGAGTCTCTGGATGAGGTCGAGCCTGTCTCCGATCTCCTCGAGCCTCTTGGGATCGAACTCGACTTCATCCGCGTATCTCGAAACCTCCCGCGCCGCCTCCTCTATCTGCGCCCTGCCTGCCTCGCACAGCTCAAGCGCAGTAGAGAGCCTCGGGTCGATAGCGACGATCTCGCGCAGGGCGTTCAGCGCCTTCTTGAGCCCCGCCAGCACCGAGCCCTCTGATGAATACAGGGCCTGGTCAGCCGCGGATGCGAGGCCTGCAAGCCTTTCTGCATTGGACATCACCTTCTGCTCGGCAGCAAGCTCTACATCCTCTCCTGGCACGAGCCTCGCCGCCTCTATTTCGTTCTTCTGATACCTGAGCAGGTCTTCCCGTTGCGCCCTCTCGCGCTCAGATGTCTCGAGCTCAATCAATTTCCGCCGCGCCTGATGGAGTCTGTCGTAGATGCCTGCCGCCTTCTCCCGCTGAGAGACAAGATTTCCGAATACATCGAGGAGATGCATCTGACGTTCCAAGGAGAGGAGGGACTGGTGCTCGTGCTGTCCGTGTATGTCCGCGAGCATGGAGCCGATGCCGGCGAGTGTAGAGAGCGGAACGAGGCTCCCGTTTATGTATGCCTTGTTCTTTCCGGAGCCGGAAAGCACCCTGCGCACGATCAGACCTTCTCCCCGCTCCGCGCTTATACCCTGCTCCGAGAGCGCTGCTAAAACCTCTTCGAATCCTTCACCGTCCAATTCAAATGCAGCTTCTATGACCGCCTCTTCGCACCCTGTGCGAATGAAATCCGCGCTTGCGCGCTCGCCGAGGACGAGATTCAAGGCGTCGATAATGATGGACTTGCCCGCGCCGGTCTCGCCTGTAAACACATTGAGTCCCGGCCCAAATTCCACACTAAGATGGTCTATGATGGCGAAGTTCTTGATGTTCAGTTCCTTGAGCATAGTCAGACGGGTTCAGGGGTCCGAGAGCACGTTTTCGCGGCACACCCGGCCCTCGACCCTTTATTTGATCTTCTCCGCCCTGCCGAGCGCGAACCTTCCCTGTATAGACCGCTTATTGCCGCCGGCCTTTCGATAGTACTCCGCCGCCTGTTCCTTGTTTCCCATGCGCTCGCTCGCCCTCGCCGCCCAATAATATGCAGTAGGCACCCACATGCCCGAATCAGGATACAGGGCCGGGATTTTCAACAGCTCCGCCACTGCTTCGCTATCCCTCCCTAGGAGGAAGCAGCAGAATCCGATCCAGTACTGCGTCTCGACCCTTTCAGAGCGGCTCCGGCCCCTGACGGCCGCCCTGTAGGCGTCGAGCGCCTTTTTGAAATTCCCGAGCCTGAAATGGCTGTCTGCGATCTTTATCAGTATTTCTCCGGCGGATAGGTTCGATGGCCGGGATGCGAGGACCTTCTCATAAAGCGGTATTGCCTCTTCGTAGTGGCCTGCTGCAAAGAGTTTCTCAGCCCTGGTGTAGTCTTCGACAGCCTGCGGTGCGGACTGCGCAGCAATGCTGCTGTCGAGACACAAGACAAGCGCAAGCAGAGACAAGACCGCAATCCTACCCCTCATCGGCCCTCCGCATGAAAACTTAAAGAATTTAACACAAAGCCTCCATGTATTCAAGGCCAATCTTTTACAGTCCGGCGACGATCGGTGCCGCAACTCGTGGTGTTTTCCATCCCGCCTACCATGCACTGACGAATCTCTTCACAGCCCTGGCGAACTCCTTGGGCCTCTCCATCTGGGGGACATGGCCTGTGTCGTCCATGACTACGAGCTTCGAGCCTGAGATGCCTTTATGGAATTTTTCTGCATATTCGAGCGGAATTATCCTATCATGCCTTCCCCATATGATGAGTGTCGGGACCTTTATTCTGGCGAGTTTGTCATCCACAAAGGGGAGATCCTTCTTGAAAGAATCGAGCGTAGCGCTCACTGTGGCCCTCACTGTCTTGCGGTATTCCCATTGTTCGCTCACCATCCGCTCCGTGACACGTGACGGATCCGCAAACAACGCCGAGAGCAGCGCCCGCTGCTCGTCTCTTGTCGCGGGGTTCAAATTCACCGCATGGAGCGCCTCCCTCTTGAGCCCTGCGCTCCCCACGAGCACGAGGTGGCTCACCTTCTCCTGATGCCCTATCGTATATAGGGCTGCAATCCAGCCGCCGAGCGAATTACCGGCGATCGCGACCTTCGAAAGTCCCAGAGCCTCTATGAAATCGTCGAGCCACGAGGCATAGTACGAGACCGAATAAGTTGCGCGGGTTCTGTCGGACTTTGCATAGCCAGGCAGATCGGGCGCAATCACCCTATAGCTCTTCGCAAGGATGGTCATAGAGTCCCGCCATGCGTCGGAAGAAGCGCCCAGGCCGTGGACGAGGATGAGCACAGGCCCCTGTCCTGCCTCGAGAAAGTGGGTGACAGCGCCGTCCTTGAGCGACACGCCCTTGCTCTTGATCTCTATCTTCGCCGGAGTGCAAGAGGCAAGAAGCACGACCGCAACGAACAACCATAGAAGCCTTTTCATTTTATCCATCCCTCCCGGTAAGATATAGAATTGTAAAAGACAAAACGCAACCCATGAATAACGGCCTTCTCGCCGTTTTTAGCGGCCCTTCATGTCATTCGTTGGCTACGGCGCCCAGAGATAGAGAAAGTGCACGCCCGGGCTGAACAGACCGACGTCGATGTTTATGAGGTTCATGGCATACACATTCGGCCTGAACTCGCCGGGCCTGTAATATACCACGACCGAAGCCTCATCCAGACCCGCCATCTTCTTTGCCGCGCTTATTGAATCTTCAAGATAGCCTATCCGATCGATAAGACCCAGGTCTCTGGCCTCTTGGCTCGTGTATATGCGACCGTCCGCAATCGCCTTGACCTTCTCCACAGAGACGCCCCTTCCTTCGGACACGACTGCAATGAACCTGTTGTACATGCTGTTTATCAGGCCTCTGAATATCCTTTCTTCTTCCGGCGAGAGTTTCTTGAAAGGAGAGCCCATACCCTTGCGCTCGCCTGATGCGATCTCGGTCGCCTCTATGCCGATCTTCTGCATGAGGCCCGTGGCATCTATCCTGAACATCACGACGCCTATGCTGCCGGTCACGGAGGTCGGCTGCGCGATAATTTGGTCCGCGGCGAGCGCGGCATAATATGCGCCGGATGTGCCGACGTCCATTATATGCGCAATCACCTTTACTCCTGTCTCCTTCTTGAATCTGATGACCTCATTATACAGGGTGTCGGACGCCGTGACCGTACCGCCGGGACTGTTTATGCGCAGCACCACGGCCTTGACGCTCCTATCGAGCCTGGCCTTATCGAGCTCCTCCTTTATCCTGGCGAGCATACCCACAGGCCTCGACTCTGTAAGTTGCGGCTTCTCGTCCCGACTCGTAATCACACCTGATATATCCAGGACGAGCACCTTGTCGCGCCCCTCCCCGGCAACCCTGCGCTCTTCAAGCGGCTGCGGCTCTTCCCTGATATATACCTTTACAAGGGTGCAGCCGCCGTAAAAGAAGAGGCTCACAACCACTGCCGCCGCAAGAAAAACCCTTTTCATCATCACAATCCTCACAGGTTCACCCTGATATCAGCCTTTGCCTTGAGCTCGGCAAGGAACCGGCCTATCTGTCCCTCTTTCTTCTGCTCGGAAAGAGCGGACATGATGGAGCGATACACCTCATTGAAATTCCTGCCCTCGAATTGCTTTGCATGGCTCTGGAAGTACGCCTCAGCCTCTTCCCTCCTCACGCGGACGAAGACCGCGACCCTCTTCTCGAGGAAGCCCTCTACAAGCAGCCTTTCTGCGAGCATGCGCCTAAGCTCTTGCTCGCTCATCACCGCCCGCTTTAGAAAATCCGCGAATGCCTGCACGCCTATTCTATTTTTTACCGCATCTATCTCTTTTTGTACGTCCTGTTCGTCAGGCCATGGAAATCCGAATCTGGCTGCCTCTTGAACGAGCAGCCTCCGATTTATCAGGCCTTCCAAGGTCTCCCGCAAGGCGGACTCCTTGTCGCGGAAGGGACCTGAGACCGCCTCGTTGAATGCCAGGGCGTGCTGAAGGTCGGTGTATGTTATCACATCATTATTCACGGCGGCGATAATGCGGTCCACGAATTCCGACCCGGACGGCGATGCCGGAAGCGCCATCGCTCCGACACACATCACTACTCCGAGCAGAGCGCATCTTTTCACAACGACATTCATGCAATACATGCTCAACCCTGCTTGAGATCCGTCATCCTTATCCCGTGGACATACTCCACGCTCTTTTCTTCTTTGATCTCCTTGAGCCTCTTCACGATTTCCGATATGCGGAGCGCGTTCTCGAGGACGATATCGAGCCTCATCCTTATTTCTTCCGACAGGTCTTCGTACCTGTGGAGAAGCAGCTCGATATTGCCGATGATGGTGGTAAGGGGATTGTTTATCTCATGCCGCACCGCAATGCTCACCTCTCCTATGGCGGCGAGCCTTTCCGCCTTGATGAGCATCTCTCTGAGCTGCTTTCTCTCTGTAATGTCCCGCGCGGAGACGTGGAATCCGACCAACCCTTCCGTCCCCTTTATGGCCCTGCCGCTCGCCTCGATCCAAGCGCGGCTGCCGTCCTTTTTTATGATCTCGAGCTCGAACGGCTGCCTCGATGCGGGTTTCTCTCCCACCAGCAGCCTATTCGCGAGCGATGCCGACTCGCCGGCGAGAAAGTCCGTGACTTTCCTTCCAATGAGCTCCGACTTGAGATACCCGAAGAATCGCGCCGCCTCCCTGTTTACCGCGGTCAGGTTTCCGTTTGTATCTATCGTACATAGTATGTCCCTCGAATTTTCGAATAGATCCCAGTACTTCTCGCTAGAGCGCTTCGCCTCGCCGTACAACCTGGCATTCTCCACCGCGATGCCGAGCTCAAGCCCGACCGCGTCGAAGAGCTGTATGTCGGAGGGTTTGAGGTTGTACTGACTCTCGGGATAGAGGAACAATACCCCATATACCGAACCGCGGGATTTTATCGGGATAATGATATGCGCGTGCTCCTCACCCGCAACACGGGTATGCCGGGGGTCGTCGCAGCTCCGGTTCGTATATAGAATCTCGCCCGTCTCCGCTGCAAGGCCACACAGACATTCTCCCTTTTTGATCACGCTTTCAGAGAGGAGGAATTCTCTGGAGAGGCCCTGGTGGGCAGCAAGCCGGAGGGTCTCTCCGTCCGGATCGCACAGGAATATCCCCCCCCTCGCCTGCATTGATACGAGGCTCTCGAGTATCTTCCCGAGCGCCTCTCCCAGCACGTCATTCAGGCCGCCTCCCCTGCCGAGGGCAAGCGCCACGGAGTTTAGCGCTGCGAGGTTGCGCGTCCTCTCCATAAGCCTTTCCTCGAGCTCTGCATAAGACCGCCGTAGTCTCGCCGCCATTCCATTGAATTGCTCCGCAAGGCGCGCCACCTCTTTCTCGCCTCTCGGCTCTATCCTGTATTGGAGGTCTCCGTTGCTTATGGCGGCGGCACCGGTGGAGAGATCGCCCAAAGGCAGAGTGACCCTTCGATAGAGATAGACGCCGAAGATGAGCAAAAATACCGTGGATGCACTTAGGATAAGCGCGAACCTGAGGTTCACGGAGCGTTTGAGCCCCTTTAGTCCCGCCAGGACCACCTTCATCTGGACGGCGCTTTCTTCTTTATATCTGTCTATATCCCTGCCGAGCCACTCCACGAGCCCGTCGATCTCGATCATGATGTTATAGGCAATCGTCCTGTCGGAAGTCATCGGATTTTTGAGCGAGAAGAATCGGTCCGTCTTCCGCTCCAGTTCATTGAAGTCGCGCATAATGGAGCCGAGCAGTTCCATGTCCCCCTGCCTCAAGTCGAGGCCTGCTGTCTCGGCCAGCAGCTTACCTACCGACTCGCGCGAGGCCCGGGCCAGATCCCGATAGCGGGTGTCGCCCGAGACCAGGTAATCATGGATATACATGGATATCTTCGATATCTCTTTCTCTATTATCCAGAGGCTCCGGACCTCCGAGGAGATATGCTCGACGTCCTTTGCACTCCGCGAAAAAACAGCCGTCATCTGCCTCATGAAGGCGAGCGTGACGAGCATTATCAGAAGTGCGCCTGCGCCTACGAGAATAATGAGCTTTTTGTGAAGTTTCATGCCGATATACCTGGCAGGGTTGTCTGTACATGCCTGCCGATAATCTGATTATTTCATAAAGATGCCTGGATTTCAAGGGCAAGAATGATAAAAAAGGGCTCATCACGTTTTTTGGTGCAGGCCGACAGGGTGTGCCGGAATCACGGAGACCAGGCAGGAGAGGTATAGTTTGCGTCATTGGGCGTGATGCGCTCCACCTCTGTTCCGTCCGCATTCATGATATAGATATTGAACCTGCCTTCACGATTCGAGCTGAACACGATATGCCTGCCGCTCGGAGACCACGAAGGATTCTCGTCGTTTCCATGTCCTGATGTGATAATCCTCATGTCGGAGCCGTCTGGCCTGATGGTGGCTATCTTGAACAGGCCGCCGACTTGGGTTGCGAACACTATCCTGTCCCCGCGCGGAGACCAGTCGGGCGAGGCGTTGTATGCGCCTTCGAACGTAATCCTACGGACATCAGAGCCGTCCGCGTTCATGATATAGAGTTGCGGGGTACCCGCCCTGCCGGATGTGAATACAATCTCCCTGCCGTTGGGCGACCAGGACGGAGAGACATTATCCCAGGATCCGAATGTGAGCCTCTCGAGCCCCTCTCCCTTTCGGTCCATCGTATATATTTCCGCGCTCCCGTCTTTGCTCAAGGCGCATGCTATCCGCTTTCTGTTCGGAGACCATGAAGGAGAGATATTCAGGCCCGGAAAGCCAGAAATCTTCCATCGCCTGCCCGTGTCCATGTCGAGTCCGTATATATCCGGATTCCTGTCTCTATACGATACATAGGCGAGATATTTCCCGTCTGGACTCCAGGCAGGAGACATGCACAACGAACGGTCCGCCGTCACCTTGATGGGATTGTACCCGTCGTAGTCCATGACATACAGCTCTTTCGCACCGGTCTTGTCGGAGACGAAGGCGATGCGTGTCCTGGCGATACCCTTCTCACCGGTGTACTGAGCTACCAAGTCGTCGGCGAAGGAATGTATAATCCTCCTGAGCGTCTCCTCATTGCCGAAATATTCCTTTGACAGAAGCCTGTCCCCGCTCACAGCGTCATAGAGCCTGCCCAAGAGCACGAGCTCGGCCTTCTTCCGATACAACCTGGCCCAGACGACGCCTGTGACCCCGAATGTACCAGCCCGCTTCACAAAGTCCTCTCCCGGCCCCTCTGCTCCTGAGAAGGAGAGATCAAGCCGCTTGGGATCGAGAAGATCGAATATCTGCGAGCGCCTCAGGTCAGCATGAAGGACATCCAAAGCCGAGGCGCTAAGCGCCGGCGTCCTTGTCTCATCATGGATGTCCAGAACGACGATAGGTATCTTCTTCGCCTCGCCCTTTATCACGCCGAGATAATACTGAGACCGTGCAGCGTGAGGAAACGCCGCAGCGGCAATGAGTAGAATGAGAAGCATTGCCCGCTTCATGATGAACCCTCCTCCACCCTGCCGCGCTCGAACCATCGGCACACTGCGGTTGACTCCATCCAGACCCTATCGCATCTCATATCTTTTGAATAATGCCCCATCACCTATTCTTCACTCCTTGGGCTCCAAATCGACACTTATATCCACGAATTCCCTGCCGAACCCTTCCGGCAGCCTTGGGAAGGGGCTCGACATGAGAATGGCGCGCATCGCCGCCTGGTCGAAATAAAAGTTACTGCTGCCCTGCTCCAACTTGGGCTCCAAGACAATGCCTGAGCGGTATATCCTGAATGCGACCCTCGCCCTGAGCTCCCGCGCGCCGGGAGGGGGATTCCAGTTCTGCCTTATCTTCCCGCTTACTATCGCGAGATACCATGGAAACTTGAAGGTGGGAGCGGCCTGGACAGTGACTGCATTGCGCGGCGCCTCATCCGGCTGGAGGCGAGGCTCCGCCTCTGTTCTCTGTCTCGTAATATCCAGCCTCGGCTCGGGCATTGTCTTTGGAAGCTCGGGGCTTTTCGGTTTCTTCCTCTGCGGCTTTACAGCCGGAGGCCCGGGCTCGGGAGGGGGAGGGATCTCCTCCGGAAGGCTCACGACGGAGACCTCATAGACAGGCGGAACATAGGCCTTCGGAACAGCCCTGATATAGAGAAACAGAGCGGCAAACAAGAATAAGACGTGGATGATGAATGAGAAAAACACGGCCAAGACGAACTCGGGACCCGATTGGCCGATCCTATTCCCGGTAACAAGCCTCATCTGCCTGTTTCTTCCCTCGCCGGCTCAGTGACCATCCCCAGCCTGTCAATTCCTGCGCGTTTGACCACATCCATCACCTGCACCACGGCGCCATACGGCGCATCCCTGTCCGCCCTTAGATATATGTTGATAAGCGGCTTCTGTTTCTTTATGTTTTCGAGTATATCCTTGAGCTTCGCGATGTCCACGCGCTCCTTCTCCACGAATATCTCCTGGCTTCGGGTCACTGTCAGCACCACCCGCTCCTCCGGCTTAATGGTGTTCGACTCGGATCTGGGCAGATTCACATCCAGCCCCCTGCTCATCATTGGCGAGACGACCATATAGAAAAAAAGCACCGTAAGCACGAGGTCTATGAGGGGGACGATATTGATCTCGCGTATGATACTGCTCTGCCGCCTGTCGAGGCTCATGACTGTCTCCTCAAGAGAGTGCGCTCCATGAAGCTCAGAAACTCCATCGAGAACGAGTCCATCCTGCCCGCCATGTCCCTTATCTTCTCTGCAAAGTAGTTGTATGCGACGACTGCAGGTATCGCGACGAAAAGTCCTGCAATGGTCGTGACGAGTGCGGCTGCGAGCCCCGGCGCCAGCGCTCCAATGTCTCCCGCCCCTTTGAGCCCTATGCCGTAGAAGGCGTCCATGATCCCCCATATCGTGCCGAACAGCCCGAGCAGCGGGCCGACCGTCCCGGTAGTGCCGAGGAATGCGAGGTATCGCTCGAGATACACTATCTCGTCCTGGCTAGTGATCTTGAGCGCCCGCTCGATCTCTTGGGCGATCACAGGCCTGTCCTCTTCGGAAAACCCGCCCTCCGGCATGGACTTTAAGATCGACTCGGCCTCTGTATAGCCCTCGATGAACAAAGAGGCCAGGGGGCTGTACTTGTTTTCATCGGCATGCCTTCTGAGCTCCTGGATGCTCTTCGTCTTTCTAAAAGCGGAGAGGAAGCTGTGAGACTCCTTCTCCGCCCTTCTCAAAAACTGGTATTTGAGCAATATCATAGCCCAGGATACAACTGAGAATCCGAGGAGGATGAGCACAATCCCCTTTCCTACCCAGCCCGACTCCATGAACAGACCGACCACGCCCGAACCTACGCCGGGCACCGCAGCTATGGCGAACATTCGAATACCTCCGTATGGGTTGAAGTCAAAAAAGCATCGCGCTGCGGAAAATGCAGGGCTTCTGCTCGCTCACTGCCTGTGCATTCCGCAGCCCCCTATTCTCCGCTCAGTAAACGCCTATCACCTTTCCCATCTCGCTTGTATCATATCCGCCCATGAGCACTATCGCATCCCTGAACTCCCTGTCGTTGCGAATGATGTCGAAAAGCGGCACAAGAAGCGGAGATTCGTAGAACTCGATGGGGATTGCGATGTCATACCTCTCCTTGGCGACAGGAATAAAATCGAGGCCCAATGCCTGCGCAGCGGAAAGCACGGCAAGGCCCGTATCCGCAGAGCCGGAAAGCACCGCAGCCGCAACCGCCATGTGGGTATACTCCTCCCGGTTGTATCCGCTGACGTCGGCAGGATCTATGCCCAGCCTACGCAGATGAAGGTCCGTAAGGAGCCTCGTGCCTGCGCCCGCCTGCCTGTTCACGAACATCACATCTTTTCTGGCGAGGTCCTCAAAGCCCCTGATCCCCTTCGGATTGCCCTTCTGCACAAGCAGCCCCTGTTCGCGATATACTAGATTGACAAGCACGGTCTTCCGGTCCGGAAGGAGCTTTTTGATATAGCCGACGTTATACTCGCCCGTCTCTTCATCGAGAAGGTGTGTTCCTGCCAGATGCGCCTCGCCGCGCTTGAGCGCGAGCAGACCGCCCATGCTCCCCACGTGGGCGGATGAGAGTGAGAGGTGCGGGTGGCGTTTCTTGATGAAATTGGCGAGGACGTCGAGGGCATTGTCATGAGAGCCAATGCAGACGATGGTATTGTCGATCTCCTGTTCGGAGCGCATGAGATCCACTGTCACTTCCTGGCCTGCACCGATCCCCTCGCTTTCAGCAGGTATGCGGACGATCCCGTCCGCCCTGACGAGGGTCATCAACGCCCCTGCCCCTCGTGAGACAGGGGTTGCGATGAGATTGTCCGAGACGCGACCCAGCTTCACGCGCAGGAATTCTTCCTGGCCGATGGTGGAGGCGACCTGCCTGCTCAATTTAGCCTTTATAGTCTTGGGCATTGAAGCCGGAAGCCCGAGCATCCGCGAAAGAAGCGGCCTCACGAACAGATTGAATGTGAGGACAGCGGAAACCGGATAGCCAGGGATGCCGATTACAGGTTTGTCATGCACAATGCCGAGTATTACCGGTTTTCCCGGCTTTATGTTTACGCCGTGTACGACCACATCTCCGAGCCTTGCGATGACCTCTGATGTAAAGTCATCCCTGCCTGCTGAGGAGCCTGCATTGATTATAACGATGTCCGAATCGGAAAGGCTGTCCGATATGGCGGTGCTGAGCGCTTCTTTATCATCGCGTATGATTGCTTTCCTGATGCCTCGCCCTCCGCATTCATTCACCATCGCATAAAGCATAGTCGAGTTGAAATCTATTATACTGCCTTTTTCGAGCGGCGCCCCAGGCTCGACGAGCTCCGTCCCTGTAGGTATTATCGAGACCACAGGCTGTCTCCGCACCATGACCGAAGTAAGTCCCGCTGCGAGCATAGCGCCCATATCAACAGGCCGGATGATATGGTTCTCAGGGATGATGAGCTCTGTGGCGACTATATCCTCTCCCACGAGCCTGACATGCTGCCATGGAGTTGCGGGTTTGAGTATCTCGATCTCTCCGTCAGAGACCTCTTCCACATTCTCTATCATTATCACTGCATTCATCCCGTCCGGTATGGGGTCCCCGGTATCGACATACACTGCATCATGAGGGATCCTGAGCCTCTTGGGTCTTGTCTCGGACGCACCGAATGTATCGGAAAACCTTACCGCTACTCCGTCCATGGCAGCGGAGTGATAAAAAGGGGAAGAGAGCTTCGCTATAACCGGCCCGGCTGTAACGCGTCCGAGGGCGGCCTCGATCCGGATCTCCTCTCCCGAAAGCGGCCTGCCTATGCCTGCACGCTCGAGGGCATGAGTATAGCGCTCGACAGCCCGTGCAAGCGGCTCGCCTGAAAGGTATTTTTTCTGTTTGAGCATATTATCGCGGAATCACTGTATCGCCATGCCTGCACCCGTCTGTACATTCATGCAGCCAGGCATTCAAAACAGCCTCACTTCGACCTCTCTGCCCGCTTCAATGCCTATGGAATCCGCAGGCACTACTACTATGCCGTCCGCCTTTACAAGAGTGCTGATGAGACCAGATGCGCCGAACACGGGCCTGGCCTGGAGTTCTCCGTCCTTTCTCTCGAGCACTACCCTTACGTATTCCTCTCTGCCGGGACCGGATGATATGCCCCTTTGAAGCCTGGCCCTGACGGTCCTGACCGGAGAGAGCCCTTCGAGTGCAGGACTTGGAACCTCGCCGCTCATCTTGAGGAGGACAGGCCTCACGAACAGATCGAACGAGATGCCCACAGCGACAGGATGGCCTGGAAGCCCGAATACAGGGACGCTCCCGGCCCATGCTGCAATCAAAGGTTTGCCGGGTTTTACAGACACGCCGTGCACAATCACGCCCGGCGGTCCGAATGAATCTATCACCTTTTCCGTATAGTCGAAGGAGCCCACAGAGCTTCCGCCTGTAATAACCACCATGTGGCACTGCTCCAGTGCAGAGCGCACGACACCCCGGAGCTGCGCTGGATCGTCCCGCACAATACCCATTCTCACAGGCAGTCCGCCATGCTGGATTACGAGTCCCTCGAGATAGTATGAATTGCTGTCCCTTACTCTGCCCCTGGGTTGCGGGCCGTCCGACGGAACGATCTCGTTTCCGGTGGATATAATCGCCACCCTCGGCCTCTCTAACACAGGTATGGATGTTATGCCGAGGCTTGCAAGGGCCGCCATGTCCTGCGGCCGTATGAGACGGCCTTTGCAAAGGACCCTTTCCCCCCTGCGCAGGTCATCGCCGATCTGAATTACATTCTCGAGAGGCCCGACAGGCTTCGTCACCTCAATCGAGTCAAGATCTACAGGCTGGGTATGCTCAAACATGACTACGGCATCCGCGCCCGGAGGGAGCGCTCCGCCTGTATATATCTTCATGCACTCGCCCTTGGAAACAGGTCTCTCGGGAAGCTCACCCATTACGCTCTCGCCGACAACGGCAAGAAGCGCGGGCATGGACTCCGTCGCCCCGAATGTATCAGCGCTCCTCACTGCATAGCCGTCCATGGTGGAGCGGACGAAATCAGGGACATCAGCAGGGGCATCTATGTCCTCCCCGAGAACCCTGCCCAGGGACTCGTGTATGGATATGTTTTCTATGCCCGGCACGGAAACGGCCGCATGCTCCAATATCCTCCGAAGGGCCTCCTCCTTGGATACCACGCCGCTTCTTCCGAGCATGTCCTTTATGGTCATTTGACACCCAGCTTCGCCTTTATCTTCCTTATCATTCCTGCTGCGCGCATGCCGGCGACAGCGCCCTCTCCTGCTGCAGTGACTATCTGCATACCTCCGCAGGTGCAGTCCCCTGCGGCGAACACCCCCTCGATGTTCATGCGCTGAAATCTGTCCGTGATCAGACAGCCGCGGTCGTCTGCATGACCGCCCGCCTTCTGTATGAGTTGGGAGATGGGCGTAGAGCCCATGGCGATGAAAACTCCGTCGAGATCTATCACCTTCTCAGAGCCGTTCTGGCCGATCCTGAGCCCTGTCACGAGTTCGTCTCCGACGATCGCCTTTATCTGGGACACGGGATGTATCTCCACATTATGCTTGGACTTGAGGCGGGACAAAAGCGCATCAACGATCTCGATATTCTTATGGGGCACGAGTATCACCTTCTCCGCAAGATCTGCGAGGTGCAGCGCCTCTTCGGCAGCCTCGTCGTCCGCACCCACTACAGCCACCCTCTTGTTCTTGAAGAATGCGCCGTCGCACGTCGCGCAGTATGAGACCCCCTTGCCAAGATATTCCTTTGCGCCCGGCACCTCAAGCTTCTTCCTCGCGACGCCTATCGCGATTATCACCACATACGCCTCATATACCTCGTCGCGCGTTCTGACCCGCTTGATGTCTCCTTTGAGCTCCAGATCCACCACCTCGACAGGATAGACTATCTTCGCCCCGAATTTCTCCGCCTGGCGCTGCATTATGGATGTGAGCTCGAAACCGCTTATGTGCTCGTGGCCGGGATAGTTCTCAATCTCGGCTATCTTTGCGGTGTATCCACCCGGAAAATCCTTCTCGAGGATCACCGCCTTCTGTCCCGCCCGTCCTAGATAGATCGCTGCTGTCAGCCCCGCAGGGCCCGAACCTATTATGATTGCATCATAGAACTCCGGCATCGTCTCTCCTCCTAGACTCGAAAATCGTTTTTCATTTTATATCACAATATCCGCATAAGTCAACCTCAATCGGTTCCGACATGCACAGCAGGTGATCGCTCGTCTTTGAGCGGTTTCAGGGCTTTCGCCATAAACCAGCCTTCGGACCTTTGATGTCTATGATGCGAAGGCCCTTGTCCTCGGCATCGAGGTTTTTTGGCCAGTCACGGCATAGGAATCATTCGAGGAATACCGGCAGTTTAACCGCTGCCTTGGGCCTGTTCAGAAATATGAGCTCCTTCGACAGCGCGACCTCGTCCGGCTTGATGTTACCCGAGGTATACGGAGATTACCCGTCCCCGCGCCTGCGTTCGAGCGGACCGGCGATAACAAGGCCACGCTCTCAGAAACCAGCAGCCCTGCCTTTCGCGGCTCCATCTATTTTCGCCGCCTCCCATGCAAGCATCACCTTCTTCCTGGGGACGCCCCATCCGTAGCCTCCGATGGCTCCGGTCTTGCGGATCACCCGGTGGCACGGGATCAGATAACCGACGGGATTGTGCGCCACGGCGTTCGCTACGGCCCGCACGGAGCGCGGCCTGCCGATCATGCGCGCGATTTCCTCATAGGAGACGACTGCGCCGCGGGGGATCTTCATGAGCGCCTGCCAGACCTTGAGCTGGAAATTCGTGCCCTTGAGATGCAGCGTCATCGGCGTCTTAGCTGTTGCCTTGCCGAAGATCCTGTCTGCATACGGTTTTGTCGCGGACGCGTCTTCCACAATCTCGGCATGCTTCCACTGCTTTTTCAGCTCGCGGATTCCCCTGCCTCTCTCTCCCCGCGATATGAACGCGAGATTGCTCATCCCCCGGTTCGTGACGGCGATCAATGCTTCGCCAAACGGGCTCGGGTGGAAGCCGTATCTGATCTTAAGGCCAGCCCCCCTTTTCCGGAATTCATCCGGCGTGACCGCCTCGATCTTCACGAACAGATCGTGCAGACGGCCCGGCCCGGACAATCCGGCATCATATATCGCCGAAAGCAGGTTGCCCGACTTCTTCAATGCCTCCTTGACCCGCTTCAGGGTCAGGGCCTGCAGGAACCGTTTCGGGCTGATGCCTGCCCAGCGCTTGAACAGCCGCAGGAAGTGATATTCGCTCAGGCGCACCGAACGCGCGACTTCCTTCAGATCGGGTTGCCGCAGGGCGTTCTTTTCCAGGAATAAAATTGTTTTCTCGATGCGCTGATAATCCTTTATCGCCTTCGCCGTCATGCCGACCGCCTCCTCCTGGCTATGATCATAGCGCATCGCATAGGAGGGGACAACCCGATTCTTGCGGTTTGCGCCCTCAGCCGAGGGCCGGACTATTGGAGCATGAATCACCAGAACGCCGGCTTAAAAATTATAAACGCAAACGATACAAGGGAAATTATTTCGGCTGCTGCGCCAGGCATGTATCCCTTGGAGAAAGGCATTCAGCGGTGCCTAGACGTTGATTATAAACCGGATTATTCATACCTGCCTTGCGTGCCCGCCGTGCTTTGATGTATTATTCCATTCTATGACAACCGGAAAGAGAGGTGGCTTATATGTCCCGTGATGAGTTGATGAATGCAATCCGCAAGGCCTCTAATGACGGAAGGCTCTCCTGCGAGAAGGCGCACGAGCTCGCAAACAAGTTGAATGTGCCGCTCAGCGAGATCGGCAGGCTCTGCAATGAGATGAAGGTTAAGATATCGGCATGCCAGCTCGGCTGTTTCTAAGGGGATGATGGGCCACTGATGCCATGGCCGCCAAGAAAGGGGCTCATGCCGGCGATGGATAGAGCGGCGCCGACAGGATGAGTCAACTCCCTGCGCACGCGCCTGGCATGGAAGCGCCTTCAATGTATCTATTCACTTTGTTCTTGCCCTCGGCCTTCGAGCGATAGAGGGCTATGTCCGCCTCGTTTATGAGGGTGAATATGTTCTTCTCGGAGCCGGGCGGCATCGTAGAGACGCCCAGGCTCACGGTCACCTTCTCGGAAGGATGGGCGACCCGTACGGAGAATGGATATTCCTCCACAGCCTTTCGCACCCTCTCCGCCACCCCCATCGCCTCATCGATATCCGTCTCTGCGAGCAGCACGGCGAATTCCTCTCCGCCGTAGCGATAGCAGGTGTCTGTGCTGTCCGTGCGGCAGGCGGACTTAAGCAGCGGCCCCATCTGGGCGATGAGCCTGCTGCCCTCGAGGTGTCCGTATCTATCGTTTATCCTCTTAAAGTCGTCGATGTCGATCATGATGAATGAAAATTCGCGGCCGGTCCTTATCTGTCTTCTCACCTCTTCGTCCAGCTTCTCCATGAGCACACGGTAATTGTAGAGCCCGGTGAGCTCGTCGATGCGTGCAAGCTCATAGGTCTTTTTGAACAGCTCCGCCTTCTCGAGCCCAGCGGAGATAAGGTGGGAGACGGTACGAAGCAGATCGAAGTCTTCCACCCTGAATGCCTCTGATGCCGAAGAGCTGAATCCCATGACGCCGATTACGCGGCTCTCGCTCTTCATGGCCACGCCGATGTAGCATCCCGGCCTTGTCTTTTCATCGGGGAAATGGAAGAATTCTTCGAACAATGAGGGATCTTCTATAAATAACGGCTCTCCGCTTGCAGCGATCAGACCGGGCGCGCCGTGGTCGAAGTATATCTCGGAGACGGTCCGGCCCTTGAAAAGCGGGCCGTATTGATAAAAAGGCTCAAGGCTCGTGAGATCCTTCTTGACGAGATACACCGAGGCGTCTGTGAATGGAACGGCCTTTTTGATTGCTGTGACGGCCTTGCGCACGAGCTCCGCCGGCTCCAATTCGCCAGCAATGATACGGGCGACCTCATAAAAAAGATGGGTCTCTGCAAGCTTTCTGTAAAAAAGGGACTTGAAGTCTCTGGCCTTCACAGACTTCAAGCCCCTTTCCTTGATCGTTCTTTTATGCGTCCTCGGCATGAGGCTGCGCCCCTATCACAGCCGTTTTAGGCGACCGGTTTACCTAAGTATATCACAATATTTTATATGGGCAACAATAAAGTTAAGGCGCAGATCTCCGGTCACTGTCAGACCACAGTGCCCTCATACACGGGCGTGAATACGAGCCTTCTGTCTTTTCCGTCTATGACCACCTTCTGGCCCTCTCGTACCTCGCCGGAGAGTATCTTCGCGGCGAGCGGATTCAACACATCCCGCTGGATTACGCGCTTGAGCGGCCTGGCCCCATACACAAGATCGAAGCCCTCTTCCGCCAGGAGCTCCTTTGCCGCGTCCGTGAGCTCTATCTCTAGCTTCTTGTCTGCAAGCCGCTTCTGCACGAGGCCGACCTGGATATCCACGATCTTTTTTAAGAGGTCCGCATCCAGGGGATGGAAGATGACAATATCGTCCACGCGGTTCAGGAACTCGGGCCTGAAATGCGCCCTGAGTGCCTCCATGACGTGCCTTCTCATCTCCTCCTCGTTGTGCTCGACCTCCACTATGTACTGGCTGCCGATGTTGGATGTCATGATCACCACGGTGTTCTTGAAATCCACGGTCCGGCCGTGCCCGTCTGTGAGCCTGCCGTCATCCAGTACCTGGAGGAGCAGATTGAACACCTCAGGATGCGCCTTTTCGATTTCATCGAAAAGTATGACGGAGTACGGCCTTCTCCGCACCGCCTCTGTAAGCTGTCCGCCCTCATCGTAGCCCACGTAGCCGGGAGGAGCTCCGATCAGGCGCGATACAGTATGCCGCTCTTGATACTCGGACATGTCTATCCTGATCATGGCCTGTTCGTCGTCGAAGAGAAACTCGGCAAGGGCCCTTGCAAGCTCTGTCTTGCCGACACCAGTAGGCCCCATGAAGATAAAGCTGCCTATGGGTCTGTTGGGATCCTGGATGCCTGCACGCGCCCTGCGCACGGCGTCGGATACCGCCTTTACCGCCTCATCCTGCCCGACTACGCGCTGCTTCAGCCGCTCATCCATATGGATGAGCTTCTGCACCTCTCCCTCGAGCATCTTGCTTACAGGAATGCCTGTCCACTTCGAGACGATCTCGGCGACATCCTCCTCGTCTACCTCCTCCTTCAGGATCTGGCGCTGTGACTGAAGTGCGGTCAGTCTCGCCGATTCGGCATCTAATTGCTTCTGGAGTTCGAGCAGTTTGCCGTATCTGAGCTCGGCCGCCCTGCCAAGGTTCCCCTCCCTCTCGGCCTTCTCGGCCTCTATCTTCGCCTGCTCTATTTGCTCCTTTATGTTGCGGATATTCTGTATCGCCGCCTTTTCCGCCTGCCACTGGCTGTGCAGCGCAGTCCGCCTTTCTGATAGCTCGGCGATCTCCTTTTCGATCTTCGCGAGCCTCTCCTTCGAAGCGGCGTCGCTCTCCTTCTTAACCGCCTCCCGCTCTATCTCGAGCTGCCTGATCCTACGCTCCACCTCGTCGAGCTCCGTCGGCATGCTGTCTATCTCCATACGAAGCCTAGATGCCGCCTCGTCGATGAGATCTATAGCCTTGTCCGGCAGGAACCTGTCGGCGATATATCTATGCGAAAGCACCGCGGCGGAGACGAGCGCAGAGTCTTTAATCTTCACGCCGTGATGGACTTCGTACCTCTCCTTAAGTCCGCGCAGAATCGAGATCGTGTCCTCGACGGACGGCTCGCGCACCATGACAGGCTGGAACCTGCGTTCGAGCGCGGGATCCTTCTCTATGTGCTTTCGATATTCATTCAATGTGGTCGCGCCCACGCACCTGAGCTCTCCTCGTGCAAGAGCCGGCTTGAGCATGTTCGAGGCGTCCATCGCGCCTTCCGCCGCTCCCGCACCAACTACGGTATGCAGCTCGTCGATGAACAGGATCACCTCGCCCTGCGCCTCTGTCACCTCCTTGAGCACGGCCTTGAGCCTGTCCTCGAACTCGCCGCGATACTTGGCGCCTGCTATGAGAGCACCCATGTCGAGTGCAACCACCCTCTTGTTTTTCAATCCTTCCGGAACATCTCCCGAAACTATCCTCTGCGCAAGACCTTCTGCTATGGCTGTCTTGCCGACCCCGGGTTCGCCTATGAGCACCGGGTTGTTCTTGGTGCGTCTTGACAAGACCTGGATCACGCGCCGTATCTCTTCGTCCCTGCCGATCACAGGATCCAGTTTTCCTCGGCGCGCAAGGTCAGTAAGATCTCTCCCATATCTCGTGAGCGCCTGGTACTTATCCTCCGGGTTCTGGTCAGTGACCCTCTGGCTTCCCCTGATGTCCACAAGGACCGCGAAGATCCTGTCCTTTGTCACGCCGTGTCTGTTCAGTATCTCCCTCGCAGCGCCGTCTCCCTCCGAGATAGCAATAAGCAGATGCTCTGTGCTGATGTACTCGTCCTTGAGCCTCTCCGCCTCCTCCTCTGCCTTATCAAAGACCTTGGCGAGCCTCGGGGAGAGGTAGCTCTGGACAATCCCCTCCACCTTCGGGAGTCTTTCGAGCGCCGCCTCTGTATCAGCCTTGACGAGCTTGGGGTCCGCGCCAAGCTTCTTGAGCACAGGCAGGACGACCCCGTCCTCCTGATTGACGAGCGCCAGAAGCAAATGCTCTGTCTCTATCTGCTGATTCTTGCGCTTTGCAGCGGCATCCTGTGCCGCCTGCAACGCCTCTTGCGATTTCAATGTAAACTTGTCGAACCGTGCCATAATATATGCCTCCATTTATATGTCTTTTCAAGAATGCCTGATATAGGATGACGCATCTAAGATACGGCCAACCGCCCCGAGATTGTCACTCGGAGTTTATCCGTGATTTATGCCGGCATATTTTAGATGTCACCTGTCGCCCATCTCTATCCTTATCCTTCTCACGGGTACGAGCGCATTCTTGGTCATTTCTTCCCTTCTTCTGATCTCACGTACAAGCTCTTCCCTGAGTAGTCTTATGGTCTCCTCCATCTCGCGCTGCATACGCTCCATCTTCTCGCGCATGGATAAGATGACCTCCACGCCGGCAAGATTGACCCCAAGCTCTCTCGTGAGCCTCAGGATGAGCTGGAGCTTCTCAACGTCCTCTTCTGAATAGAGGCGCGTGTTGCCCTCGCTCCGCCTCGGCCTTATGAAGCCCTCCCGCTCATACAGCCGCAGGGTCTGCGGATGCACGCCGAGCATCTCGGAAACCACGCTGATCATATAGAGTTTTTGTCCCCGTGCTGCCATACTCTACCTCGGTACAAAGTTCTCAGGCTGCGGCCGCAATGCCTGCCCCTGAGCAGCGAGGCATAGGGCGGTTTTAATGCATACATACAATTCTCTCCGCCCTATGCGCCTTTCATCTCCTTCCGAATCCCCTGAACCTTATATCCTGCCTCGGGTTCGAGGGGTGGGTCTTCTCGAATTCACGCAAAAGCTCTTTGCTCCGCTCCGAAAGCCCGGTTGGTGTCACGAGCTTGATCGTCACATAATGGTCTCCCGCGCCTCCACCGCCGAGATGAGGCACACCCTTGCCCCGAAGCCTCAACTGCTGGCCTGACTGGACACCGGGCGGCACAATGAGCATCACCATACCATCGACAGTCGGGACCTCTATCTTCGCACCCAGGGCCGCTTCAGTAATGGTCACAGGCAGCTCTGAATAGAGATTATCTCCCTTCCTCTCGAAGTAATGGTGCGGCCTCACCTTTGTTATTATATAAAGGTCACCTGGCGGGCCGCCCATAATCCCCGGACCTCCCAGGCCTGACACCCTTACCTTCGAGCCGTTGTCCACGCCGGGCGGAATCTTTACATTGATCTTCTCATCTTTCGGCACAACACCTCGTCCTGCGCAGGACCTGCATGGATTGGGGTTTATCACGCCTTCTCCGCTGCAGGCAGGACATGTCTGGGAGAGCCTCATAAAGCCCCGTGCCTGGACAACAGTGCCTGCGCCTTTGCATGTGGGACAAACCGTCTTCGATGATCCTGGCTGACTACCAGTGCCTCCGCACACAGGGCAGGATACCTGCCGCCTGAGAGCGAGCTCTATCGTCTTGCCGAAGATCGCATCTTCGAGGTCGATCTCGACCGAATACGTTATGTCCTCGCCCTTTTCCGGAGCTTTCGTCCGCGGCCTATGCTCCCCGAATATCTCGCTGAAAATATCCTCGAATCCCCTGCCTCTGAAGAATTCAGCGCCGCTTCCGAAGCCCTCAAACCCGGAAAAGCCCGGACCCGGACCTGCTCCGAACCCCTGCTCGAAGGCAGCATGGCCGAACTGGTCGTACTGCTCCCGTTTCTTCGGATCGGACAGGACCTCGTATGCCTCGTTTATCTCCTTGAACTTCTGCTCGGCGCTCTTATCACCCGGGTTCACATCAGGATGATATTTCCTGGCAAGTTTTCTGAAAGCCTTTTTAATCTCCTGTTCAGACGCACCCTTGCTCAGCCCAAGGACCTCGTAATAATCCCGTTTTGTTGCAGATGCCATATCCCCCTCGTAAATTTAATAATGTCCATATTATAAAATATGAGTGTATTATTGTCAAGCTTTTGATAAAAAAATAATGCATTGATTATATTAACTTTTTATATACCTCGATTGCCTTTTCACCAACGCCCCTGACACTAAAATCGCTGTTTTGAAATATCCAGGCATCCCTTGAATCTGACTTAAGATGGCGCACTACATCTTTGACCTTATTTGAATATTCCTCTGACCAGATGCCCCTCTCACGCGCCTTCTGCCATGTCTTGGAGACGAGCTCTAGACCGTAAAATCTGGTTGCAGGCTCTACATCCACGAGCGAAGAGATGATGACCCTTTGATAAACCGCTGCGAGCTCAGGAGACTTGTCTGCTATCCTTGAAAGCGCATACACAATCCCTGGCCGAAATATCCTCTCCTCTGCATCATAAGCCGTCGTCAATGGAGATATGAATTCCTTGAACTCCTCGGGATCCGCAGAGATGATCTCGCCTATGAGCTCGGGCGCTGCCCACCCTATGCCGCCGGACTCATCGTTCAAGGACCACAGAAGCCTCCTCACCTGCTCCCGCAGAAACTGGACGTCCTGCTGCACCAGCGCCTTAGCAATCAGGCCGACCGCCTTGACCGCCCTACGGCCCACTAGCGTTTCTTTGTCGTAGGCCAGGCGGACGAGCTGCGTGAGCGTCTTTCTGTCCTCTCTCGCGAGCGAAACGGCTGCCTCGAGGTCGTCGGATTCGAGAACTTTACGGAGCTTTTCTTTCATTAGTCATGCCGTTCATTATCGCAAAAACAGATTCCATTGAAACGTTTGATCAGATTTATTGGATCATAGGCCGTAGTCATCAGAGTGTCTTTAGGGCCTGGCTGGAGGGACAAATTTGAGGGAACGGAAATAGCCCAGTATCTTTCTTGCCTTTTCCACGTATCGTATCTTATCAGAGGGCGAAAGCTTCTCGAATGACTTGATGTTATGAAGAACTATTTTTTTCTTGTTGCGCCTGCCCCCGTTCCCATAACTCGCCGCACACTGACCTTTCCATACTGCGCCAAAAAATTATCCCGACTCTCTTATTGAGAAAATACTATGGCAATAAACCCCTGATGTCAAGCCGAAAATACATGAAACCGTGCTCCGCCCGGATGACAGCGAGCGACATCAATCTTGTGCTCCGCTGCTGATTTGACTCCGTCAGGCTGTGTAATAAACTTATCCGTTTCTGCTCGGCACACAAAAATACTCTTGCAGCTGCACGCCATTGTAATAATTTATACACCGGCAAAAAAGCCGCAATTCATTTCGATGATTTTTTCGGAGACTGCTTCTGAGGCGCTGCAGGAGCGGCTGAAGGACTGTACTTTCTCTGTTTATCGGAGGTAATATTCCGCTTCGTTTTCAACTCCACGATACTGCCGGAGAGTACAAATTTACCTTTCTTATCTACATAAAAGACCACAGGCATGTTATTGGTCTTCACCACCACCTCGCAGAGCCCGGAAATCTCCTTGAGCGGCGCCACCTCCATCACTTCCAGATTCACAGGCAGGATCGTGGAAATAGACGTCTTCATCTTTTCCTTCGTCGGACAATCGGAGCCGCATCCGAAGAGTAAAAACGAAACAATCACTGCTGCTACCATAGACAACGCCGTCTTTGCTGACTTCATCCACGCCTCCTCGAGATATGATGGTCACAAATTTTAAGCAACGCGCGCACTGCCTCTCATACGGCGCCGATAAGCCAGGGCGCACACTGACATGAGTACGATTGCGGCAGCCACTGGATACTCTACGGAATATACCAGCGGCGTCAGCGCCAGTCTCGCCATGAATCTCAGCGACTCATGACGGCGGATGAAGTCCGCCACCGGCGGAGACAGCCTATAGTATGTCTTCACGAACAGCCTGCCCGGTGCATTCGTCAGTAGATAATTATCCCTGAACTTCCTGAGCGTCATCACATGCGGGTCGAGATAGCTCCCGTACGCAGCCGTGGCGATGAAACAGCCACCGCCTGAGTTGGACACGATGCCTCCTGTGCCTCCCGTACCGCCACCGCCGCCACCACCGCCGCCCCCGCCTCCGCCGGTTGTCGTCGTGCCCATAACCACGGTACCCCATATTATTCCGCCTGTTGTGTCGTTAGCGTCAGGATCGGTGTCATCAGCAACCGAAAACGTTATACGCGCGATCGAACTTCCAATGTACGTGGGCGTTACAGTCAACTGCGTCCATACCGGAAGCGGACTTTCATCCCAGTCGACCATATAGAATACAGGCGATGCAGGCGGGCTGTCGAAATATACTTCAAAATCGACCGTGCCGAGATTGGTAGGCGGAGAGCCATATACGACGAAATCCGCAGCCCTGTTCACTGTAAATCCCGTCGGCGTATTGGTCGGCAGTTGTGTCGTGGATAGGGCCGTGGAATAGGTGAGATTTCCGCCTCCGGCCGTCTTTAGAACCCAAATAGGAGAGCCGGTACCGGTAAGAGTCAATGACGACTTTGCGCCTGTATTGTCAGTAATGAAAAGGGTCGCAGAATAACTCTGCAGTGCGGACGGCATAAATGTTATAGTAACGGGATAGGTAGAGCCTGAGGTGATAGTCACACCTGAGCCGAGGCCTGGAGCGTTGAACGCTGTTCCGGACAAACCGTCAACACTTTGTATAGTTACATCACTCGCTCCTGTATTGCGTATCACCACCTGCTGCGAACTCGGCATTCCTCTCAAGACATCGCCGAAGGCAAGAGATGTTATCGTAACCGCCGGAGAGCCCTGCTCGAAGATAAGCCCGCCGATTGCACCTCCACCGCCGCCGGATGATGTAGCCGTCCCGGTAATAGATACAGGAACAGGGTTGACCGAATGCGAATATAGGATCAACAAGGTCGAACTGAAGGTGCCGCCGTCCGTAGGCGCAAACTCAACGACCGCCTGTATACGTTGTCCCGGGTTGAGTGTATATGGTGTGGATGGTAATCCGCTAATGGAGAACGGAGTAGAAGGCTCCGTGAACTGCATTATCGTCACAGGCGCAGAAGTAGTATTCTGGATAGTGAAATTGATTGGATAGGTCTGCCCGGCCGGGATGGTGGGAAATGAGATGGACGAAGGTGTGTATGCAATGCCTGCAGCCACATCTACGCCGCTGCCCTGGAGATTGACCGTTTTATTGCCGTTTACTGCGTCGGTCGTAATTGTAAAACTTTCAGAATCCATGCCGACGGCTGAGGGGCTGTAGGTAACCAATATCGTGTAGGATGTATTCGGCAGAATCTGTATGGGCAGCGCACCTACATAGAAAAGAGAAAATTCAGATCCGCCTGGAGCACCTATAGCGTTGATATTCATCACGTCATTGCCTGTGTTGGTCACGGTGAGCGTAATGCTGCTCGAGCCGCCTACAGCGACTGAGCCGAAATCTATCTGGGTAGGTGAAACACTCACCTTGCCTCCTGAGCCTGAGCCGCTCAAGCTGACAGTCTGGTCTCCATCGCTGCTGGATATCAACAGTGAACCGGCGTAGTCAGTCACGTCTGTCGGAGAAAACTGCACTGTAACGTTTGCCGTTGATCCGGCATTGATAGACGTCGGGACCGCGCCTACGATACCAAAGCCGGAGCCGCTCGTGGTAACTGAATTGACCGTAAGCGTTGCGCTGCCGTTGTTGGTTAATGTTACCGTCTGATTTGTGCTGCTGCCGACAGGCACAAGGCCGTAGTCCACGCTTGTCGGGTTTACAGAAAGGTCGGGCGCTGTTGCTGTGCCATTCAGCTCTATGGAAGTGCTGAACGTGTCGTAATCGAACATGATGTCAATGTATGAAACTTGATACCCAGCTGTAGTCGGTGCAAACGTCACCACTACATTGACGGTCTGGCCCGCAGCAATCACTGTGCCGCCTGAAGGCGGAGATGAAACGGTAAAAGGCGCTGCAGGAGAGCCGAAACTGAGCAGCGTCACATCCGCTGTACCGCTGTTGGTTATGCTCATGTTAGCGCTTAGAGTCCTGCCCACGGGAATGCTGCCGAAGGCGAGTGGCGACGACGGCGTGATGATGATGTTCGGCTGCACCCCGCTTCCCGCGAGATTAATAATCTGCGTCGGGCCGTATATAGCGTTCGTAGTAACGGTGAAAGACGTGTTGAACACCCCGGATGTCAATGGCGAAAAATCCACGCTTATAGTGGTGGTAGAGCCCGGAACAATTGTATTCGGCGCACTGCATCCGCCGGTCCAGTTGCAGGTCAGACTGAAAGGCGCTGTCGGGGTCGAGACCGCGTTGATATTCAAATCGGAGTTTCCTATGTTGGAAATCGTGATCAAAAGCGTGGAGGAATTCCCTGTCCTTACCGCGCCGAAATTGAGCGACGACGGCGATATGCTCATCTTGGCTCCCAAGCCCGATCCGGTCAAACCAACGGCATTGCTGCCTACGCTGCTAGTGATACTGAGGCTGCCGGTGTACGTGGTAATATCGGCCGGCACGAATTTCACTCTGACCGTGCGAGAAGACGAAGGTGAAATAGTAAACGGCAGGGTAGGAGTCCCTGATGTGTCGATCTGAAATCCTGCGCCGCTGATAGAGAGGGCGTTAATCGTAATTGTATCGGTGGGGCTGAGATTTTGCAGAGTTATATCGCTTGTCCCAGAAGAGCCGACGTTGACCGAGCCGAAATCCACGGTTGCCGGCGTTATATTCAGAATGGCATCCAAGGCATTTCCGGTCAGGTTGATAGACTGATTGAGACCCGGCAGGCTCGTTGCTATATCTATCGTACCTGTAAAAGGAGTGCCGACTGTGGTGGTTGGAGAAAATGTAACCTTGAAGGTCATGGATTGAGAAGGCCCGAGCGTTACAGGCAGCGTCGCCGGACTGCCGCCGTATAATATTTCGGTAACAGAGAAAGGAGCGGTAGCGCCTGTTATCGATGTCACCTGAAAACTTGTCGCAGCCGAGTTGTTTGTAACGGTTACGACCTGCTCCCGACTTTGACCGACAGCGGTGCCTGCAAAAGTGATGTCAGCAGGCGTGACCGTCATGCCCACAGCCTGGCCCATGAGATTTATGGTCTTGTTCTCGGCGTCGGACTGGATGATGAAGCTCGATATGAAAGTGCCCAC
>JBBIMH010000018.1:0-35398 GCA_037444505.1 Nitrospirota bacterium | reverse complement strand
GGAGACAGCGGCGTATTATCGAGGTTCAGAAGCGTAAGCTGCGGCTGGCCCAGAGAATACCTCTGGCCGTAAATATCGGACTGGGTTGTATCCTTGTTCCTCGAGTCTTTCCATACAGCCAGAAACTGGTTGTTGGCATTATTGTACGCAATTGTCGGACTGTACTGGCTGCCGGAGGCGATGGAGATGGAATAATTAGAACCCCGCAGCGTGCCCTCGCCGTCCACATACTGGCCGTAGATGTCGAGGTTTTCGAGCGACTGGCTCCCGTTCCTGCCGTCCTGCCAGATCACGAAATAGCGCTGGTTGACTGTGTCATAAGAGATGAAGGGCATGGACTGGTTCGAGTCCGCAACGTTCGCGTCCTGGCTGCCGTCACCGTCCGTGTCCTGGTATGAGATGATGAAATTGCTCTTGTACAGCCCGCCGCCTGAAGCAAGAAGCTGGCCGTATATCTTCGTTGCATTCACACCGTCGCGCTGGTCTTCCCATGCCACGAGGAACCTCTTGGTCGTGATAGGGTCGAACCCCACCGCAGGAAAATATGAGTGCGTAGTAGAAGCATCAAACTTTTTAGACAATAGAGAGCTCTGCGAAATTTCTTTATCGAATAGACCGTATATATGAGTGAATCCGTCGTCGTAGTTGGACAAAGCCAGCGTCGAGCTAAATGTATCAGCGGGGTCGCAGTATTTATTGTTGTTTTCGTCCTTGCAGTCGCATGTGAGCACGGCCTTCTGCCTTACGCCCTGCCAGACAATGAGAGACTCGGCCTGTGTCGTATCGCTCGCAGTGTTCACACTGTTCGCCTCAGTGAAGTATTCATACTCATAGGTTTCCTTGAACGCCTCACGGCTGGAAGAGATCAGGCGGTTCAATCTCGTATCACTATTTCTGATTGCGTCCGCGCCCGCTACGCCGATGCTGTTCGTAAGCTGTCCTGCAGGCACCGCAGTAGGATCCGCACCGTCGAGCATGACATAGCCTGGGAAAGATGTATCACCGAAGTCCCAAGACACAGGCGCAAGGCGGAAACAGAATTCAGAAATCCTGTTGATCCTGCTACGCGACTCGGTATAGACGATCCAGAACCTGTCCCGCACCTGGTCATAGGCGATCTTCGGGTTTCGCCGGGATGAGAGCGTATCGCCGACGGCTTTTGTATAGCCGGTATAGGTGCGCGGCGTGTAATTATATGTTGCAGTTATGATCGCGCCGGCAGGCGGTACCGTTGTCTGATCAAAGCTCAAAAGCAAGATGCCCGAACTATAATTGACTGAGTTGCCAATAATTATATACCCATCCCCTGCATTTGAGTCGATAATTGCACCCGTTGTTCCATCATCGACTGCTACAGGTGTTCCATTAACACTTATCACAAGAGATGCCGGCGTCACAGGCGCATATAAACCTACTACGAAATCTTTGGTCGTCCCATCACCTGTAGCGATCAGTTGATTCTCAGACTTTGTATAATCATATGCCACGGAAATATCCGCGCCGTTTGCAGGAGCCGAAGCAAATGTGACAGAAAGCGCGCCTGTACCATAGTTCACCGTACCTGATACATCGGTTCCAGTGATCGTTCCTAAACCGTCATCAGTGGCGACTCGCACGCCGTTCAAGTAGATGGCGACAGTCGAAGCCGTAACAGGCGTTGTGAGGTTCGGAGATGCAGTGAAGTCTGTTGTCACTCCGTCGCCCGTCCCTATACTCCTATATTCGGACGCTATAATGACATCCCACTCCTTCGTGCCGTTGAAGCCCACTGGTGTGCCCGCGGATACTACAGGAACAGGGGTGCAATCAGAAGCGCTCGGCAGGTTGGTAATCTCGGCGAAATATACATAGCCGCCGGACGATGTCCCCCTTGTATCCTGCCATGTCACGACGATCCGGTCTGTCGTATCCGCGGATACAGATTGGACCGCACCGTCCCGATACGCAGCCCATGGCGCGGTCTGGTTTCCGTTTGCATTTGTTACAGTCACTTCGCTGCCGCACTGACTGCCATTTCCATCGAAGAATTTACCCTTGATGTCAGAGCCGGTGCTCAAACGACCGCTCCAGTCTTCATAAACAACGAACCAAAGGTTTTTATCAGGAAGATAGATTGTATGGGGATTCTGCTGGTCGTCAGTGGCGGTCGAGACGAGTATCTCGCTCCCCACGAGCCTGCGACTCCTGCCTGCCCCGTCTCCCGAGACCGTAACGTGAGGTCCCGAACCAGAGCAGCTCAAGAAGAATGCTATGCCCAGCAAGAGTAAGATTCGCGCAGCGGCCTTCATCAGAAACCTCCTTAACTGCTATGGCGCTTTTACTGTCCAACTTACAGTGTATAGATGAGATGCAGTACCTGACCTCGCATCAACAAATGTCTCACCTGAAATATCATCCGTACCGGAACCAGGGAGGTCTGCGGTGCTCCAGTAAACGCAGATCACGCCCCTGTCATCCGTCCGAAGGGTCATTTTACTATCGCTGCCCGAACTTGGAGCATAAGTTGAATAATATATGTCGGCATAAAAATAGCCGTCTGTATAAAAATCTACACACACATTGTTTCGAGGCGCGCCGCTGCTATCCCGCACAACATATTGAAGCGGGACGTAATAAACCGTCCCGCCAGTAAATCCTGCCGCTATTTCTAATTCGCTGTCTTCAGGACCGGTAATGGTATCTCCGTCATTGGCATAATTAGCGCAGCTTGTGTAAAAGGTGAGAACTGCCGGACAACCTTCTTCTTTGTCGATGGTAGCACAACCCTTGAGAAAAGGTACGGGTGCAGCCATCAGGAGGAGAATAAGTATCGAGACAAGCCTCAGTTTTGACTTCATTTACGCGGCCTCCATATAGAAATTTATTATGCAACCAAAGTGCCAAGCAATATAACGCACTAACCCTCTGTTTTATAAGCACTCGCTCGAGCCGACGGGACCAAAAAACCGTCTTCCCATTGCCTTTTGTGTAACCGATTACCCATGTGAATTTTACCCATCAGCCTCACTCGGTGCGAAGAGGATGTTTTTCATTCTGCTCTCTTTCGTATGAATAGTAGCCGCGTAAAAGTGCGCCTTTGCGCTCTTCTTTATTGTCTCTGTTTTCGCTTTTCGTCACACCGCCTCCTGCCTCACAATCCTCGGTGTAATGAAGATCAACAGCTCGCGCTTGTCGTCCTTCATGGTCTTTTTCTTGAACAGCCAGCCGATGAGAGGCAGGTCCGCAAAGAACGGCACCTTCTGTATGGTCTGGCCCCTGTCTATTATCAATATGCCGCCTATGACAGCCGTCTCCCCGTCTGCAAGGAGTATCTCCGTCTCCGCCTCGTTCTTTCTTATGGACGGCTGGCCGCCTGCACCGAGGAGCGATGTGTCAGGCGCATTCTTCTGTGCCTTTATCTTCATGAATATCTTGTTGTCCGGGGTGACGTGGGGTGTCACAGAGAGGGCAAGCTTCGCGTCTATGAACTGGACCTGTGTGCCGGAGGCCGAGCTCGTGGTGTAGGGTATAGACTGGCCCTGCTCTATCTTGGCCTCTTTATTATCAAGGGCGCTTACGCGCGGAGTGGATATGACCTTGCCCTCGCCTGTAGATTCCATCGCAGATAGAACCAAGTCAAGGTTCAAAGCCTTGCCGAGAGAGCCGAAGCTGATTCCGATTGCACCGCCCGCGCCCGCACCTGCTGCGGCGGGAAGATTCACGAAGTAATTTCCGGTGCCTGATATCGTAGTGCCCATAGTCGGCCCGCCTGTAACCGAAATAGTATTCGGAAACACCAATCCCGTAGGATTGCCATGCGCGGCATCAGCCGTGAATTTTCCTCCCCATTGAACGCCTATGTCACGGGTGAAGCTAGTCGTCGCCTCCACGATCTTCGCCTCTATCATCACCTGAGGTATGGGTTTGTCCAGCAGCTTTACGAGCGTGACTATCTCATCCACGTGCCTGGCGATGTCCTTGACAATGATTGTATTGGTCCTCTCGTCGACCACTGTCTCGCCCCTGGGTGAAAGGGATTTTTTGAGAGTCCCCTCTATCGTCTTGGCCGACGTATAATTTATCGTGATAATCCTGGTGATCAGGTCCTCGGCCTTCTTCTTCGCCTCCTTTGCCTTTGCCTCTTCTTCGGCCTCGCGTGCCAGTGCGTCCATAGTGGCGATTCTCAGTATATTCTCATCCCTCGCATAGCCCAGCCCGTTCATCTTCAGGATAATATCCATTGCCTGGTCCCATGGGATATTCACCATCCTCACTGTCACTTTGCCTTTGACATCCGGGGATATGATCATGTTGAGATTAGCTATATCCGCGAAGAGCCTCAGCACATTTACGAGATCCGCATCCTGGAGGTCGAGGGATATCCTTCTGCCTGTATATCTCTTTCCGCCGCCCAAGGCCGCCTCTTCCGCGCCGAATACTGGCTCCGGCTCAGCTGCCTTCCCATTCTCCCTTTTTGCAGGCGGCATCGGAGGAGCAGCCTCAGGAGGCGCAGCCATCTCTTTTTCGGCCCGTTCCGGAGCAGGCGCAGCAGTAGCAGCCCTCTCCTTCGGTGTCTCTTCCTTCGTCGGAGCCGCCGCCACGAGGCTGATTATCATCTGGTTGCCCTTGGGAGTGGCTGCATAATCCATTGGCCCGGCCAGATCCAGTACCACGCTCACTTTGTCGGTATGCTGGCCTATGCGCACCCTCTCGAGCCCAGACTTGCGGACAGGGATGATATTCGGCCTCACCTTGCTCTTAGTGCCGGGGATGTTGATTGCAATTCTGTTGCCCTCGAGTTTCAATATCTTCGGTGCCATTGTACCGTCCGCGGTTATCACCACATTCGCGCCTTCTTTGTCCGCCGTCGCCTTTACAGATGTTATGACAGTGGCTGTCGGCTTCTCGATCTGCGGCACATCTTCTTTCGCAGGCGCGGCAGGAGGCGTTGGCTGCGGAGAAGGCCCTGCCTCCTCTTTCTTGGCCTGGCTGACAGGCTTGGCGAATTCAGCCACAAGCCTCCCTGATTCCTGATATACCCTTGTCTCTGTCGTGTCCTTGAGCCCGATCTCGAGCCGAGCGATATTATCCACCTGGGTAGGGATTATATCTATTACAGGATCTTTGTTGACCACGAGCCTCTCGGAAAACTTGGATATGTCCGCATCTGTTATGTCTACAACGAGCCTCAACGGCTCTGTGAGCTGAAACGAGGTATATTGGAGTATCGGCTCTGCAGCCTCTATGACTATTTCCGTCTTTCCATCTGCATCCCGCGGCTCTATCTTGGTGATCGTCGCAACCCGGGGTTGCTGCTCAGACGGTGCCATGGGCCTTGCGCAGCCCTGGCTGAGCATAAGCAGACACAGTGGTATGAACAGGCGCATAAGATATTTCCCGACGCGCCATCCTCCTCCCTGTATCTTTCGATGATTATTAAGGGGCATGCTCTTCATGGCGCCTCCCCTCCTGTCTTCTTCCTGAGTTCCACAGTAATCTCCCTGCGTTGCATCTCCCCTGTATATGTCTTGTACTTCTCCTCGATAATAATGGCGTTCTGCGTGATCTTCTTCACCACTCCCCGGTTAGGCCCGATGACCGTGCCGATACGGATGAAATACCCCTTTCCGTCAGGGCCTTCCAACATTGCATTATAGCCGAAACCGCCCCATACAATAGCTGTGAGCTTGAATTCCTTTATGTCATGCTGCTCCAAGGGCGGCCGGTGCGCAGTCTCGGCCTTCTTCTCCCCCTTTATGATAAGGGGCATGAACGGATCACGCCTGCCCCCGGGATTGTAGGAATATGCAGGCTTCTGAGGCTCCTGTGGTTTCGGCGCCTCTGCCCCCTGCGCAGGCTGCGCAGCCGCCGGCTTCTGTGCCTGCGCAGGAGCAGGAATAGAAGCCGCCTTCTTCTCCTCGCCACATCCAAGGAGAAGCGCTGCAATGATCGCCGCTCCGATATACCACGATTTACTGCTGTTTTTTCGCCGCCGGCGCTTTTGTCTCAACCTTCTTCTCCACTGCTGCAAAGGTCATTGCTGTACAATTGATTTTTATGTTGAACACTCCGCTCTTTTCGAGCTTCGCGCTTCCCATCTTGAGGTTAAGCATGTTCACGATGCGCGTGAGCTTGCTGACCCTATCGAAAAAAACACCGACATTGTGGTATCCGCCCGAAAGCTCGAGCGAAATGGGTATCTCTTCGTACAGTCCGCTCGAGTGGGTTTTCCTCTTCTCCGGCTTCCAGACTTTCAATGTAAGGCCCGACTGGGTCACGAGGCTCTGTATCTGCCTCAAAAGCCCTGAGACCTCCGTCTCCGGCGGGAGCTGCTCTGTAAGCAGCTTGAGCTGCGCCTGAAGCGCCTTCACCTCCGCCCTGAGCTCATCGAGTTTCTTTATCTTCTCGTCGTTGGCGCGTATCTCCGCCGTAAGTTTCTGGATCTGGTCTTCCAGGCTCTTGATCTCTGTTTTCTTCGGGATATGCACCTGCCAGATAAAAAGGATAATGATGAGCCCCACAAGACCGAGAAAACCCATCACCCTCGTCTTCGACGGAATCTTCTGTATTTTGTCCGCAAATCCCATTACGCGCCTGTGAACTTGAACTGCATCTTGTATTTATACATGTCCGTGCCTTCTTTAGAGGTCTGGACAGACTCGAGCAAGAATACATCTTTGAATAACTGGTTCGCCTTCAGATTGTCTATGAAGCGCACGAGATCGTTGTTCGTGAACGCCTCTCCCTCTATGTCCACCTGGCTCGACTTTTCAACAAGGGAAGTGAGATTCACCCCCGGCGGAAGCATCTTGCTCAACTCATCCAGCATCCTCACCGGCCCTGTCTGATTATTCTTGAGCTGCTCTATGATCGCAATCTTACCCGTGACCTGTGTTCTCTCTGCATCTACGTTCTTCACCTCTTCGAGCTGCTTTTCCTGGCTCTTCTTGTGCGCCTCCTTGGAGGCCTTGTCCGCCTTGAGGGCGTTGATCCTCTTCGTCAGGTTGACCCAGTGATACCCCATCCCGATGCCGACGAAGATTAGGATGAGCGCTGCGAGCACCATCTGCTGCTGGAGCTCCGTCACCTTCTTGGGCGGCTTGCGCTTGGTGGGTATGAGATTTATCTTTATCATCTGTCCCCGGGCCTCCTGACGGCAAGACCCACAGCCACGGCAGCCATAGGGCCCGCCTCTTCCATGAACTCCGGCGGGAACTTCTTCGGATCCACTTTTATGTTCCTGAATGGGTTCGCTATTTCAACAGGCACCTCGATCCTCTCTGATATCATTGAAGAGAGGGTCGCTACACGCGCACAGCCGCCGGAAAGAATGACCCTGTTCACCTTTTCGCTCCCTGTCGTAGAGCGGAAAAACTCGAATGAGCGCTGTATCTCCGCCGCGATGTCCTCGGTCACAGAAGACATCACACCTGCAGCCTGCTCCCTGTCCACGCCCTCCTCCTGGCCGCGCTTTACCTTCTCCGCATCTTCATATGTAAGACCGAAATCCTTCTGAAGGGCCTCTGTATATCTATTGCCTCCGACGGTGATGTCCCTCGTGAACATGGGAATGCCGTCCTTCATTATATTTATGTTCATAACCGACGCGCCTATATTCAGCAGGGCTGTCGCGCCCGGCTCCTGCTCGTAATTGAGCTCGAACATATTGCCCAGGGCGAAGGCATCTACATCTATCACAACCGGCTCGAGGCCCGCCTCCTTCACAAGGTTGACATAATCGTTTATCTTCTCTTTTTTGACGGCGACGAGCAGAACGTCAGCCTGACCCTCCTGAAGGCCAGGCCCTATCTTCTGAAAGTCGATGTTCACATCATCGATCGGAAATGGGATGTACTGCTCAGCCTCCCATTTGATGGACTCAGCCAGCTCTTCCTCGGTCATGTCCGTGACAGAGATACGCTTGATGATAACCGAGCTCCCGGAGACGGATATAACCACCTCCTTTGTCTTTACCTTCTGCGCAGCCAGGAGCTCCTTGACGGCATCCACTACCCTCACGGCATCCATGACCGCACCCTCCACAATGACCTCCGGCGGAAGCGGGATCATGCCGAATTTTTCGAGATGATAATTAGACGCAGAGCCCTTTACCTGCACAAGTTTTATATATGTCGAGCCTATGTCAAGAGCTATAGGCTCTATCTTCTTCGAAAAAAACATATCCGCTCCGACGCTAAGCTGCCATGCTCAGCCCACGTTCTTACCCTTTATAATGCGCTTTATCGCCCTGATATTGTCCTCGCTGTAAATCCGCCAGCCGCGCCAGTCCCTCTCGACACCAGAGAGGAGGCCTTCGCTCTCCCACCTGAAGAGAGTGGCCCTCGATATATCGAACCGGTCGCAAATATCCTTTGTCTTGTACTTATTGATACTTTTACGAGGTCCCATAACAGCCTCTATTGAATATGATGTTACTATTGAATATATTAAGTATATTTTTTATATTTACCTAAATATGGTTATATTTAAACCATAAATACGATGGAATGTCAAGCTTAATTTTGCCTTTTTTAAAAAGCGGAATTTACCGCATTTCAACCTTTTCCCCGCGCCCTCCGCATCCTCTTAGGCGAAGATGTTTTTTTGCGAATTTGCACAAAAAAAGAGGGGCTATTTCAGCCCCTCCTTGTCGCCGTCGTCCCGTCAAACCTGACAGCCGCCGATCATCTGTTGCACACCGTTTTCATACATTCGCGCCGTGCGGCGTGGCGAATGAACCCGTCCTCCTTGCAGCCATGTCCATGAGCACGCGCTCGGTGCCGAAACGGCCCGGCTCGTACTTTCTGAGCTTGAGCGCCTCTCTGGCCGCATCTATATATTTGAGCGCGAGCGCCAGCATCTTATCAGGGTCCTCCTCGAAATGGAATGCGCCCTTGAATCTTTCGAACCATCCCTCCGTCATGATACGGGTCACTTCTTTGCTCGCGCCGACAGGCGATTTTCCGCCGAATATGACAGGCACTCCCGAGATAGCAAAGTATGTACCGATCGCCACCGCCTTTTCGCTCATCCACTCAGGCGCAATGCCTACCCCAGGCATACCGCCGATCTCGTCCGACAGCCCGCCTTCTTGAGCCATTGCACTCAGGATCGTCAGGATCCTCGAGTTGTCCACACACGCGCCGACGTGAAGTATCGGCGGTATGCCTATCGCCTCGCAGACCTCACGCAGTCCAGGTCCCGCCATCTCGAGCGCTGTCTCCGGTGTAAGATATCCCATCGTTGCGCAGGCGGCAGCCCCGCAGCCCGTAGCTACTACGAGCACATCGTTCCTGATCAGCTCTGTAGCGAGGAACTTGTGGATGCCTGTCGCGGTCACGCGCGGGTTGTCGCAGCCGGCAAGCCCGACAACGCCTCTGATCCGCCCGGCGATGATGGCATCGTTCAGCGGCCTGAACGAGCCGCGCCAGGATCCCCCCTGCATATATTCGATGTACTCATGAGAGAAGCCGCCTATAAGCGGAGAGGTCTCCGTCACATGGCTGCCAGATTTCGTGCGATTGGGGAAATTGTCTATGGCGAGCCTCACGATCTGCCTGGCGATCTCTCTGGCCCTATGCTCATCGTATTCTATGTGGATGGCCCCTGCCATCTTGGCCTTATATGTGGTGGTGATGACCTTTGTGTGGAATTTTTTTGCTATATCGGCGAGTGCGGGCATTATACACTGCACATCCACAGTGATGACATCGACAAGACCGGTCATAAGCCCCAGCTCCTGATTTACGAAACCGCCCGCCGTGGGAATGCCGTGCCGCATCAGCACCTCGTTCGCCGTACAGCACATGCCTCCGAGATTGATGCCTTTCGCGCCCTTGCTCTTAGCATACTCAATCATCTCGGGTTCTTCTACGACCGAGACGATGGTTTCCGCAAGTGTAGGCTCGTGTCCGTGGATAACCAAGTTTACCTCGTCTTCCTTGAATATCCCGACGCTCGCCTTGGCGCGCACAGGCCTCGGAGTACCGAACAGGATGTCTGTGATGTCTGTTGAGATCATGCAACCGCCCCAGCCGTCTGCAAGGCCCACCTTTGCCACAGCGGCCATGATGTTTTCAGCATCCTGGTCCACGCCCATCGTGGAGCGATGCATAGCCTCCACTACCTCCCTGTCGATGCCCCTGGGCATAACCCCCCATTTCCTCCAGCGCTCCTGCGTCTTCTTGGGCGCCCGATGGGAATACAGCATCTCACCCTTCTGCTGGGTGAAGTGCTCAATGTACTTGAGGGCGACGTCTTCAGCCACCTTCAACCTATCCCTGCCCTCTATCTCTACGCCAAGGTAACCGGCGACCCGATAGAGTTTCTTCCAGTCCTTAATCTCAAAGTCTTTCGTCTCTCCGCGCGCAACTGCAAGTAGCGTAAATGCCATATCCCGCGCATGGTCGGAATGAGCGGCGGTTCCGCCGGCTACCATCCTCAAGAAGTTCCTTGCGGCAACTACATCCACATTAGCGCCGCATACCCCCCTGATCTCCTCTTTCTTGCCGCCGGCGAACCTGCAAGGGCCCATGTGGCAGGCCTTGCAGCAAGCGCCCTCTTCCCCGATGGGACAAGGTTTCAGTTTCTGCGCCCTGTCGAATGACGTTTCTATATTATGCTCTTCGGCCCAGTTAAGGACCTGCTGGGACGCACCATGCGCCACTTTTATCGTCTTGCTCATAATTCCTCCAAAATCCATCTCTCGGTCTCAAGCACAGCTACAGGATAATACCAGAATAGCGCCTGTTTCTCCATAACAAAATGGCGTTATCTCAATGAAGGCTCCGGCACGCGGATCACGGCCGATATCTTCGATGCGAATATCATCGACTCGTTCAAGGCCGCAAGCAGCGATGAGCCTGACACAGCCTTTCCCCCCCCTGCCTCCGGTCTGACGGGCTTGAATGACGCTGCACCAAGCTTTTTATGCTTGAGTTTTTTCGCCGCCTGTTGAGCATCCTTGAGTTTGAACCCTTTTGTCTTGCTGACAACCGTCGAGATCTCCGCTGCGATCTCCGCTGCCGACCTTGCGCCTGATGCAGGCTCTGCAGCAGCGCGGAACTCCTTCTGGACGCCGTAGACATTCGTGATGGCCCCTTCTTTTTCATATAGCGAGGCCGACGGCAATACGACATCCGCCTTATCAGCAAGACCACCCATGTGGCCCGCGATGACGATCAATGCATCCGCCTTGAAGTCTTTATCAGGTACAGGGCCTGCCACGAGTAGGGCCTTCATCCCTGATTTCATAGCTGCATAGCCCTTGCCGGCCTTCTTGAGGCCGGAGAATCCAGGACCCGCATCAGGCAGACACCCTGCATGCATTACACCAAGCGAATTGGATTCTAGCCAGAGCGGGATTATGCCTGCGGCCTTGAGCAACCCGAGGTTCAGTGCATGTATGCAGGCGTTCTCGTCCACCGCGACCCCTGTCCCTATAACGATGACAGGATGCTTTGCAGTTGCATAAACCTTTGCAGCGTCCTGAATCGCTTGAGCAGCCACGCCTGACTGCGAAGCGGCATCTTCGATGTCGATAAGCGATTTTCTGAGGCCGTCGAGCCCCTTTGCCGAGCCGGGATCCGCACCCTCTGCAATCGTCGCGGACATCAGACCCGATAGGAGCGCGGAGTCGGTCCCCTGCTTGAGCTTGAGGTGCATTGCGTTCTGATGCGATGCAAGATCCGTTTTTTCAGGATCTATGACTATCAGCTTGGCGCCTGCCTGGCCACGCCTTCTTATCATCACGTCCACTTCCTGGAGCGACTGTTTTTTCTGAGATGGATCCGCGCCTATGACCACCACGCAATCGGCGGACTTGAGATCTGCATGCGCTGCAATGCCGACACCATTCTCTCCATACATGGCCCTCAAGGCCGACAGCAGTCCGTTAGCATACACAGAAGACGTCGTGTCTATGTTAGCGCTGCGCACGGTCTCCCGCGCAAGCAACTGGAGCGCATAGGCGTCCTCGTTCGTCAGAGAGCCTGATACGATGAATCCCGCATCCGCGCCCGCTTTTTTGAGGAGCTCGGCCGCCTTTGCAAGGGCATCCTCCCAGGAAACCGGCACGAGCTTGCCGTCCTGTCTCACAAGCGGAGAGGTTATACGGGTCTGGGCCTTGAGCGAATCGAAGCCGAAGCGGCCTATGACGCAGATATAGCCATTGTCCTCTTTTGCATTGACTTTTACGATCCTGCCGTCCTTCTTGCTCACGACGACGCTGCAGCCCGATGCGCAGGCGGTGCAGACCGTTTCATGCTTCTCGAGGTCCCATTCCCTGCCGTGCTGCCAGCGGTCCCGCTCCATGATGCAGTTTACAGGACATGCATCAATGCACGAGCCGCAGAAGGTGCAGCCGGACTCATGGAGGGGTTTGTCCATTGCCGTGGTAACCTTGCTCGTGATGCCCCTGCCCATGAAATCGAGCACATTCGTGCCCTGCTCCTTGCAGACCCTCACGCACCTGCCGCAGAGTATGCAGTAGTTGTTGTCAATGGTGATGAACGGGCTCTTGTCGTTGAGCTCGTAATTGAAGCCCTTCCTTCCGAATGAAGACTCGCGTATGCCGAGTTCCGCCGCATACCTCTGGAGGTCACATGCACCCGCCTTCGGGCAGGTCATGCAATCCAACGGATGGAAGGACAGGACGAGGTCGACCACGAACTTCCTCATCTCCTCCACCTTCGGGGTCTTTGTCTGAACCTTCATGCCTTCCTTGGTCCTGGTGGTGCAGGCGGTGACGGGTGTTTTCATGCCTTCTATCTCCACCATGCACATGCGGCATGCGCCCACGCCGCGAAGCTCCTTGATATGACAGAGGTTCGGTATGTGGATGCCTACAGTAGCCGCAGCGTCCACAAGGGTCATGCCTTCCGGCACCTGTACCGCCCTTCCGTCGAATTCCATGTTCACCATCTTGGTCATAGCATCCTCCAGTGAGAAATTCCTGTTTTCGAATCGCACATCCCGAATAATATCTGGATCCCGATATCCCGGTCCCCGGCCTAGGCGCACAGCAGCGGAATTCATCCGGGATTCGGCGCTCGGTGTTTTTATCTACTTCCCTGCACCTACAGGCGCATCCTCTTCCACAATGACGACCGCGCCAACAGGACAGACCTTTATGCACTCACCGCAATGGGTGCACCTCTTCTGCCTGATGCGGTAGGGGAAATAGCCTGTTTTGTACTCCACCCTCTTCTGTCCCTCGATGGCAAACGAAGGACAGACCTCGCGGCATTTGTCGCACATAATGCACAAAGAAGGCTCTATTTCATACCTTACGAGATAAGCACATTCCCTGTATGTGCATACGCCGGACACGTGCCTGGCAAGATCCCCTGCATGGGTTGAAACGAGCTGAACCAATATCTCGGCGTGGTCCTTGCCCTTTTTGCACATGGATCCTTCTTTGACATCCTCGGCGATCCGCCGAAGCTGCACGATGTGCCTCTCCCCGCCCTTCCCCGACTGGACTGCATCGAGTATCTTGACGGCCTCGTATATGCCGAGCTTGCACGGATGGCACTTGGAGCACATCATGGTCTTCGGATCTTCCCCGTAGTAGAATGCCTCGAGCTTGAGTTTTGCCGCATTCACAGGGCATTTACTTTCCTGTTGTGACATGGGAACTCCTTTTCTCAATGACCACTGCCTTCGTGGGACAGACTGTATAGCATGCCTTGCATTTCATGCAATAGTCCTGATCGATATAGAACCGCTCCTGCAGCTCTACGACGGCATCGTATGCGCAGGCACGTTTGCAGAGACCGCAGTGAATGCACTGCCCCTCCTCTATGCGATATAGGCCGAGGCCGGTGCACTGCCTGGCGCGGCAGAACTTGTCATTGACATGTTCCTCGTACTCCTCGCGGAAGTATCTGAGGGTAGAAAGTACTGGATTGGGAGCGCTGTTTCCGAGCCCGCACAAGGAACCCGCCACCACCTGCCTGCCGAGCTTTTCGAGCCTCTCTATGTCGCCTGGTTCGCCTCGGCCTGATGTAATCTTGTTCAGTATCTCCAACATTTGATATGTGCCTATCCTGCACGGAGGGCACTTGCCGCAAGACTCCGACTGGCAGAACGACAGGAAATACTTCGCCACATCCACCATGCAGGTGTCCTCGTCCATCACAACCATTCCGCCCGAGCCCATCATGGAGCCTGCCTTGGCCAATGTGTCGAAATCCACCGGCGTGTCTAGCATGCTCTCCGGCAGGCATCCGCCTGACGGGCCACCGGTCTGGATCGCCTTGAACTTTTTGCCGCCGAGGATGCCTCCGCCGATGTCATAAACGATCTCGCGGAGCGTCATGCCCATAGGGACCTCGACAAGACAGGAATTCCGCACCTTTCCGGCCAGGGCGAAGACCTTTGTCCCGGGCGAGCCCTTCGTGCCTATGGAAAGGAAATAGTCCGCTCCTTTTTCGATAATTATCGGCACATTGGCGAAGGTCTCGATGTTGTTCAGATTGGTCGGGTATCCCCATACGCCGCCGCCCCGCTCCGACAGCCTCGGAGGCCTGGGTCTCGGGAATCCCCTAGCGCCTTCTATCGAGGCCACAAGCGCGGTCGATTCGCCGCACACGAATGCGCCTGCGCCCTCTCTGATACCGATGTCGAAGCTGAAGCCGCTGCCGAGTATGTTCTCACCCAGTAGGCCCAGCCGCCTCGCCTGCTCGATGGCCACGCCGAGGTTCTCCACTGCAAGGGGATATTCATGCCTGACGTATATGAAGCCGTATCTCGCACCGATGGCATATGCATTCAGGCTCATCCCTTCGAGCAGGCTGTAAGGGTTGCCTTCCATAATGGCCCGGTCCATGAATGCGCCGGGGTCGCCCTCGTCTCCGTTGGCGACAACGAATTTAATATCGCCCTTTGCGTTCTTCGTGTGCTTCCATTTCTGGCCCGCTGGAAATCCTGCGCCGCCGCGGCCTCGAAGATTCGCCTTGTCCACCTCTGCCAGCACCTGGTCCGGCGTCATGGAAGACAGCGCCTTTTCGAGCGCGGTATAGCCTCCCACCTTTATATAATCCGTGATGGATTTGGGGTCTATGATGCCGTTATGCCTAAGCACCAGACGGTGCTGCTTTTTAATGAGGGGGATGTCCTGCATCGCCTCCACAGGCTCGGTGATGATGGAGTCTCTGTACAGAAGAGGCCTGTATGCTGTATTGGCGCGGAGCGTATATGCGAGCATCGCCTCTACCATATCCGGCTTGACCCTGGTATAGAACAGCCCGTGTGGATCTATCTTGACATTGGGGCCCTGGGAGCACATGCCGCGGCATCCGCTCGGCCTTATTTCGATCTCGATGCCCATAGCCTCCGCCGCGGACAGCATCTTTTCCGAGACCTTCTTCGCCCCAGATGCGCGGCAGGCGCTTCCGCTGCACGCATGCACGATAATCTTGCCCTTGTCCTCTTCTTGAAGAGACTGCCTGAGCCTTCTCAAGTCCTCTATGCTATTCAATCTATTCATTCTCTCACCGTAGTATCGCGGGCTTCAGCAAACCCGGGCCGCACCTAATATATGCTCTCAGAAAGGTAACATACCTCCGGCAGGAGATATGTCACGAGGTCCCTGAATGTGACCATGCCGATCACCTTGCCCTCCTCCACCACAGGAAGGTGGCGTATCTTCTTCTTCATGGCGATGGTAATAGCCATGCTGATCTCGGTGGAAGGGTTGAAGGTCGTAACCCCTTTCGACATGACCTTCTCGATGGGTCCGCTCAGCGAATCAGCGCCCCTTGCCACGCAGTCTCTGATGTCCGTTTCGGTGAACATGCCGAGAAGGGAGCCCGAGTCGGAAACAATGAAAACCCCGGATATGTTCTTTTCGCTCATGGTCTTTATGACATCGGAAACACGGGCATCCTTGTTAACCCCTATTACGACCCGCGGCTTGGAAGCCAGTATGTCGCGCAGCGTCATCTTGTTCCTCCTGTTTATATCCTCCAGATGCTCGAGAGGGAACTTGAGCTCTTCTAGCCGCACATGCCTGGGCTTCATTATCCTGACCGCGCCCACCGGGCATGCATCATAACATGCCCTGCACTTTGTGCAGTAGTCACGGTCGATGTGGAAGCGGTTCCGCGTCTCGATGACCGCGTCGAAAGAGCATGCCTTTTTGCACAGACCGCATAGAATGCACTGTCCCTGATCTATGACATAGGAGCCGAGTCCCTTGCATACATGCGCCTCGCAGTACTTTTCCGCTATATGAGATTCGTATTCTTCGCGGAAATATTTCAATGTTGAGAGCACGGGGTTAGGCGCCGTCTTTCCCAGCCCGCACAGTGAGCCCTCTTTTATCCATCTGCCCATGTGCTCGAGCCTATGAAGATCCTCAGACCTGCCTTCGCCTGATGTGATCCGCTCGAGTATCTGGAGCATTTGGTATGTGCCTATCCTGCACGGCGGGCACTTTCCGCATGACTCCTGCTGGGTGAAGGACAGAAAGAACTTCGCCACATCCACCATGCAGTCCGTCTCGTCCATCACCACCATGCCGCCAGAGCCCATCATGGAGCCTGCTTCGGTGAGTGTATCGAAGTCCACCTCGAGATCCAGCATATCCGATGGAATACACCCGCCCGAAGGCCCGCCGGTCTGTACAGCCTTGAACTTCTTGCCCCCGAGGATGCCCCCTCCTATATCGTAGATGATCTCCCTCAGGGTGATGCCCATGGGGACTTCTATAAGGCCTGTGTTCTTGATCTTGCCTGTAAGGGCGAAGACCTTCGTCCCCTTGCTCCTGTCCGTGCCCATGGCAGAGTATGCCTCGCTACCTACGCTGATTATCACGGGCACGTTCGCAAGGGTCTCTATGTTGTTTATGCATGTGGGGTTGGACCACACCCCTTTCTCAGCCGGAAACGGCGGCTTCTGGACCGGATAACCGCGGCGACCTTCGAGAGAAGCAAGGAGCGCAGTCTCCTCCCCGCAGACGAAGGCTCCTGCGCCTTCGCGGATGCCTATGTCGAAGCTAAAGCCGCTGCCCAAGATGTTCTCGCCCAGAATGCCGAGTTCCCGGGCCTGTCTAATGGCCTCGTCCAGGTTCTTTACTGCAAGGGGGTATTCATGCCTCACATATACGAATCCGAAACGCGCCCCTACTGCATAAGCGCATAGAAGCATTCCTTCGATGAGGCTGTGCGGATCGCCCTCCATTATGGAGCGGTCCATGAATGCGCCGGGGTCGCCCTCGTCTCCGTTGGCGACGACGTATTTTATATTACCAGGATTTCTTCTTACTGTCTCCCATTTTATGCCGGTGGGGAAACCCGCCCCGCCTCTTCCGCGCAGACCTGAGCGTTTTATCTCGTCAATGACGTCCTGCGGGCCCATCCCAAACAAGGCCTTCTCGAGGGCAGAGTAGCCGTCGAATGCTATGTATTGCCCTATGTCCACCGGGTTTATCCGCTCATTGTTCCGGAGCACGATCCGCTGCTGCTTCTTATAGAACGGCACGTCTTGCATTCGCTCAACAGGCCCGGCCACTATGTTGTCTCTATAGAGCAGCTCCCTCACGGGATGACCTGCTGCGACAGTATATTTTATTATCTTCTGCGCATAAGATGCATCTACCCTCTGATAAAAGAAGCCCTCCGGCTCTACCTTTACGAGCGGGCCCTTCTGGCAGAGACCCTGGCAGCCGGTGGATACTATCTCCACATCGCCGTTGCCCGTTTTTTTGCATTCGTTCTTTATCGCCTCTACGAGCTTGAGCGAGCCAGATGCCCTGCATGCAGTGCCGCAGCATACCTTTACCTGTCTCCGCCTTGAAGCGGCCTGATTTTGCCGCGCCGCAGCCCGATAGGCTGATATTTCGTCTTTACTGGATAGTCTTCTCATGACCTGTATTCATACCTAACTTTGCAGATCCGAGCATGTTTCAACTGCGGCTTCGATTATTCTCCGGATGGACCGCCGTTCTTCACAGACTTGGCGATATCATCCGCCTTCTTCGGCCCCACCTCGCCGGAGATGACGTCGTTGACGACGACCACCGGAGCGAGACCGCAGCACCCCACGCAGCCTACTGTCTCAAGCGTGACAGACATGTCGGGTGCGGTCTCTCCGACCTTCACCCCGAGTGAGTCCTCGAGCCTTTTCACGACCTCGCCGGAGCCGCGCACATGGCATGCGGTGCCTACACATACGCAGACTATATTCTTACCCCTCGGTTTGAAATGGAGCTGTTTGTAGAAAGAGGCGGTGCTGTATATTTCCGACAGCGGCAGGTCAAGCTCGCGGGAAAGTTGTTCGAGCTTCTCGGCAGGCAGATAGTTGTGTTCCTTCTGTATCTTGTGGAGCGCTTGTATCACAACCGCCCTTCTTTTCTGTTCGTCGGTGAGCAGATCGCCCACCATGCTCATTTCCTTCTCATAATCGACTATCATAAGAGCCGACCTCCACTAACCGGATTAAAAGACAGCTTCTCCTCTGAAGCAATTGGCTCAGGTTCTTTAAACAGCCTGCTTCTTTGCCCTTTAGATACTGAGTCTGGTATTGCTATGGATGGGGTATCAAACAAGGCGTGTTACGTCTGCGTTACCAAACTACACACGGGCTGATAAAAGTCATTAATTAATGCAGGTTATAGTAACAATGGGCATGGGAAAAATCAAGACAAAAAAATATTTAAAAATTTAATAACACTATCACCAACTTCATCATAATGACTCTTCCCGGCGTCGCCGACCATCCGCTCTGCCGCGAACCAGAGAAGTAATGCATCTGCATCGCCGCCTTCGATTTGACAGCCCGCCTGGTGTTTGCTAAGATTCAAGCAAATCGCTCGCATCTTATTATCGGCTGATAGGAACGTATCATGGGAATATTAGCAATGATCCTTGCCGGCGGAAAGGGCGAACGGCTCTATCCGCTCACCCTGCACAGGGCAAAACCCGCAGTGCCGTTCGGCGGCATATACAGGATCATAGACTTCACCCTCTCGAACTGCATAAATTCCGGCATACGAAAGATCGCCGTGCTCACTCAGTATAAGTCCATGTCTCTCGACAAACACCTGCGTCTGGGATGGAACTTCTTCTCGGGAGAGCTGAATGAATATATCATCTCCGTCCCCCCCCAGCAGCGGGTAGGCGAGAAGTGGTACCAGGGTACGGCCGATGCCATCTACCAGAACATATATATGATAGAAAAGGATGCGCCCGAGCATCTCCTTATCCTTGCCGGGGACCATATATATAAGATGAACTATGCAGAGATGTTCCGGTTCCACAAGGCCAAGGCCGCGGACGCCACCGTGGCCGCTGTAGAGGTCCCCCGGCAGAGCGCATTTGCCTTCGGCGTGATCGAGGTGGACGAAGAAGACCGCATCATCGGCTTCGAAGAGAAACCGAGCTGCCCGAAGTGCATCCCAGGCAGAGACAACCTCGCCTTTGCCTCCATGGGCATATACCTCTTCAACACGAAGAAGGTCATAAAGCACCTCGAGTTCGACGCCCTGCGGGATACGAGCCATGACTTCGGAAAGAACATAATACCGGAGATGATGAAGACAGACAGGGTCTATGCATATAATTTCAAGGACGAGAACAAGAAAGAGGCGAAGTACTGGCGTGACGTGGGAACGCTCGACGCCTATTGGGAGGCGAGCATGGACCTGGTGAGCGTCGACCCCCTGCTGAATCTCTATGACAAGGCGTGGCCGATAAGAACATACCAGGCGCAGAATCCGCCTGCGAAGTTCGTGTTCGCGCAGGAGAAAAAGGGCGGGAGGCTCGGCATTGCGCTCGACTCCATAGTGTCGCACGGCTGCATCATAAGCGGCGGACGCGTGCAGAACTCCGTGCTCTCGCCGAATGTGCGCATAAACAGCTATGCAGATGTGCAGGAATCCGTGCTCATGGAGAACGTCGAGATAGGCCGGCACTGCCGAATCAGGAAGGCCATCATAGACAAAGACGTGACCATACCGCCGGGCACGGAGATCGGAATAAACCTGGACGAGGATCGGAAGAGATTCCATGTCACCCATTCGGGCATAGTGGTGATCGGCAAAGGCACAGCCATCAGAGAGGCCGCCCCTGACCTTGCAGAGGCCATATGACCCCTGGCCCGGCCTGCCCCCCTCTCCCGCCCCCGAATCATAATGAACCTCCGCAAGCAAAATCAGTTGACAGAAAAACCGGCCTTGTGCTATAAGAAAAGACCTCTATAGACATCCAAGGGAACGGTTTTTCATTCATGGCGAAGATACTCCCCTTCCGGGGCATCGTGTATAACAGGGAAAAGGCGGGCGGGCTCGAGAACATAGTCTGTCCGCCGTATGACATCATCACCCATGAGGAGCAGCAGTCGCTTTACCGAAAGAGCCCCTACAATGTAGTTAGGCTCGAATTCGGCCTCGAGAGCCCGGCGGACACGGAAGATGACAACCGCTATACTCGCGCAAGGGCATTTTTCGAGGAATGGCTCGAAAGCGGCATCCTCGTAGAGAAGCCCACGCCGGGTCTCTATGTATATGAAATAAAATATGCGCTGACCGGAGAGATGAAGAGGCTGCGCGGATTCATCTGTCTCGTCAGGCTCGAAGAATACGACTCAGGGGTCGTTAGGCCGCACGAGACCACCCTCTCGGGACCGAAGACGGACAGGCTCAAACTGCTCAGGGCATGCAGAGCCGGTTTCAGCCAGATATTCTCCCTCTATTCGGATCCAATGGGGAAAGTCTCAGGCATGCTCTCCTCGGTGTTGTCGAACCCGGAGATAGAGGTAAAAAACAGCGATGGTGTGGTGCACAGGCTCTGGACCGTCACGGATCAGGCCGTGATCGAGGCCGTTGCCAAAGAGATGGCTGATAAACCTTTTTTCATCGCAGACGGCCACCACAGATACGACACCGCACTGAACTACCGTAACGAGCGCAGAAGCCTTGCGGGCTCATTCACAGGGGAGGAGCCCTATAATTATACAGCCATGTTTTTGGCCGGGCTCGAGGACCCGGGGCTTACCATACTCCCCGCTCACAGGGTGCTCTTCAACCTGAATGATTTCGATCCCAAGGGATTCGTGCAGAAGCTCAGCCACTATTTCGACATCGAGCGGATCGACTTCGACGGGAAATCAGAGCCGAAGGACAGGAGGACGATGATAGACACAATGGCGAACCGTGCAGACAGGGCGCATATCTTCGGCATGAGGCTGAAGGGCGAAAACAGCTATTATCTAATCACGCTCAGAGACGAGACCGTCATGGACGGCCTCATCCCTGACAAGTCGCCGGCATATAGGAAACTCGATGTCTCCATACTCCATCATCTTATAATCGACAGGCTGCTCGGGATCAAGATCGAGACACATAAACTCGGTCTCAATATAGAATACATAAAAGATGCGGATGTCGCCGTTGAGAAGATACAGGACGGCGGCGCACAGGTCGTCTTTTTTATGAACCCTACAAAGGTAAGCGATGTCAAGGACGTAGCAATGGCCGGGGAGCGCATGCCCCAGAAGGCCACATACTTCTACCCCAAGCTGCTCACAGGGATGGTGATCAACAGGCTCGATTAGCCTCGAGCCCGGATGGATGAACATGGATGCTCATGGGGCGGGCCGCAGCCGTCATGTGCATTTTAGGATCCAAGACAGAGGCAAGGGACGCAACAAGCCGTGAGGCGGCACGGCCTCCCACGTCGGCGCCCTGACCACTATTTCCAAAGGAGGATACCATGGCAGTAAGAGTAGGAATCAACGGATTCGGCAGGATCGGAAGGAATGTATTTCGCGCCTCGCTTTCGAACAAGGACATAGAAATCGTTGCGATAAACGACCTCACCGATGCAAAGACTCTCGCGCACCTTTTGAAATACGACTCGCTTTTCGGCGTCTTCGATGCAGACGTCAAGGCCGGCGACGGCAAAATCGTAGTGAACGGAAGGGAGATAGCAGTAGTCGCCAAGGGAGACCCCGGCGAGCTCCCCTGGAAAGAGCTCAAGGTGGACGTGGCGGTAGAATCCACCGGCAGGTTCGTGGACCGGGCGGGCGCAGGCAAGCACATCTCCGCAGGCGCAAAGAAGGTCATAATCTCGGCCCCTGCCAAGGATCCGGACGCCACATTTGTTCTCGGAGTGAACGAGGATACATATGACCCTTCGAAGCACCACATCATCTCGAATGCATCATGCACCACCAACTGCCTCGCGCCTGTTGCAAAGGTCATCCATGAAAACTTCGGCATAGTGCATGGACTCATGAACACCGTCCACGCCTATACGAACGACCAGCGGCTCCTCGATCTTCCCCACAAGGATTTAAGGAGGGCCAGGGCCGCCGCGCTCTCCATCATCCCAACATCCACCGGCGCGGCAAAGGCGGTTTCGCTCGTGCTGCCGGAGCTCAAGGGTAAACTCGACGGCATGTCTCTGCGCGTTCCTACGCCTACTGTCTCCGTAGTCGACTTCGTTGCAGAGGTCTCGAAGAAGACCACAAAGGAAGAGGTGAACAAGGCGCTCAAAGACGCCGCGAACGGCAGGCTCAAGGGCATCCTTCAGTTCGAGGAGGCACCCATAGTCTCCATAGACTGCAAGGGCAACCCCCATTCGTCCATCGTGGATGCGGGGCTCACGAGCGTGATGGACAATACCATGGTCAAGGTGATCGCATGGTATGACAATGAATGGGGATATTCATGCCGTGTGCGAGACCTCATCCTTTACATTGCGAAAAAAGGGATATAAGTCGGTTTAGGAGGCCTCATGGACAAGAAGACGATAGACAAGGTCGATATCAAGAACAAGAGGGTTTTCATAAGGGCCGACTTCAATGTACCGCTTGACGAGAACGGCAATATCACCGACGACAGCCGCATTCGCGCAACACTGCCCACAATAAACTATGCCATAGACGAAGGGGCCAAGGTGATACTCGCATCCCATCTCGGAAGGCCGAAGGGGAAACCTGACACTAAATACAGTCTCGCGCCTGTCGCAAAGAGGCTGAACCGCCTTCTGAATAAAGAGGTGAAGTTCCTGAAGGACTGCATCGGCCCGGATGTGGAACACGCGGTAAAGGGCATGAGGCCAGGAGACGTAATCCTGCTCGAAAACCTCAGATTCCATCCAGAAGAAGAAAAGAACGATGAGGGCTTCTCCAAGACGCTTGCATCTCTCGCGGAGGTATATGTTAACGACGCCTTCGGCACGGCGCACCGTGCCCATGCCTCTACATACGGCATCACAAAGCATTTGAAACTCTCCGTGGCCGGATTCCTCATGAAGAAGGAGATCGACTACCTCCAGAAGACCGTGGCCAATCCGGTCAGGCCCTTTGTCGCGATCCTCGGAGGCGCAAAGGTGTCTGGGAAGATAGGCGTCATCGAGAACCTCAAGGACAAGGTCGACAAGGTCATAGTTGGCGGGGCCATGGCCTTCACATTCATCAAGGCCGCTGGTCTCGATACCGGCAACTCGCTCGTAGAGCCGGAGATGATCGACGTCGCCAGGAGCATAGAGCAGGGCGTGCGCCAGCGTGGGGTGAAGTTCTATCTGCCGGTGGACTTCGTCGTGGCGGAAAATATGAACAACGGCGCAGAGACAAAGATCGTCACGTCTCAGGAGATCCCAAAGGGCTGGGTGGGGCTCGATATAGGGCCTGCGACCACGAGGCTATTTTCCGAGGCGATCCAGGACGCGAAGACCATCATATGGAACGGCCCCATGGGTATGTTCGAAAAAGACGCATATTCCCGCGGTACATTCGCAATCGCGAGGGCTGTGGCGGACGCCTTCGCGACCACTATCGTAGGCGGCGGCGATACGGATGTGGCTGTGCACAGGGCAGGGGTGTCGGACAGCATCACGTTCATATCCACCGGAGGCGGCGCGTCTCTTGAACTACTGGAAGGAAAAGAGCTGCCCGGCCTTGCGGCGCTCACGGATGACGGGGACTAAGTCCGCGCGAATGGCATTGCGCGGAGAGGATAGGGTTTTCTCTGCCCCATGCGCTATGCCCTATCCACAACACTCAGCGATTTGCGGTAAACGATCCAGACTGAAAAGAGGGTCTCGTTATGAATACAAACAGACGCCCCATCCTCGCGGGCAACTGGAAGATGAACATGACAGCCACACAGGCACGTGAGATGGTCACGAAACTCGTGCCGATGATTGCAGGCGTAAAAGACAGGGAGATAGTGCTGGCACCTCCGTTTACAGCAATACATGCAGTCGCGGCTGCGGCAAGAGGCGCGTCCATTGCCCTCGCAGGCCAGAACATGCATTGGGCGGACAAGGGCGCCTATACGGGCGAGGTATCGTCGGAAATGCTGTTGGATTCCGGGTGCAAATATGTTATTATTGGCCACAGCGAGCGCAGACAGTATTTCGGCGAGACCGACGAGACAGTGAACAAGAAGGTACGGCAGGCGCTGGACAAAGGGCTTAGGCCCATAGTATGTGTGGGAGAGACCCTTCCTGAGCGCGAATCAGGCGGAGTGGAGAGTGTCATCGAACGCCAGATAACCGGGGGGCTCAAGGGCGTTACACCGGAACAGATGGCAAATGTGGTCATCGCCTATGAGCCTGTCTGGGCCATCGGCACAGGCAAGACAGCCACTCCTGAGCAGGCGAATGAGGTGCATGTTTTCATCCGGGGCATCATAGGAAACGCATACGGCCGGGGAGTCGCCGATGCCGTGCGCATTCAATACGGAGGCAGCGTGACACCCGAAAACATCGCAAGCCTCATGGCCATGCCCGACATAGACGGCGCACTGGTGGGGGGCGCAAGCCTCAAGCCGGAGTCATTCGCAGCCATAGTGAAGTTCACTTAAAAGAATCGGATGCGGACCAACGCAGAAAAATCGGATTTGACTTTATCATAATCTGTGTCCATCTGCGCAAATCAGCGTCCTAATGCTTTGAGATCAAGGAGAATAACAATGCGCGCATTGCTCATCACCATTCATGTGATCGTATCCGGCATCTTGATATTCATGGTTCTGCTCCAGAAGGGCAAGGGCGCCGACATAGGCGCGGCCTTCGGCGGAGCATCGCAGACCGTCTTCGGACCGAGGGGTGCCCAGAGTTTCTTGGGGAAGCTCACGGCAGGTGCAGCGATCATATTCATGCTCACATCCCTTGCACTGGCACTCACCACTGCCAGGAAGGCCTCGATAATGGAGGACATAAAGCAGGAGCAGACGCAGCAGGCGCCTGTTCCGGTCGCCCCTCCTCTCCAGGCGCCGGCGCAGCAGAAGTAACTGGGCATGCTGGGCGGAGTTGATATGTCTTCAGGGTAGGCCATGCCTACCCTTTTTTATTAGGCCGAAAGAGAACATCTGCACAGCAATGGATGCCCCACGGACGGATGTGAAGGCCTATACGCGGACCGAGGCCGGAGACACAAACGGCGGAAAGATATCTCTTTCCGGGGCATCCTCCGTCTTCTTCTGATATAGCGGCGTTCCAATCGCTTTATCCCCGGAAGCCGGCATGTTCGGAATGAACCCGAGGGTGCATTAGAGAAATCATGAAGCGGTTTTTGCTATATTTATGTTTCTTGCTCCTCCTGGCCGCCTGTGTGCACCGGACGGAGCGCAACCCAAAGACTATCGTCGTGGCATCTATCGGAGACGCCAGACGCCTGAACCCGGTAATCGCAAACGATTCCGCATCCGGGACCATAAACGACCTCATATTCAACGGCCTGGTGAAATACGACAAGGACATAAGACTTGTAGGCGACCTTGCAGAGAAGTGGACCGTTTCGAAGGACGGAAAGGTGATAACATTCTATCTCAGAAAGGGCGTGAGATGGCATGACGGCTTCGAGTTCACAGCCGACGACTGTCTGTTCACATATCAAAGGCTCGTCGACCCGAATGTTGCAACCCCCTACAGCAGCTCCTACATGGATGTGCTCAAGGCGGAGGTTGTAGACAGATACACATTCAGGTTGACATACAAGGAGCCCTTTTCTCCTGCGCTCGAAAGTTGGGCTATCGGCATGCTCCCCAAGCACATCCTCGAAGGCAAAGACATCAACAAAGACGGCTTCAACAGGTCGCCCATAGGCACGGGGCCGTACAAATTCAAGGAATGGATCGCGGGACAGAAGATTGTGCTCGAGGCGAATGACGACTACTTCGAGGGAAGGCCGAACATAGACCAATATATATATCGCATCATACCGGACAACACGACCATGTTCCAGGAGCTCCTCTCCGGCGGCGTGGACATGATGGGCCTCTCCCCTCTTCAGTATCTGAGAAAGAGCGAGACCAGAAGGATACGCGAAAACTACAGAAAGTACCGCTATCCTGCGAATGTATATACATATTTGGGTTATAATCTCACGAGCCCTCTCTTTTCAGACAAGAGGGTGCGCCGGGCCCTGTCGTATGCGATAGACAGGCAGAGCATCATCGAGGGGGTGCTCCTCGGCATAGGCCGGCCGTGCACCGGCCCCTTCTCCCATGTATCATGGGCGTATAACCCAGATGTAAAACCATATCCCTATGAACCCGAGACAGCAAGGCACATGCTGAAGGACGCAGGCTGGATGGATCGCAACGGAGACGGGGTGCTCGACAAGGACGGCAGGCCTTTCAGATTCACCATACTCACCAACCAGGGAAACAACGAGCGCATAAAGACCGCGGAGATAATACAGCGCAATTTCAAGGCGATAGGCGTAGATGTGCACATCCGTGTAATGGAGTGGCAGGCGTTCCTCGAGCAGGTGGACAACCGTACATTCGATGCGATAATTCTCGGCTGGAGCCTCGGCAGGGATCCGGACCTGTACGACATATGGCATTCGAGCAAGACTAAAAAGGGTGAATACAACTTCATAGGCTACAGAAATAGCGAGGTGGACCGCTTGCTTGTCGAGGGACGCAGGACATTCGACATGGAAGACAGAAAGAGGATATACTACCGCATACACAATATCTTAGCGGATGAGCAGCCCTATGCCTTTCTATATGTGCCGGACGCAACGCCAATCGTGCACAAGAGATTCAAAGGCATTGAGCAGGCGGCCATTGGCATCATGCACAACTTCATAAGGTGGTACGTGCCTAAGAACAGGATGGAGTGGTAGAAAAACTGCAAACAGAATTTATTTCATTTATGCCCGTCATCAAAGTAAATAATCTTTCGAAACGGTTCAAGATGCTCCAGGCGGTGGACGATATATCCTTCTCCGTCGAGGAAGGGGAGGTGTTCGGCTTCCTCGGCCCGAACGGCGCGGGCAAGACAACCACGATCAACATCCTCTGCACCCTGCTTGCGCCTACATCGGGCAGGGCGGAGATTGCCGGTTTCGACTGCGCTAAGCAGCCTGACAGGGTAAGAGCCGCGATAGGCCTGATCTTTCAGGACACGACCCTCGACATGGGCCTCACCGCATACGAGAACCTGAAATTCCATGCCTTTCTGTACAATCTCGATTCCCGCGCCACCGAGAAGAGGATAGACGAGATGCTCGAGGTCGTGGAGTTAAAAAACCGCAAGCATGACTTCGTAAAGAACTTCTCCGGCGGCATGAAGAGGAGGCTCGAGATAGCCAGGGGGCTGCTGCACTATCCTCGGGTGCTTTTTCTCGACGAGCCGACCGTTGGCCTCGATCCGCAGACGAGAAACACAATATGGGAGTTCATAGACACGCTCAGGCGGAGAGAGAGAATCACTGTGTTCATGACCACCCATTACATGGAAGAGGCTGAAAACTGCGACCGCATCGCGATAATAGATCGTGGCAAGATCATAGCAATGGACACGGCATCGAGCCTAAAGCGCATGGTGCATGGCGATATCGTAAGGCTCGTGACGAAGGACAACCGGAAGGCGCTCGAGGAGATTAGGACCGCATTCGGTCTCGCCGCACGCGAAGAAAACGGCAGCCTGTTCATAGAGACCGATAAGGCGGAGGAATTCATACCCAAGCTCATTCATGCCGTGAGCGTGGAGACCCTTACTGTGAGCCTCCAGAAACCCACCCTGAACGATGTATTCCTGAAACTCACCGGAAGGACGATAAGAGACGAGGCCGTAAACAACCACAAGGAGGTCATAAGGGAGTTCGTGCGCAGCCACAGGAGGGCCCAGAGATGATACAGCTAAGGCCCATATATGTAATCTGCATCCGAGAGTTCAAGAAATTCTTCAGGGAGAAGAGCAGGCTCTTGGGCACGCTCGCCAGACCGGTGCTCTGGCTCTTCGTCGTCGGAAACGGCATGGGAGCATTGATAAGGCCACAGGCCGGGCTTTCTTATCTACAGTTCATATTCCCCGGCATGATAGGTATGACGATTCTCTTTGCGTCCATATTCTCCTCCATATCCATTGTTTGGGACAGGGAATTCGGCTTCATGAAGGAGATGCTCGTCGCGCCCATATCGCGGCTCTCTATAGTCATCGGCAAGGCCGTATCCGGCACGCTCATATCCGCCGCCCAGGCGGTGATTATATTGATCCTCATCCCCTTCCTCGGCATCGACATCGGCGCTATGCAGTTCATCTGGGTGACGCTCATAGCGCTGCTCGTATCCTTCTGCATCACATCTATCGGCATTTTGATAGCTGCGAGGCTCACCTCATTCGACGGCTTCAATGTAATCATGAACTTCCTGGTCATGCCCATGTTCTTCCTCTCCGGCGCAATGTATCCGGTCTCCTCCATGCCGGATGCGCTGCGCTGGATATCCCATATCAATCCCCTTACATACGGCATAGACGCATTCAAGCATATTCTGCTCACGAAGGCCGCGCCGCCCCTCGGCCCCGAATTCCCGCTCCCCGCGGATATCCTCATCGTCGCCGCGGTATCCGTCATAATGCTCTCTCTCGGCGCCCTGTCGTTCAGACAGCGTGGATAGCTTCCTCGTTCGAAGATAGGGTTCTGGTCCGCCAAAGGCAACCCCACCACCTCTCGTCGACAGCAATCTGTATGGGATCGTTATGGAAACCCCCAGCAGCCTCCCGCAGAAAATTTTACGACTCTCAAGGCGGAAACATTATCGTATCAGTCCCTGCTGGAATTCAAAATTTCCTTGTCTTTTCACGTATAAAAGCATAATATAGTCGCTCGTATCAGCGGATTTCAATACAATCATTTCAGGGGGCTGGGGATGTCCAGGGCTGACAGATTCTTGAAGGCATGCAGGCGCGAGCCGGTGGACTGCACGCCGGTATGGATGATGAGACAGGCGGGAAGATACCTTCCCGAGTACAGAGAGATACGGGCCAAGCACACATTTCTCGAGATGTGCAAGACGCCGGAGCTTGCAGCGGAAGTGACGATCCAGCCTGTACGACGCTTCGAGATAGACGCCGCCATCATATTCGCGGACATCCTGCTGCCATTGGAGCCGATGGGCATCGGCCTCGAATTCGCCAAGGGAGAAGGGCCTGTAATCCACAATCCCGTGCGCACGACAGCCGATGTACAGAGACTTAGGCCGATCGATGCCGCGACCCAGATAGAGTATCTAATGAAGGCGATAAAGATAGTCCTCCGAGAGCTCGGCGGCAAGGTCCCGCTCATCGGTTTCTCGGGCGCACCGTTTACCCTCGCATCCTACATCATCGAGGGAGGGGGCTCCAGGAACTATGAGCACGCTAAGGCGATGATGTTTTCCACGCCGAAGACGTGGCACAGCCTCATGGAGCATCTTACCGGCGTTATCATAAACTATATGAACGCTCAGATAGATGCAGGCGTGCAGGCGGTGCAATTGTTCGACTCATGGGTGGGCGCCCTCGGGCAGAACGACTACAGAGAGTTCGTCCTTCCCCATCAAAAGAACGTCATCGCCGGAATAAAGAAGACCGTGCCCCTCATCCATTTTGCGCACGGTGCGAATCATCTGCTCGAGATGGTGGCGGAGGCCGGCGGCGACGTCATAGGTCTCGACTGGCGCTGCGAGCTCGACACTGCTTGGAAACGCGTCGGATTCGACAAGGCGGTCCAGGGCAATCTGGATCCGGTCGCCCTCTTCGGTACCAAGGAATTCATCAGAAAGCGCGTCAAGGAGATACTCGACAAGGCTGCTGGAAGGAACGGCCATATCATGAATCTGGGCCACGGCATACTCCAGCAGACCCCTATAGACAATGCAGCGGAATTCATCAATGCAACCCATGAATTGAGCAAGATATAGGGTCGGGAGTCAAGGGGCAAGTGGCAGGGAAAACTCAAATTCCTTGCCTATGACCCATGCCCCGTTATTACAATGTCTCTCACTGCCGTCATACTCATCGCCCTCGGCGGGCCGCGGAATATCGAAGAAGTGGGGCCGTTCATGTCTGCCTTCATGGGAAGGCCTGCGCCTCCGCAGTTGGTCTCGGCTGTACAAGAAAGATACAGACTGATCGGTGGCAGATCCCCGCTGCCTGATATAGTAAAGAGCCAGGCAGAGGCGCTTGAGAAAGAACTCGGCGAAGGATTTGCAGTATACGAAGGTTTCCGCTACTCGAGCCCCACAGTGGCGGAGGCGTTCGACAAGGCGGTCGCTGCGGGCGCCAAAAGGGTGATCGCGCTTTCCATGTCTCCCTTTTCGACAGATGTCACTACAGGCGCCTACAGACAGGCATGCGAAGGCCTCGGAGACGAAGAGACCTGTCCGCTTTTCATACCGAGTTGGCACGACAACCCCTTGTTCATAGAGGCATGGGTGGAAAAGATTCGCGCCGGCCTTCTGCGATTGAACGGCTTCGGGCAGGATGAGATCTCCGTCATCTTCACAAGCCACAGCATACCCATGAGATATATCACCGCTGGAGACCCGTACGAGAAGCAGATCAAGGAGACCGTCTCGCTCGTGGCGCAGAAGGCCGGGATCAAGCACCAGCGCATCGCGTGGCAGAGCAAGGGAGCGAGGGCTACAGAGCCCTGGCTCGAGCCGGAGGTGGAGCCGACGCTGGACCAAATCGCAAGGGAAGGATTCAAGGCCGTCCTCGAGGTCCCCATCGGTTTTACGTGCGACCACATGGAGACCCTTTATGACATAGACGTCGTGCACAGGGGCCACGCAGAGAGACTCGGCCTTAGGTTCGAACGGGCCGAATCTTTGAACACATCGCCGCTGTTTATCAAGGCACTTGCGGATATCGTTAAGAAGGCTTGATTTCGGATAAGATGAGGTCCTTATGGCGAAAGTCATAATCATAGGCGGAGGGATTGCAGGGCTTGCAGCCGCTGTCCACCTAAAGTCCGGGGCGAAGGCCCACGGCAAAACCATCGAGGTCCAGATACTCGAAAAGAACAGCCGCATCGGCGGAAAGATACTGACGGAGCGGGCCGGAGATTTTCTGATAGAGGCAGGGCCGGACAGCTTTCTGCCGGAAAAGGTCTGGACGGTGAATCTCGCAAAGCATCTCGGACTCGAAAAAGAGATGCTCCCCTCGAACGATGAATTCAAGGGCACGTTCATATATTCGGGCGGCATGCTCCATCCGCTGCCGGATGGTGTGATGCTAATGGTGCCCACCATGCTCATGCCGCTCGTACGGTCGAAGCTCATCTCCTGGCCGGGCAAGCTCCGTATGGGCATGGATCTGTTCGTGCCGCGCAAGAAGACTCGGGAGGATGAAAGCCTCGCCTCCTTTGTGACACGCAGGCTCGGCCGTGAGTGCCTCGAGAAGATCGCAGAGCCACTGGTCGCCGGCATACACACATCCAATCCGGACAACATGAGCGTTCTCGCCACATTCCCCAGATTCGTAGAGATGGAGCGGAAGAGCAGAAGCCTCATCTTGGGCATGCTCTCCGCGATGAAGAAGAGGCCTCATGCGACGCTCAGCGGACCGCCCCCCAAACCCGGCAGCCCGCGCATGACATATTTCATGAGCTTCAAGAAAGGCATGCAGACCTTGCCGCAGGCCTGCGCAGAATATATCGGCCCAGACGCCATCAGATTCGATGCCCATGTCAAAGCGGTGGAGCCCAAAGGGAACGGATATTCCGTGGTACTCGAAAGCGGAGAAAAGATCGACGCCGACCGCGTTATAATAGCCGCCGCCGCATACGATGCGGCCGGGATGATAGAGGGGTTCAGCAGAGAGCTCGCTGGGCAGATGAACAGAATAGAGTGGTCCTCTTCGGCCACGGTCTCGCTCGCCTTCAGGAAAGACGACGTAAAGGTCCCGCTGCCCGGCTTCGGATTCATCATCCCCCGCGTCGAAGGCCGAAGGATCAACGCAGCCACGTACAGCTCCATCAAGTGGTCTTACAGGGCGCCTGCTGATCATTTGCTGATACGCGTATTCGTGGGCGGAGGGCATCACGAAGAGCTCGTGCATGAACTCGATGACGCGGGGTTGATCCAGACAGCCCTCGAAGAGCTGGATGCCGTCCTCGGGCTCAAAGCGGATCCAAAGCTTGCAAAGGTCTATCGTTGGTTCAAGGGCATGCCTAAATACACCGTAGGACACATGGATCGGATGGCTGTGCTCGACCGTATGCTTTCCGACCACAAAGGCCTGCACCTCGTCGGTTGCTCCTACAAAGGAATCGGCATAGGCGACTGCATACACAATGCCCAAGTCGAAGCCCAGAAGATACTACAGGAGTGAAGATGCTACCCCATCCATTATTTCATACTGACATCTCCACTTTCATAAACGCCATGTCAAAGGTTTACCGCTGAGAACGCAGAGAAGTTTTGACACTACCCTCATAAATAAAGAGGATTATGGTGGGTTACGCGTGAATGAGGCCGCGGCATTTAGCCGCGGAATACAGCGCCTGTTTAATACACCAAAAAATCAGGTTTTTCAGCTCTGTCTGCGAGCGCTCAAGTCTTTCAGGCATCCCGTCAATAAATCTATACACCACGACCACTACCTTTCTCAAAAAAGTTCAATTTTCAAAGAGCTTATTTCATGCGAGCGCCTGCCGGAAACCTCGGCACCGCTTCACCGCTCGCACGTGATCGGCAAAGGATCAAACTATTATCGGCTCCCGCTCTACAGGTTGAAAACTCTTTCCCAGGCTCGTTACACGCGGTTTTACACCATCCGCCGGGCCGATGTCAAGCATCAATACGTGGTCTTCATGATCAAGATGAGATTTTTGAAGTTGCTGAAGTACTTCTGTGCGGCGATTCCCTCTATGCCGAGAAGCGACGCCATGTCCTTGGCCCTGAGGCAGTCGTCTGCATGGCGCTTCATCTCTTCCAAAAGCCCTTCAGGTTTATCTTCTCCGCGCCAGTTGCTCCGCATCAGCTCGTGGAGCGTCGGCGTCGTTTATAGAAGCTCCAAGATGGATGAAACACAATATCGCAGAGAAATCAAGGCGTAATTGACTTTCCCCTGCATTAATGCTATAAATTCAGCATGAAAAAAGTTATTCAAGTCCATATTTACCGGGGCGAAAAATACTACATCGCCGAATGCATAGACCTGCCGGTTGTGACGCAGGGCAAGACCCTCGATGAAGTGGTGACTAATCTCAAGGAAGCGGTGGAGCTGCATCTGGAAGGCGAAAACCCAACCGAATACGACCTCGTGCCGCAACCCACCATCATCGCCAACCTCGAAATAGACTCGCCCACCCATGCCTAAGCTGAAAAGACTCTCTGGCCAAGACGTCATCAAGATTTTCGCGCTGTTCGGGTTCGTCATAGCCGGACAAAAGGGCAGCCATGTAAAACTGGTCCGCACGCTCCTTGATGGCTCGAAACAGGCGCTCACAATCCCTGCCCATCCCGAATTAGACAAGGGGACTCTCAAGGCCATCATCCGCCAGGCGGCGCGTTACATCCCGGAGACAGAAATGAGGCCGCATTTTTATAGCGAATAATCCAACGACCCAAGCCAAAAAATTCATACAGCGTATTCACGAAACAATGGACAATAGCGGCATGTCCCCGGACAGTTCAGGAAACGGCAGCGGCAACTCCCTCTGTACTTCGTCGGCGTCGTCCATGACAGTAAAGGCCCTTGACCATCACGTTAATAATGCATACAATATATGCATATTTGGGAGGTGCATACTATGCGTGCAACACTCAACATACCCGATGACCTCATCTCGGAAGTTCAGAAACTGTCCGGAGAGAAATCGAAAACCAGGGCGATAGTTACCGCCATGCAGGAATTCGTCAGAGAGAAAAAACTCCGCAAGAGCCTTGAACTTAAAGGGAAAATCGCCGTCAAAGATGTCACAAAGAAACTCGATGAACTGGAGCGGAAGGAGCAGCGAGAAAATGACAAGAGATGGCGTGATCGTTGACACTTCCGCTCTGATCGATTTTTTGAAAGGCAAAGAGCCGAACGCCTCTGCCGTCGCATCATTGATCACGTCGAAACGAATACGCATCACCGGCATCATCATGGCGGAACTGCTCCAGGGCACCAGGACCGCAGAGGAAGAATTGTATGTCGTTGAGTTTCTGGAAGGGATTCCTACCATAGACATCACGCCGCACTTGTGGATGAAGGCAGGCAGGCTGTCCTGTTCATTGCGAAGAAAAGGCATAACCCTTCCTCTCTCCGATATCTCCATTGCCGTCACCGCCATCGACTACGACCTTTCCGTGTTCACCCTCGACGCTCATTTCAAAGACATACCCGGAGTGAAACTCTATATAGCATTGTGACTTCAACGCGCCGCGCCGAAACGTAGGAGTATCATATTAAACGCCCTGCGCCCTGATTTGTAGGTGATCCGCAGACCAACGCCGAGTCACTTGCCCACCGGCCCGAACATCCCCAGCCCGAAGTGACAGCCGAAGCCCTGGGCGAGGGGGCCGGTAAAGTTTTATTGAAATATATCGTCACAGGGTTTCAATTGTTTTTTGGATTTTTTTGTTTGACGACAGCACCATTACTACTTATAATTCAGCTCGATGTTGAAGAAACTTAAAAGAAAATGTCAGCTGCCTATGGGAAAATATGGTGAGAACAGATTATGAGTGAAGCAAAGACAAAATTCCAGCAATTGCTTCAGGAACTCTTTCAATTCGACCTGGCCGACCTGGACTTCGGCATCTACCGTATCATGAACTACAAGCGTCAGGTCATCGAGCGATGGATCAAAGAGGACCTGCCGACCGCCATTGAGCAGGAACTCCGGCAGGGCGCACTGGCAGCGCAGTCGCAGGCAGCTAAGGATCTGGAGAATGCGCGCAGAAAGGCGTTGGAAGCGTTGGGCGAGGACGCCCTTGATGCCGAAGGCCGCCTGGAGGAGAAATATCGCGGAACAAAGGCAGGCAAGGAGTACCTTGCCGCGCAGGAAATCGCAAAAGCGGCCAAAGGCCATGAGGCAATCGAAGCCGCAGTCTATAACCATCTCTACACCTTCTTCAGCCGCTACTACCAGGACGGCGACTTTATCTCCAAACGGCGGTATTCCAAGAAAGAACGCTATGCCATCCCCTACAACGGCGAGGAGGTGACGCTCTACTGGGCCAATCACGATCAGTACTACA